>CALVTO010000001.1 GCA_944362705.1 uncultured Clostridia bacterium | reverse complement strand
CATAAAATATATAATTGTAATTTCCGGTTTTAGTGGGTCCGGGGAAACCCCTCCGCTTGCAACAAAGTTGCTGCGCCGCTTTAGCTAAAAACTTGCCACAGGCAACTTTTTTACGCGTCGCGCACTGCTTGCGCGTCAGTTGCTCTGCATACTTGGGCTAAAGGTCCATAAAATATATAATTGTAATTTCCGGTTTTAGTGGGTCCGGGGAAACCCCTCCGCTTGCAACAAAGTTGCTGCGCCACTTTGAATGAAATACATGTATAATGATTGCAATTGCAACGTTTTTATTATAGCATACTCACGAAAAAAGGCAAGGTATATAAAATAAATTTTAAAAAATTTTACAAATCTATGTGTGTATGGTATAATACAACCGTTTGAAAAGGAGATCGTTATGCATACAGTTATCATTACAGGTGCTTCTGGAGGTATTGGCGGAGCGGTTGCAAAACAACTAGCAAAAGATAAAGTTTACACAAATTTTGTGTTAACGTACTTTCAGCATAAACAGAAAGCGGAAGATGTGGCGCAAGAGTTAGAACGCATGGGTTGTAAGTGTTTGCTTGTAGGTGCTGATTTGTCCACAACGCAAGGTGTTTCGGTTATTATAGAGCAAGCGAAAAAAACGTTTGGTAGAATAGATGGCTTGGCGTATTGTGCTGGTGTAAGCCATAATGTGCTGTTAGTTGATGAAACGGTAGAAACCATTCGTAATATGGTGCAAATCAATGTGGAAAGCGCTATTTTGTTATCTCGTGAAATTGCGTCGCAGTGGTTAGATGGTGAAGGTGGAAATGCCGTTATATTGTCTAGTATGTGGGGCAACGTAGGTGCAAGTACCGAAACGGTTTACAGTGCCACAAAAGGCGCAATCAATGCCTTTATTAAAGCCATGGCAAAAGAATACGCTGGCGCAAAGGTTCGCTTCAATGCGGTTGCTCCAGGGCCAATTTTAACACCTATGCTTAGTGGATACTCAGATGAAGTTATGGAATATATTAAAGAAAAAACACTTGTAGGCAGAATTGGCGAGCCTGAAGATGTTGCGTATTTGGTGGCGTTTGTTATGTCTGAAAAAGCTTCGTTTATTACAGGGCAAGTGCTAACTGTAGATGGTGGTTTTTCTTTATAAGGAGAGTTTATGAGAGTTATAACGGGGAAATGGCGCGGAAGAACTTTAGAAACAATTGATAGTCGTTCTACAAGACCCATGCGAGATAGAATTAAAGGTTCTGTATTTAACATGGTGCAATCTCGTATTGCTGGCAGTAAGGTATTAGATTTGTTTGCTGGTTCTGGCGCGCTTGGTATTGAATGTTTAAGTAGAGATGCTTCTTATGTGGTGTTTTGTGAAAAAAATCCCGAAGCGGTAAAAGTTATTCAAAAAAATTTAAGGGGCATACCAGAAAATACATATAGTATATACTGTGATGATTATTTACAAGTGCTTGCAAAGTGTAAAGATAAAGGTTTAAAGTTCGATCTTGTATTTTTAGATCCGCCTTTTGCATCCAACTTTGCGGAAGAAGCGCTTTATTGGATGCATCAATATAAGTTGCTGGCGCCCAATGCGTGTATTGTGTGGGAACATCAGGCAAATAAAATATTGCAAGAAATAGAAAAAAGTTATATAATAACACTAGATAGAACGTATGGTGTGTCGCAAGTAAAATTGCTCGAACACAATCCATAAGGGTTATAGGGGAAAGGTAATGGATATAAATCAAATTATAGAAGATTTGCAAAACGAGTTATATAAAAGCAAAAACTTTTTGTGGAGCAAAAAATCTCTTGTAGATATGGATAAATGTAGTGCATTGGTAGATGAGTTGAAAAGAGCGATTCCGCCAGCGGTACAAGAAGCAACTTATGTGTTAAGTCAAAGAGATAAAATTTTAGCAAACGCAGAAGAAACTGCAAGGCGTACACTTGCGGAGGCTGAAAAAAGAGCGGAGCAAATTGTTTCGGATTCTGCTCTTGTACAAAAAGCTGAAGATGAAGCAAGACAAATGAAAATGCAAATGCAAGCTACATGCCAAAATATGCTTCAGGTAACCAAAGATAATGTAGATAAAATGCTAAAAGCGGTTGAAGATTATTTAATGGAAAATATAAACATTATTCGTAATAACCGAGAAGAAATTGCAAACGCTAATCTTTTAAAACGCAAACACGATGACTCAGCAGAAAATAAATAGTAGAAGTCCACAATATAAAATATTTAAAATACACTGCACGCTTTTTACAAGTAAAAAATAGCGTGCTTTTATTTTGCAATTTTTTAGAAAATGTAAAGACTGCATCAGTATAGAAATTCCGCTCCAACCAAGTAAGGCGCTAATGCATAATAAAGAAATATGAAAGTTTGGTAAAGTGGCTAATTCGGCACAGCCACGTGTAAGTTCTAAAGTTCCCGATAATAATGCGTTGGCATAATCGGCTGGAATATGTAGTGCATTACATATCGCTTTTAAAAATTGCTGTAACGGGTATAAAATATATGTGTTTTGCAAAATTTGAATCATAATAAAGAATAAAATAATGTAACCGCCAACAACCAAAATAGATCGTATGCTTTCTAAAATACTTGTGCTAAACGCTTCTAATATACTTGTAGATTGGTTTGAATTTTTTATTTTGTTACAGTTTTGTTGTGGTAAATTGCTGTTTTTGCTATCGTTTTTCACATTTTTTGCTGTAAATTTGCGAAAAACTATGCCGTTTGTAAGGCTTGCGAGTATGTGTGATGCGAGTAGAATAACGCCTGCAGTTAGGTTTGCTAAAAATGTAAATCCAACTGTTCCTAATATAAATACCGGCCCCGATGTGCTACATAGAGCTAAACAACGAATCACTTCATCTTTGCTTAATTTTTTTTCATTCTTTAAATCGGCAATCAGTTTTGCGCTAACGGGGTAGCCGGAAAGAATACTTAAAATGAATATATATAAACATGAAGATGGTAACCCAAATATTTTATATGTACATGCGTTTGTTTTAAGGTTATCAAATTCTAATACATGTAGTTGAATAAGTAGTTTTGTAAAAATAAAAAAGGGGAATAAGCTAGGTAGTACATTGTTTGCAAATAACAAAATACCGTGTTTTGCTGTCGGTATATATGTTTGGGGGTATATAGCAAATACTAGCATACAAAACATAAGAAATAGCGTAAAAAAAAGCAACTGCAATTTATGTGGTTGCTTTGTTTTATTGTTTTCAATGATTTTAACTATCTGCATGGTACAATATATGCAGTTTAAGTGTATTTTACAACTTAAATAACGTGCCTTTTATTGTGTCTGTGTTTGCAAGTGTTTGGGTTATTGTACTGTAAAGGTTGGTGGCTTTGCAGTCAAGGGCGTAACTATCTTGCAAAACAGGTGGCATTTTTATTACATCTTTTTGCTTTGTAATGCAGTAAAAATTTTTATTTTTTCTGCAAAATGGTAAATATTTTTTTGAAATACATAGTATTTTTGCGTAATTTTGTTTTGTGTTTAAAATTTTTGTCATAAGCTCTTGGGGTGTGTTTAATAAAATATGATACAAGTAACGGTTTAATTGCAAATAGCTATAACGTTTACTTTTCAGCTTGTTTAAACAATCGGTTAGTGTGGTGGATTGGTAGCAGTATTTTTTGATTGCGTAAGGCAACCCTTCCGTTGTTCCTTGAATATTTAATAAGTCGTTTATATCAATTGTTCGAAGTTGCCACAAAATCAAAGCTTCAAAAATATCCTTGTTTGGCAATATATGCGTTTCTAGCGCTTCATATGTTTGGTGGGGTATATATGGTTTTATTACTTCAAGATTGTGTATATTTTCCCTTATGGCAGTGGCGCTAGCGTAGCCAATGTTTAGTTCTGTACTGTTGTAGGTTTGTCCTTGTCTGCAAACAGCAACAGGTTCTATGGAACTTTTGAGTGTGTGAATAGCTTTTACATACAAAAAAGCTAATATATTGTTGGGCATAGTTAGCTCTGTGGCTACTTCTTTGCCAAACAATGTTTCTAACGTTTGGCGGTAAGCACTTTTATATGCATATCCTTTTTGTAAAAAAGTTTGTAAGGTGGTTTCTAGTTCATTATGCGCAAGCACTTTCTTAAAGGTTTCTAGTAATTGCGTAGGATGGTTCGATTCTACGCCAAAATATAGGTGGGATACGCATTGTAAGTCTGTTAATAATTTTACAGCGCCCAAAGCAAAGTATTCTGCAGAGGCGGTTGCAAATATTGTGGGCAATTCTAAAACTGCGTCTGCACCGTTTGCGTAAGCTAACTCTGCGCGTGTGTATTTATCCAATATGGCTGGTTCACCACGTTGTACAAAGTTTCCACTCATAAGGCAAAGAATGGGGTTGCCGCTTTGTTCTTTTGCTTGTTGAATTAAATATGTATGGCCCAAATGCAATGGGTTAAACTCACAAATAATTGCTGAAAATTTCATAATTACCTCAAATATAAGTTGTCAAAACAATGAAATATCTATATACTCAAATATAGCGTATTATTGTAAAAAAAGCAACTTATGCGTAATGTAATTTTAAGGAGCCTTTATGTTTGGTAAAAAGAAAAAAGTAGAACACACTATTTTTGATGATTGGCTACAAGAAGCTGTCTTTATTTCTGATAGAGTGGTATTTCCAGAAGGCGACGACCCTCGCATTTTAGAAATGGCGGAAATGGCGGTTCAGGTAGGCATAGGTGGCATTATTTTATTGGGCGACGAAGTGCGTATGCGTCAAAGTCTATCGCGTCGAGCGTTGCACGAAGTTACTTTGGTCGATTTTAAAAAAGCAGTAGAAGACCCCAAATATGCAAACGCGTATTATGAAGCGCGTAAACACAAAGGCGTTACACTAGAAATGGCAAAAGAAATTGTTGCGCATCCTGTTGTTATTGCTGCACTTATGGTTCGCATGGGGCATGCAGAAGGTATGTTGGCGGGCGTTCAGGCACATACAGGAGATGTTTTACGTGCTGCGTTTCAGTTAGTGGGTACAGCCGAGGGTGTAAAAACAGCGTCTAGTTGCATGGTTATGGAAATGCCAAAAGGGAGTTCGCTAGGGGATAAAGGCGTTATGATTTTTGCCGATTGCGCCGTAAACACAAATCCTTCGCCTGAAGAACTTGCAGAAATTACTATAAGCACAACAAAAACGGCATCACAATTGGTGGGAGAAGAACCACGTGTTGCTATGCTAAGTTATTCAACAAAAGCCAATGAAAATGTAAAAGATGAAAATATTCAAAAAGTTAAAGAGGCGTATGCTTTGGTGCGCAGAAAAAACTCGTCGCTTATTGTTGATGGCGAGGTGCAGTTAGATGCTGCACTTGTTCCAAGCGTAGCAAAGCAAAAGTGCCCAAACAGTGTTTTAGAAGGTAAAGCGAATATTTTAATTTTCCCAGATTTAAACAGTGGAAATATTGGGTATAAACTTGTGCAACGTATTGCTGGTGTTCGTGCGGTTGGGCCAATTTTGCAAGGCTTAGCAAAACCAATCAACGATTTATCTCGCGGGGCAAATAGTGAAGAAGTTTTGCTTATGCTTGCGGTAACAAAATTACAAATGAAAGTTAAAGGAGAATAAACAATGAAAATTTTAGTCGTAAATGCAGGGAGTTCCTCGCTAAAATATCAACTTATTGATATGGAAAATCATGAAGTATTGGCAAAGGGTTTGTGCGAAAGGTTAGGTATGGACGGTTTGTTTACCTACAAAGTAAAAGGTAAAACCATTTTTAACAAAGAAGCCATAACCATGAAAACGCATACCGATGCTGTTAAACAAGTTATAAAAGCATTAACCGCTAAAGAAAACGGAGCAGTCGCTTCTTTAAATGATATCGATGCGGTAGGTCACCGTATTGTGCACGGTGGTGAAAACTTCACATCTTCCGTTCTAGTTACCGATGCTGTTGTGAAAGAAATTGAAGGGTTAACACCGCTTGCACCTTTACATCAGCCAGGTCATGTGCAAGGCATTAAAGCTTGTTTAAAAGCTATGCCGGGAAAACCAAATGTTGTTGTGTTTGATACCGTTTTCCATTCAACTATGCCAGACTATGCATACCGCTATGCAATTCCTAAACAAGCATACACCGATTGGAAAATTCGTAAATATGGCTTCCACGGAAGTTCGCATCAATTTATTAGCGGTCAATTAGAAAAAATGGTTGGCAAAAAAGGTAAATTTATTATCTGCCACATTGGCAATGGTAGCTCTGTTTCTGCGGTTAAAAACGGTAAGTGTCAAGATACATCTATGGGCTTTACACCGCTAGAAGGCTTAATGATGGGCACAAGAAGTGGCGATATCGACCCATCGGTTGTGCCATTTATCATGGACAAAACCGGAAAATCGGTAGAAGATGTAATTCAATACTTAAATAAAGAATCTGGCTTACTAGGTGTTTCTTGTGTAAGTGGCGATATTCGTGACGTGGAAGAACACGAAGAGCAAACCGATGATATTCGTTTGGCGTTACAAATGTATGCGTATAGAATAAAAAAATATATAGGTTCTTATATGGCTGCATTAAATGGTGCAGATGCTATTGCGTTTACCGCTGGCGTTGGTGAAAACGATGCATGGATGCGTGAACAAGTTCTAACAGGTTTAGAGAATTTAGGTATAAAATTAGATAAAAAGAAAAACCTTAGCTTACCTCGCGGGGCTACAGATAAAATAAGTGCATGGAATTCAAAAGTAAAAGTCTATGTTATTCCAACCGATGAAGAAGGTTTAATTGCACAAGAAACTATGCAAGTTGTTTTGAAAAACAAATAAATTAAAAAATCCAATTGACAAACTATAAGAGTTTGTATATAATATCGTTGCTATTGGTAGGTGAATATGGTTATAGATGTTTCCAAAATACAATCAGCAAAAAATGGCACATTTTCATTCACGTTTTCTTTTCAGCCAAACGCTACGGTTGTGCTAAACACACCGTATCAGGTAGCGGGTGAGGCTGAGGTAAATGGCTCGCTTACACTGGAAGCCGATGCTGTTATCTTAAAATCTACAATGCGCGTTCCTATGCACTATGTGTGTGATCGTTGCGGTGGTGCTTTTGAAGAAAATTTATTTATTGAAACAAATGAAAAAATTGTGCAAGGTGAAAGTGAAGATTTTTACACATACGAAGGCTCTTCTATTTCACTTATACCTATTTTGGAAAATGAAATTATGTTGCATTTGCCAACGCATGTATTGTGTCGTCCAGATTGTAAGGGGTTGTGCAAAATATGTGGGGCAAATTTAAATGAAACCACTTGTCAGTGCGCGCAAACGCAAGTAGGAGAAAATAATCCATTTGCGGCGCTAAAAGGTAAAATTAAGTAGGAGGTAGAATGTATGGCAGTACCTAAGTGTAAAGTATCAAAATCAAAAGGGAGAAGTAGAATTGCAAATTGGAAAGCATCGGCTCCTGCTTTGGTTGAATGCCCTCAATGTCACGAAATGAAACAAGCACACCGTGTTTGCGCAAAATGTGGCTACTACGATGGGGATAAAAAAATGTTGGTTAAAGCTGATGAAAATAAAAAACAATAAATAATCATTATAAAGAAACGTCCGTCGGGGCGTTTTTTTATTGCTTTTATGCGGTATTTGTTTGCGGTAGTTTGTATAAATTTGGTATAATACATGTAATTGTATGTATAAGGAGAAGTGTCATGAAAATAGTTGTAGATGCATTCGGCGGAGATAACGCGCCAAGAGAAATTATAGGTGGCGCCATTACTGCTGTAAATTTACACGAAGATATAGAAATTATTCTAACGGGCGACGCTGATAGAATTGAAGACGAATTAAATTACTTTAACTACAAAGGTGACAAAATACAAATTGTGCACGCATCAGAAATGATTACTAACGACGATGTGCCAACATCGGCCATCAAAAACAAAAAAGATTCTTCTTTGGTTGTTGCTTTAGATCTGTTAAAAACCAGAGATGATGTTTGTGGCTTGGTTTCTGCAGGTAGCACGGGAGCTGTTTTAGCAGGGGCTTTGCTAAAAATAGGTAGAATCAAAGGGGTTGCACGCCCAGCACTAGCACCAGAACTTCCAAACGCAAAAGGCGGAAAAACCTTGCTTATTGATTGCGGTGCCAATGTAGATAGCAAACCGCAGTATTTACAACAGTTTGCTTTAATGGGTAGTGCGTATATGAAAGCGGTACACAACATGGAAAATCCACGCGTTGCACTACTATCCAATGGCGTAGAAGATAAAAAAGGCAACGAGTTAGTGCACGAAGCTTTTGCATTACTAAAACAAACAGAAGGCATTAACTTTGTTGGAAATATGGAAGCCCGCGATTTACTTTCAGGCGAATACGATGTGGTTGTATCCGATGGTTTTGCAGGCAATGTTGCACTAAAATCTTCAGAAGGTGCTGTACAATTTGTTTTGCAAGAAATTAAAAACGCTATTACGCAAAGTGGTATACGCGGAAAACTCGGCGCTTTGTTGTTAAAAAATGTATTCAAAAGCTTAAAAAAGAAATTAAATTATACGCAATCAGGTGGCTCACCATTTTTAGGGGTTCAAAAACTTGTTATAAAATCTCATGGTTCAAGTAAAGCTATGAGTATTTACGAATCTATTATGCAAGTATATCGTATGCACGAATCACAAATGATATCAAATTTACAAAAAGGTTTGCAAGAGAATGATCAAGTCGAAAACAGCGCAAAGGCGTAATATTATTGAAAAAGCCTTTGGTTATACATTTAAAAACCCAGAGTTATTGCAAGAAGCATTAACACATTCAAGTTTTGCTAACGAACATAGAGTGCGTTCTAACGAACGGCTAGAGTTTTTAGGGGATTCTGTTCTTGGGTTTATTATGGCAGATATTTTGTTTCAAGATGCGTCTTTAAACGAGGGCGCATTAACGAGAACACGCTCAAGTTTAGTTTCGGAAGAACCGCTCGCGTTTTTAGCTGATCAACTAAATATAAGCGCATGTTTAAAACGTGGTGTAGGCGAACAAAAAAACGTCGTTACCAAAAGCATGAAAGCCGATATGGTGGAAGCTATTCTAGGGGCTATTTATATGGATAGCCAAAGTATACAAGTTGTAAAAAGCGTTATACAAAACTTGTTTACAAGCGTATTAAAAAACACGCATTTTATTAACGCGGGTAAAGATGCAAAAACGAGTTTGCAGGAAATATTTGGAAACGAAGATATACGCTATGTCGTAAAAAGTATTGGTACATTGCAAGATCCTTTATATGATTGTAAGTTGTATATCAAAAATCAATTATGTGGGCAAGCCACAGCAACTACCAAAAAGAAAGCGGAAAAATTATCCGCCGAGCAAGCATTGCAAAACATAAAGAAAGTGTAGTAGGAGAAATATAGTGCTAAAATTCAAAAAAATGGAGGTATACGGTTTTAAATCGTTTGCCGATAAACTAGAAATAAAGTTTGAATCAGGTGTTACAGGTATTGTAGGGCCAAATGGTTGCGGAAAAAGTAACGTTGCCGACGCTATTCGTTGGGTGCTAGGCGAACAAAGTGCAAAAGCTTTGCGTGGGTCTAGCATGCAGGATGTTATTTTCAACGGAACAGAAAATCGAAAATCGCAATCATTTTGCGAGGTTTCTTTATACTTTGATAACACGTATAAAATTTTCCCTATAGAATACGATGAAGTTGTTTTATCTCGTAAATTATATCGTTCTGGCGAAAGCGAATACGCCATCAATAAAACGCCATGCCGTTTAAAAGATATTGTAGACTTGTTGCGTGATTCTGGCCTAGGAAAAGAAAGTTATTCTATTATTGGGCAGGGCCGAATTGATGAATTGCTTAGTGCCAAACCAGAAGATAGAAGAAGCGTGTTTGAAGAAGCTGCCGGAATCAGTAAATTTAAAAGCCGTAAAATAGACGCAGAGCGTAAACTTGCACGCACGCACGATAACTTAACACGTATTAACGATATTATTTACGAGCTAGAACGACAATTAGGGCCACTAGCAAAACAATCAGAAAACGCGAAAAAATATTTGGAATTAAAAGAACGTTTAAAACATTTAGAAGTTAATACATACATTTATCAGTACGATACCGCAAGCACAAGCAAAGAAGAAATACGCACACGTATGAACGCTTTAAGCGAAGAACTTGCATTGCGTCAAAAAGATTTTGATGAAGCCATTGCTTTGTACGAAAAAAGCGTACAAGATGTACGCGATGTCGATTCACAAATTGAAGCCTTACGAGATGAATTACTTTCTTTAACTGTTGGCATGGAAAAGCAAGCCGGTGAGGTTAAACTGGTTACAGAAAAAATTGATAACCTTACAGCAATGAATACTAAACTCCAAGAAGATATCTCACAAGATACCACCACGCGTGAAAATCAAAAACTAGCCTTGCAAGAAAAGAAACATAAAATTGAATTATTAGAAGATATCATTGCGGGCATACAACATAATTTAGAAAAGAGCAATGCGCAATATTTAGATATTGTCGATAAGCTTACGCAAAGTGAAGAAGCGTTTGAAACTAGCGGAAATTTAATGCTAGAAACGCTAGATAAATTAACACTTGTAAAAGTAGACTTAACAACTCTAAATTCGGAAAAAAACGCAAAATTGCAAAAAATAGAAGAAAATTCGTTATCAAAACAACAAGTTTTGCAAAAAATAGATGAAGTAGCAAAACAGAAAAATACTACACAACAAACCATTTCTCAACTAAATGAAGTTATGCTTAACCTAAAAACACAGCTAGATAAAAAGGAACAAGAAGAAGATATTTCTTCAAAACAACTGCAAGAACTCATACGTAAAGACGAGTTAATAAAAACAGAGTTTCACCGCGCAGAATCAAGGCTAAGGTTACTTGAAGAAATGAAAGCTACCGATGAGGGCTTTACGCAAAGTGTTCGCAAGTTGTTGCAAGATGCAAAAACAAATGCATCACTTTCGGGGAATATTTTAGGTGTTGTTGCGCAACTTATTAAAGTACCAAAACAATATGAAGTTGCTATTGAAATGGCATTAGGCGCTAGTGTGCAAAATATAGTTACAAAAAATGAAGATAATGCTAAGGTTTTGGTAGAATATTTAAAAAATAAACAATATGGTAGAGCAACCTTTTTACCAATTTCTTCTATGAAACCACGCGCACTTACGAAAGAGCAAGAAGCATATTTAAAAGAAGCGGGAGTGTTGGGTGTTGCTAGTCAACTTGTACAATATCCATCAAACGTTCAGTCTGTTGTTGCTAGCTTACTTGGAAGCACCGTTATTGTAGATACTATGGACCACGCTATTAGCCTAGCACGTAAAAGTAAATATTCTTTTAAAATTGTAACCTTGGAAGGGGATATTTTAAATCCACAAGGTTCGTTAACAGGTGGTAGTGCAAGGCAAACAACATCTTCTTTAATTAGTCGAGATAGAGAAATTAGCGAATTAAAGCGCAATATTCCGCTTTTAAATGAACAAATTGCAGAAAATACGCAACGTAAACAAACTTTGCAAGCGCAAGGCGCAACGTTGCAAAAAGAAATTTCTGCTTTAAAAGATGAAATTCATGCACAAGAAGTTGCTTACACCAAAGCCAACGATACATATGAAAGATATAGTTCTGAGTATAACGCACTTGTGCTGCAGCAAAAAGATATAGATAAACGAATGCATTCTTTAAAGGCCGAAGTGGAAAAACTTGATGATGCCATTCAAACCATTAACTCAAAAGAGCAGAAACTTTCATCTGCCAAAGATACAGCGAGCGAAGCGAAGAAAGAAACCGTAGATGTTCGCGCAGAACTTAATAAAAAACGTGAGTTTTATTTGCAAGAAGTTACAGAATTAAAAGTAAAACTTGCCGCAAATGAAACAGAACTTAAAACACTAAAAACAGATATTGTGGCGCTAAATGAAGATATATCTGCTTTACAGGTTAAAATACAAACCAACAAAGTTTTATTGCAACAAAACATGACAAACATGAGCGCGCTTGAAAATGCGTTGCATCAAGCCATGAATGTTTCTAAACAGCAAAAAGGGCAAGATGCACTTCGTGAAGTGCGTGATAAACTTGCTAACCTAGACACATACAAGCAATCGCTTCAAAATAAAATGAACGAAGCCGATGCAAATAAAATGACACTTTCTTCTGAAATTCAGCGCGTTACAGAACGCAAAAATCGTGAAGAAATGCATTTAACGAAAATTGATACCGATATTGAAACTATGCAAGAACGCGTGTTTGAAGAATATGGTCTAACATATTCTACGGCGCTTAAACTCAAAGAAGAAAACTACAATAATGAAGAAGGTTTGCAGGAATCTGGAAAAATTCGCAAACAAATTCAAGCGCTTGGCTATGTAAACGTAAATGCCATCGAAGAATTGCAATCGGTTTCTGAAAGGTATAACGATTTAGCAAAACAACGTGACGACTTACAAACAGCGGAAGACGACCTAAATAAAATTATTAAAGAATTAACGCAACAAATGGAACAAAAATTCAAACAACGTTTTGAAGAAATTAACGCTAATTTCCAAGTTGTGTTTAAAGAATTATTTGGCGGTGGTAACGCAAAACTTATCTTGCACGAAGACGAAGGCTTACTAGAAGCTGGTATTGATATTGTTGCCGAACCACCTGGTAAAAAATTACAAAACATTACGCTTTTATCTGGTGGTGAAAGAGCACTAACGGCTATTGCTATTTTGTTCTCAATTTTAAAATTAAAACCAATGCCGTTTTGTGTGCTAGATGAAATTGAAGCGGCGCTCGATGATGCAAACGTAGAACGTTTTGCAAGGTATTTGCAACGCTTTAGCGAAAACACGCAATTTATTGTTATTACGCACCGTAAACCAACCATGGAACTAGCTAACTCATTATATGGCGTTACTATGGAAGAAAAAGGTGTAAGTAAAGTGGTTAGCGTGAAACTTAGCGATGCGGTAAAAAATGCGGAGGTTAAATAACACATGGGTTTCTTTTCAAAAATATTAGAAGGCTTAAAAAAAACAAAGCAGGCGTTTCAAAATAAAATAAAATACATTTTTACAAAAAATGAAATAGATGCCAACTTTTATGAAGAACTAGAAGCCATACTGTTGTCTTCCGATGTTGGTCATACAGCAACCGACCGTATACTTGAAGAATTGAAACAACAAGTAAAACAGAAAAAATTAAAAAATGCGGAAGAAACCAAAAATGTATTAAAAGATATTATGGTTTCTCTGTTAGAAGAAAATGAACTTGCACCATTTACATACCCATGCATACTTATGGTGGTTGGTGTCAATGGTGTGGGTAAAACTACAACCATAGGAAAATTGGCAGCGCAATTTACAAAACAAAAAAAGAATGTGGTTATTGCGGCAGGCGATACCTTTCGCGCGGCGGCTAGTGAGCAACTTGCTGTATGGGCCGACCGAAGCAAGGTAAAAATTGTAAAAAATAGCGCCGGAGCCGATGCAGGGGCGGTTGTTTTCGATGCAATTCAAAGCGCAAAAGCTAAGCAAGCAGATGTGGTTATTGTAGACACCGCTGGTAGGTTGCATAATAAATCTAATTTAATGGAAGAATTAAAAAAGATAGATAGAATCATTCAGCGCGAATACCCACAAGCGTCATACCACAAACTTATTGTGCTAGACGCCACAACGGGTCAAAATGCGCTTGAGCAAGTAGAGGTGTTTGACGAAGCCATTGGGCTAACCGATATTGTTATTACCAAGCTAGATGGCACAGCCAAAGGTGGTGTACTTTTGTCCTTGGCGGCAGAATACACTCTGCCGGTGCGTGCTGTGGGTGTAGGGGAAGGCGTAGAAGATTTAATTCCGTTTTCAGCAAAAGATTTTGTAGATTCTATTTTTTAAGTAAAATCTATTGACAAATTTTAAAAATAGCGGTATAGTCTTTCATGTAAAGCAAAAAACCTTTACAAAGGGGTGGCTTATGCAAATAGAGCGCAGTTTGTACGTAGCACAACTTTATGATGTATATGGGGCGCTGCTTACAGAAAAACAGGCTTATGTTGTAGAAGCATGTGTTTTAAAAGATGTATCGTTTGCCGAACTTGCGTCTTTATTAGGCAGTACGCGTCAGGCGGTGTACGATATGTATACCACGGCCGAGCAACAACTTTATAAGTTTGAAAACATTTTGCATATTGTTTCATCAAAACAAAAACTGCAACAAGTAAAGCAAAAGTTATTACAGTGTCCACTTTCGTCGCAAGCAGAAGCGTTGGTTCAATCGCTTAACAAAATTTTTGAAGAGTAAGGAGAAGTTTGCATGGGTGTATTTGCCAGTTTAGGGGAAAGGTTAAATCATATTTTTTCAAAACTCACCAAACGCGGTAAACTTACAGAATTAGAAATAAAACAAGCCATGCGTGAAATACGTGTTGCCTTGCTCGAGGCCGATGTAAACTACGCGGTTGCTAAAGATTTTATTCAAAAAGTTACCGATAAGGCCATTGGCGAAAAAATTCTTGAAAGTTTAACGCCTGGGCAACAAGTTGTAAAAATTGTTCACGAACAACTTATAGAGCTTATGGGTTCTACCAATGCAAAGTTAGCTGTTGCGCCTAACCCACCAACCGTTATTATGATGTGTGGTTTGCAGGGTGCCGGTAAAACAACCATGTGCGGAAAACTTGCATACATGCTCAAAAAACAAGGCAAAAAACCTTTGTTAGTTGCATGTGATATTTATAGGCCAGCAGCTATTCAACAGCTTAAAGTAGTTGCACAAAATGCAGGTGTCGAGTTCTTTGAAAAAGGAACCATTAGCCCTGTTAAAATAGCAAGCGAAGGCGTGGCGCACGCAAAAAAAATGGGGTACGATACCGTTATTTTAGATACTGCTGGTAGATTGCATATCAATGAAGAACTCATGCAAGAGTTGCAACAAATTCAAAAAACGGTTGCTCCTCACGAAATTTTGCTTACTGTAGATGCAATGACGGGGCAAGATGCAGTTAATGTAGCGCAATCGTTCGATGAAAAATTGAACATTACGGGCGTTATCTTAACCAAACTAGATGGCGATACGCGAGGCGGTGCTGCACTTTCCATTAAAGCAGTTACAGGTAAGCCTATCAAATTTTCAGGTATTGGTGAAAAAGTAGGCGATTTAGAACCCTTCTACCCAGATCGCATGGCGTCCCGCATATTAGGCATGGGCGATGTGCTTACCTTAATAGAAAAAGCGCAACAAGCGGTAGATGAAAAAGAAATGAAAAAAATGGAAGAAAAGCTTCGTAAAAACGCATTTACGTTAGAAGATTTTCTTACCCAGTTCGAGCAAATTGGTAAAATGGGGAATTTGGCCGACTTGGTTGCCATGATTCCAGGCGCGTCTAAATTGAAAATGGGCAGTATTGATGAAAAACAAATTGTTCGCTATAAAGCCATCATTCAATCTATGACCATTGCCGAACGTCAAAATCCTGATATCATCAAATATAGTCAGCGCAAGCGTGTTGCACAAGGTAGTGGAACAACCATTCAAGAGGTAAACCAACTACTAAAACAGTACGAACAATCTAAGCTTATGATGAAAAACTTAAATAATCATAAACTTGGTCGTATGCTTATGGGCAGAAAAATGCCTTTTTAAACGAGTACATAACAAGGGAAACCTTTTATGATAAATAAAGAAAATGGAGGAAGAAACAATGGCTGTTAAAATTAGACTTACAAGAATGGGAGATAAAAAATCACCTTTCTATCGTATTGTAGTAGCAGACGAAAGAAAATCTCGTGATGGACAATATATTGACCAAATTGGAACATATAACCCAATCCCAGCACAAGAACAAGTCGTTATCGATACAGAAAAAGCACAAAAATGGTTATCTAACGGTGCGCAACCAACCGATACTGTTAAAGCTTTATTAAAGAAAAACGGCGTTACATTAAAAAAATAATAGGAGCACGCATGTATGAAAGAATTTGTTGAATACATTGTGAAGGCTTTGGTGAACAACCCAGAAGCTGTAAGCGTTACGGAAGAAGAAACCGATGCATCTGTTACCATCAAAGTTATGGTTGCAGAAAGCGATATGGGTAAAGTAATTGGGCGTGGTGGAAAAATAGCCAACGCTATTCGTACACTTGCACGTACCAGTGGCAGAGATCAAAGCAAAAAAATTAACGTTCAATTTGGAGAAGACAAATAAGGAGAAATGTAATATTTCTCCTTTTGTTTTAAGGAGCAACTTATGGAAAAAGTAGCAGTCGCGCGCATTGTAAAACCACAAGGCATTCGCGGTGAAGTAAAGGCAATCAATCTTTTAACAAACGAACAAGCTATTACAAAAATTGCAAATTTCTATTTAGAAAATGAAAATTCGGCTATAAAACTGCAAAATATGCGCTTGCAAAGCGGTTTTGTGTATTTTTCTATTCCACAAATTACCGATAGAACCACCGCAGAAACATTGCGTAATAAACAAGTGTTTGTTTTAAAACAAGACTTGCAACAAGCGCTAGGCGAACAAGAGTTTTTGGTGGCCGATTTACTTGGGTTTACCGTTGTTGGAAATTCTGGAAATATATATGGGCAACTATCCAATGTAGAAAACTTCGGTAGTGCCGATGTATTTACTTTAAAAACGCAAGGTAAACCAGCAAGTTTTGTGAACATTCCGGGGGTCATTCAATCCGTAAACATAGAGCAAAAGCAATTGATTGTCAATGATGAAAAAATGCGTGAGGTTATTTGTTATGAGGATTGATATTTTAACGCTATTTCCAGAAATGTTTGCTCCGCTAAAAGAAAGTTTATTGGGCAAAGCGGTAGAAAAACAACTTATAGATATTCACTATATTCAAATACGCGACTTTTCTAAAGATAAGCATAAAAAATGTGATGATACGCCTTTTGGCGGTGGTGCAGGCATGCTTATGACACCGCAACCCATTGCCGATGCTATAGAAAGCATACCAAACTATAAACATGCGCATATTGTTTATCTCTCGCCTAAGGGTACTACACTTACGCAAGCGAAAGTGCAACAAATGGCACAAACGTATGAGCATTTAATTTTGTTGTGTGGGCATTACGAAGGCGTAGACGAACGTATTATTTCTCTATATGTGCATGAAGAGATTAGTATAGGCGATTACGTTCTCACGGGTGGGGAATTACCGGCTATGGTGTTGGTCGATGCCATAGCGCGCTATATTCCGGGCGTGTTAGGTTCTAGCGAATCTACCCAAAACGAAAGTTTTTCACAAAATACGTTAGAGTACCCCCAATACACGCGTCCGCAAGAATTTCGTGGCCTTAAAGTGCCCGATGTATTGTTAAGCGGTAACCACCAAGAAATAGAGCGTTGGCGCACCCAGCAAGCGCAAATACTTACCCAAAAGCGTCGCCCCGATTTATTACAATAAGAGGAAAAGAATATGATTCAATGGTTTCCAGGTCACATGCAAAAGACCTTAAAAGAGTTGGAACAACAAGTAAAAATTGTTGATGTTGTGCTGTATATCCTAGATAGCAGAGCACCTTTTTCTTGTAGTAACCCGTCTTTTGAAAAAATCATTCAAAACAAGCCTATTTTGTATATTTTTAATAAATACGATTTAGCCGACGAAGCGAAAACGAAACAGTGGGTAACGTATTTCACACGTTCTAATTCCATGGTACTAAAAACCAATGCAACCAATGGCGCCACCAAAAGTTTGGTGCAAAATGCTTTATATAAGCTGGCAGAAACAAAGTTGGAAAAATATAAACAAAAAGGTGTGCAACCTGTCATTCGTGCTATGGTGATTGGCGTGCCCAATAGTGGCAAATCTACACTTATCAATACGCTTGTTGGGGCGGGTAAAACCAAAACGGGGAATATTGCAGGTGTTACACGCACCACACAA
This sequence comes from uncultured Clostridia bacterium, assembly GCA_944362705.1. Classification (GTDB taxonomy): domain Bacteria; phylum Bacillota; class Clostridia; order Christensenellales; family UBA1242; genus CALVTO01. The sequence continues at coordinate 455,482 of CALVTO010000001.1, read as the reverse complement.
TGGGTAAAGGTAAGTGAGCATATTGAAGTGCTAGATACCCCAGGTACGCTTTGGCCAAGCTTTGAAAACCAACAAGTTGCGCAAAATCTAGCATACATTGGAAGCATTAAAGATAATGTTGTCGATGTACAAGAATTGGGGTACGCTTTGTTTTGCAAATTGTGTGAAATGTATCCCGCCTACATGCAACAAAGGTATAATATTAACCTTCAACAAGAGCGTATAGAAGCCTACGAAGCCGTATGTGTTATGCGTGGGTGTTTGCGCAAAGGCAAAGAGTACGATTACGAGCGTTGCGGGCAGATGATTCTTGACGATTTTCGAAAAACAAGAATTGGTAAAATTACGTTAGAAAGCGTGGAGGAAGTGTATGAAGCCAAGTAAAACATTGCCACTGTTTGCATATGACCAATCTTTGCAATCTACCTATGGTGAAATGGTGGCGGGTGTCGATGAAGTAGGGCGCGGTCCACTTGCTGGGCCTGTGGTTTGTTGCGCGGTTATTATGCCTTTAAACGAAATGATAGAAGGTATTTTCGATAGTAAAAAAGTTACCGAAAAAAAACGAGAAGAACTTGCAGAAAAAATTAAACAAACGGCGCTTTCTTACCATGTTGCTTTTGTAAACGAAAAGGTTATCGATGAACAAAACATATTAAACGCAACCAAGCATTGTATGGAACAAGCCATCATGGGGTTAAGCGTTAAACCAAACGTAGTGGTCGTTGATGCGGTTAAAGGGTTAAAAGTGCCATACACGTGCCATAGTATAATTAAAGGTGATGCTACAAGTTACAATGTTGCAGCGGCAAGCATTGTAGCTAAGGTCGAGCGAGACCATTACATGCAAACATTAGCTCAAATCTACCCGGCCTATGGGTTTGATAAAAATAAAGGTTACGGCACCAAAGAACATATGCAGGCGTTAAGAGAAATAGGTGCTTCGCCTGTGCATAGAACATCTTTTTTAGGGTTTTTACAAAATGGCAAATCTTAAAGCAAACTCTATAGGTAGAAAAGGGGAAGCGTTGGCCGTAGCTTACCTTAAGCAAAAAGGCTATACCATTTTACAAACCAACTACACCTGTCCCATGGGTGAATTAGATATTGTGGCAACGTTACAAAAAAAGGGGTTGCACAAATTACAATCTTTTTATAAACAGCAGTACAAAAGCCAGCCAACACCACAAAATTTTCAAATATACCAAACCTACATGTCCTATAAGCCTGAGCAAATTCTTGTTGTTGTAGAAGTAAAAAGCAGAAGCGCAACTACATACGGGTTACCGCAAGAAGCCGTTACCAAATATAAACAACATAAAATAAAAACATGTACAAACTGGTACATAACCAAACATCAAACATTCAATACGCAGGTTCGGTTCGATTGTATTGCGGTTTTAGGTGAAACGCTTGAGCATATAGAAAACGCTTTTATCTAAGTAATTGTACAAAAATGAATAAAAATAAAAAATACGCTTGCATTTTGCAAGAGTATATGATAAAATACATGCGTATTTAGAGTGGTCCTCTGCGCTACAGCTTGCAAGAACGCTCTCGCAAATTTCTAAGGAGGTAGAACTTCATGGCAAATATTATCGACACTATTGAAAAAGAAAGTATGCGCACAGACATTCCTGCATTCGCAGTGGGCGACACCGTTAAAGTTTGGGTTAAAGTCGTTGAAGGTACACGTGAAAGATTGCAAGGTTTTGAAGGTGTTGTAATAGCTCGTAAAAATGGTGGTTTAAGAGAAACATTTACCGTACGCAGAGTATCTTTCGGTATTGGTATTGAAAGAACTTTCCCTGTACATTCTCCTAAAATCGACCATATTGAAATTCTTCGCAAAGGCGATGTAAGAAGAGCAAAACTTTATTATTTAAGAGAACGCTCTGGTAAATCTGCAAAAATTAAAGAAAAGAAATAAGTTTATATTCTCCCCAAATTTGGGGAGTTTTTTTTAAATTACAAAACGATACGTTTTGCAAAATCTAGTAAATATGGTATAGTAAAAGGCGAGGTAAAATCATGTTAGGTAAAATTCAATGTTTCGGTTTAACGGGTTTGCAAGGTTATTTGGTAGAAGCAGAAGTCGATGTAAACGCAGGCTTGCCAGGGTATGAAGTTGTTGGTTTACCAGATACTGCGGTAAAAGAATCTAAAGAGCGCGTACGCTCGGCTATCAAAAATTCTTGTCTTAAATATCCAACAGTAAAAATAACCGTCAACTTAGCACCAGCAAGCACAAAAAAAGAAGGCGCATCGTTCGATTTAGGCATAGCGGTTGGTATTTTAGTAGCCACGGAACAAGTTCGTCCACAAAAGGTTAAAGAATATGTTTTCCTTGGGGAACTATCTCTCGATGGCTCATTGCGCCCTTGTTTAGGTGTATTGCCAACGCTTATTAGCGCACGTGAAAAGGGTTTTACAAAATTTATCTTGCCGTATCAAAACGCCAATGAAGCAAGTTTTATCGAAGGCGTAGAAGTGTACGCTTTAAAAAACTTGAAAGAGGTTGTCGAGTTTTTAAATAACACCAAAACATATTTGCCCCTAACGCAAAAAAAATGGGTAAGTGAACAAGGCCAAGCGTATGAAGATTTCGCGCGCGTGAAAGGTCAAAAAGTTGCTAAACGTGCTATGGAAATTGCTGTGGCAGGCGGGCACAATATTTTAATGGTAGGCCCTCCGGGAAGTGGTAAAACCATGCTTGCAAAATGCGTACCCACCATTTTACCCGATATGACCTTTGAAGAAGCGCTAGAAGTTACAAAAATTCATAGCGTGGCTGGCGTTTTAGATTTGCAAAAAGGTGTTGTAACCGCGCGTCCATTCCGTGCACCGCATCATACAGCTAGCGTCGTAGCGCTAACAGGTGGCGGTAGAAATAGTAAACCGGGCGAAATAAGTTTGGCGCATAATGGGGTGTTGTTTTTAGATGAACTTCCAGAGTACGCGCGTACCACTATTGAAACGCTTCGTCAACCATTAGAAGATGGCGTGATTACCGTAGCGCGTGCCAACCAAACCATTGAATATCCGGCAAATTTTATTTTGGTAGCGGCTATGAATCCGTGCCCTTGTGGCAATTATCATTCCAAAGATTTAGAATGTACGTGCACGCCTACACAAATACAAAAATACTTGAAAAAATTATCTGGGCCACTACTAGATAGAATAGATTTAAAAATAGATGTCGATCGCGTAAAGTTTCAAGATTTAAATAATGAAAATTTAGAAGAAACCAGTGCCGAAGTCAAAAAGCGTGTCGATGCCGCTCGCGCAATTCAATTAGCGCGCTTTCAACACGATGATGGCATTTATTGTAACGCAAAAATGTCAGCAAAACATGTACGCAAATATTGTAAACTCGATACAGCAACACAAAACTTAATGGAGCAAGCCTTTGAAAAATTAAAAATGTCTGCACGTGGTTACACGCGCATTTTAAAAGTCGCACGTACCATTGCCGATTTAGAAGGTGTAAAAGATATTACATCCAATCATATTTTAGAAGCACTCAGTTATAGAAATATCGATGCATTGCATTATTAAAGGAAAAAAGTATGACAGCAGAAGAAATGTTTTTTGTTTGGTTACATTACGAAGGGTTAACACGTAAAAAGTTGTGGTGGGTAATGGAAAATTATCAACCATATACTTCTTTTGGTAAAGCCTTACAACAAAACGATTCTACAGCTATTACATACTTAGGCGAAGAACTTGCGCGTAAAATTCAAAAAGACTTATCCAACGAAAATATTTTAAAGCACGCGAATATGCTAGCAAAACACAATATTTCTGTTTTGTTAGCTTCTCACAAAGCGTACCCGCAGGAATTATTATGTCTAGAAGAAGACGCACCGCCTATTTTATATTATAAAGGAAATGTAAACGTTTTATCTTCGCGTACAATTGCTGTGGTGGGAACACGTAAACCAACACAATATGCCCGAGAAATGACGGCGAAATTTAGCGCGGGGTTAGCAGAAAAAGGGTTCACCGTTGTTTCCGGCTTAGCCTATGGTATCGATACCGAAGCGGCGGTGGCAACGCTCGGGGTGCATAAGCCAACCATTGCCGTTCTTGCCAATGGGCTTGATACCGTGTACCCAGAACAAAACACCATGCTTGCAAGAAAAATAGAAGAAAATGGGTTGCTTTTAAGTGAAAATCCAATGCATACGCAACCGCAACCTTACCAGTTTTTAGAAAGAAACCGCATCATTTCTGCGCTTAGCGAAGGTGTGCTTATTGTAGAAGCCGGAGAAAAAAGTGGTGCACTCAACACCGCGCAACACACTATCAACCAAGGTAAAGAATTATTCGTTTTACCATCGCTTTTAACCAATAAGCAGGGTCGTGGAAGCAACCGGTTGCTTACAGAAGTACCCGATGCGTTTACCACAAGCGTTGAAGATATTTGTGCGCGTTTGCATGTAGAAGTTGTATCAACAAACGAGCAAATGCCTATGCTTACAGAGAACGAACAAAAAGTTTATGCAATACTAGAAGAAGGGGAAACAGAGTTCGATGTTCTACAAGAAAGAACAAATATGGATACGTGCGAGCTTAATTCCTTGTTGACATCTATGGAAATTCGTGGAATAATAAGGAAATTGCCTGCCAATTTTTATAGTGTATAATGGAGAGAATATGAAATTAGTTTTAATAGAATCGCCAAGTAAAAAAGAAAGTGTCGCAAAATATTTAGGTAAAGGGTTTAAGGTCATGCCAACCATGGGGCATGTTCGAGATTTGCCTGTAAAAAAATTAGGTGTTAATGTACTTAATAATTTCGAACCACAATACGAGCCCATGGCAGATAAAAAGAAAGTTGTCGATGGCTTAAAAGCAGAAGCAAGTAAAGCTGAAGAAATTTATCTCGCAACCGACCCAGATAGAGAAGGTGAAGCCATTGCATGGCACGTTGCACAGTTGTTACATTTAGACGATACCAAACCCATTCGAATTACCTTTAACGCCATTGAAGAAAATGCTGTAAAAGAAGGTTTGGCGCACCCGCGTCCAATCGACCATAATTTGGTCGATGCGCAACAAGCACGTCGCGTGCTCGATCGTTTGGTGGGGTATAAACTTTCACCAATCCTATGTAAAAAAATTCAAAACAATTTAAGCGCGGGTCGTGTACAGTCTGTTACGCTAAGGCTTTTGGTAGACCGTGACCGCGAAATTGAAAACTTTAAGCCAGAAGAATACTATACACTTACATGTACTTTGCTTTCGCAAAACAATGCAAACGAAGAACCAATCAAAGCTAGTTTATACATACCGAAAGATAAAAAAATATCCACCAAAGAACAAATGGACGCCATTGTAACCGACGTAAAGAATGGCAAATTTGTGGTTAAAACAGTAAAACGTACGGTTACCAAATCACATCCATCTGCACCGTTTACTACACCAACCATGCAACAAGAAGCGCTCAATAAATTAGGCATGGATTTAAAAACAACCACTTCAACCGCGCAAACATTGTACGAAGGTGTAGACGTGGCGGGCGAAGGTAAAGTTCCACTTGTAACCTATATCCGTACCGACTCCGTTCGAGTTTCTCCACAAGCACAAGAAAAGGCAAGAGCCTATATTACCGAAAAATACGGAAAAGATTACGTTCCATCAAAACCAAACGTATATAAAAGCAAAAAAGATGCTCAAGACGCGCACGAGGCTATTCGTCCTATTTACCTAGAACGCACGCCAGAAAGTTTAAAAGATAAAGTTGGTAAAAACTATTACAAACTATATAAGCTTATATACGATCGTTTTTTAGCAAGCCAAATGGCAGATGCTACCTACAATTCTTTGTCAGTAGATATTGAAAATAGCGGTCATAAATTTAAAACTACGGGCCGTACACCAATATTCGATGGTTATACAAAATTATATAATAACACAACCGAAGAAGATGAAGAAAACATAGCAAAATTACCAAACTTGCAGGAAAATGAAGAGCTTACGCTGAAAGAATTAAAGCCTGAACAAAAATTCACAAAACCACCAGCAAGGTTTACCGAAGCAACGCTTGTTAAAATGATGGAAGAGAAAGGCATTGGTCGTCCTGCAACCTACACGCAAACGGTCAACGTGCTATATAACCGTCATTATGCTGAGAAAAAAGGTAAGCAAATTATTTCTACAGAACTTGGCAGAAAAGTGGTAGATATGCTTATGAAATATTTTGAAAATATTATGGACGTTGGCTTTACGGCAGACATGGAAGATAAGCTAGACGATATTGAATATGGCGGTAAAGTTTGGCAAAACGTGGTTGGCGATTTTTATAAAGGCTTCGAAAAAGAGCTAAAAGTCGCGCAAGGAGATAGTTACACCGACAAAATTCCTGATGAACCATCGGATGAAATTTGTGAAAAATGCGGTGCAAGAATGGTGATTAAACATGGTAAATTTGGCAAGTTCTTAGCTTGTCCAAATTACCCAAAATGTAAAAACACAAAACAAATTATAGAAAAAGTTGCTACATGCCCAAAATGCGGTGGCGATATTGTGAAAAAATTTACAAAAACAGGGAAAGTCTTTTATGGCTGTGCTAATTTTCCTAAGTGCGATTATACGTCTTGGGAAATTCCAGCCAACCGAAAATGTGAAACGTGTGGCGGAGAAATGTATGTAAAATACTATAAAAATACAAAAGTTTATACATGTCCGCATTGTCATATTTCCATTACAGAAAAATTACAAGCAAAAGAAGAGAATGAAGGAAGTGAACAAAGTGCAGAATAATTCATCTGTGGTTACAGTTGTTGGCGGGGGCTTGGCAGGTTGCGAGGCGGCTTACCAATTAGCCAAAGCAGGTTACAATGTGTATTTATACGATATGAAACCAACAAAAAAATCGCCAGCGCATCACGCCGATACGCTTTGCGAAATTGTTTGTAGTAATTCTTTAAAAAGCAATTTATTGTCTACGGCTTCAGGTGTATTAAAAAAAGAACTTGAAATATTAGATAGCATAGTGCTTAAAACAGCACAAGCATGCGCTGTTCCTGCGGGTTCTGCCTTGGCAGTAGATAGAGAACTTTTTACGCAAAAAATGGATAAAATTATTAAAAATAACCCTAAAATTCACTTTTTTAACAAAGAAATTGCAGAAATTCCAAACGGTGATGTTATTATAGCCACAGGGCCACTAACTTCAAACGTGCTTGCACAAACTTTGCATGCGTATTTAGGTGAAACGCCACTTTCTTTTTACGATGCATCTGCGCCTATTGTTACAGAAGAAAGTTTACTACCTGCGCATTACTTCACAACCGACCGCTATCAAAAGGGCGAAAGTGATTATATCAATTGTCCACTCACTAAAGAAGAGTACGAAAACTTTGTACAAGAACTAACACACGCGCAACGAGTACAACTTCATGCATTTGAAACAGCCGATGTGTTTGAAGGGTGTATGCCTATAGAAATTATGGCCGACCGAGGTACAGAGTCTTTGCGCTTTGGGCCTATGCGCCCCGTGGGTTTAATCGATCCTAAAACAAATAAACGTCCTTATGCCGTGTTGCAACTTCGTAAAGAACATGCCACAGGTGGCTGTTATAATTTAGTTGGATGTCAAACCAACTTAACGTTTCCAGAACAAAAACGTGTTTTTTCACTTATTCCAGCACTTAAACAGGCAGAGTTTGTGAAATATGGAGTGATGCATCGCAACACATTTATTTGTGCACCTAAAGTATTGCAAAATGATTTTAGTTTAAAAAAGAATCCGTCGATTTTTATCGCGGGCCAACTTTCAGGCGTTGAAGGATACATGGAAAGTACCATGAGCGGTTTAATAGCAGCTCTTGGAATGGTTGCGCATAAAAAAAACTTGCCATGGAAGCCTATCAGCGAGTATACTATAACCGGCGCGTTAATTTCCTATTTAACAAAGGCTTCGCAGGAAAATTTTCAGCCAATGAATGCAAACTTTGGAATATTACCTGCGTTAGAAAATGCGCAAAAGAATAAAAATGAACGAAAATTACAATATGCAGAGCGTGCTATACGCGCCATGCAACAATGGAGGGAAGAGCAAACATGGCTTTAAAAGGAACAACCATATTAGCTGTTAGTAAAAATGGAACAACGGTTTTAGCAGGTGATGGTCAAGTCACTATGGGTGAATCTGTTATATTTAAAAGTAATGCGCGCAAAGTGCGTCGCATATACCACGATCAAGTCGTTATAGGTTTTGCAGGTTCTACAGCCGATGCGTTTACATTAAGCGAAAAATTTGAAAAAATGTTAGAAAAATATAGTGGTAACTTAACACGTGCAGCTGTACAATTAGCGCAACAATGGCGTGGAGATAAAATGCTAAGAGAATTAAACGCCATGATGCTTGCTGCCGATAAAACCACACTACTTATCATTTCTGGTAATGGTGATGTTATAGAACCAGAAGATGGCATTTGTGCTATTGGGTCTGGTGGCAATTATGCATTAGCCGCAGCCAGAGCATTAAGCAGCAACACGCAATTATCTGCGCGTGAAATTGCAGAAAAAGCTATGCGCATTGCAGGCGATATTTGCGTATTCACAAATGGCAACCTAACCATCGAGGAGGTATAAGCATGGAACAATCGCCAAAAGAAATTGTACAAGAGTTAGATAAATACATTGTTGGGCAACAAGAAGCAAAAAAGGCTGTTGCTATTGCATTACGCAATCGTTACCGTAGAAGTGTTTTGCCAAAAGAATTGCGTGAAGAAATTACTCCTAAAAACATTATCATGAAAGGGCCAACAGGCGTTGGTAAAACAGAAATTGCACGTCGTATTGCAAAATTAGTAAAAGCACCTTTTGTAAAAGTAGAAGCAACTAAATTTACTGAAGTAGGGTACGTAGGTCGCGACGTAGAAAGCATGATACGTGATTTAGTCGAAGCATCTATCCGCTTGGTAAAACAAGAAAAAATAGAACTTGTTAAAGCGCGTGCTGAAAAAGAAGTTGATGCTGTTTTAATGCAAGCATTGTTTGTTGCAAAAAAACTAGAATATGTTGACTTAACCGACGAGCAAATTAAAGAAAAACTACACAAAGAATATAAAGAAGGTAAACACGAATCTACCACCATAGAAATAGAAATAGCCGAAGCACCAAAGCAAATGCAAATGATGCCAGGCATGGGCATGGAGATTAATATTGGAGAAATGCTTGGCGGAATTTTACCAAAAAGAAAAATTCGCAAACGTTTTGCCGTTGAAGATGCGCGTAAAGTTTTAATGCAAGAAGCGTGTGATAAACTTATCGATACCGAAACCGTACAGGTAGAAGGCTTGCGTAGAGCCGAGCAAGACGGCATTATTTTTATTGATGAAATAGATAAAATCATAGCAAAAAGTGGTGGCAACGGCCCAGATGTATCACGCGAGGGCGTACAAAGAGATATTTTGCCTATTGTCGAAGGTAGTACTGTCACAACAAAATACGGTCCTATCAAAACAGATTACATTTTGTTTATAGCAGCGGGGGCTTTTAGTGCTTCATCTGTACAAGATTTAATTCCAGAATTGCAAGGCAGATTTCCAATCGTTGTCGAACTAAAAAGTTTAAACGCGCAAGATTTTAAAGAAATTTTAACCAGTACAGAAAATTCTTTGCTTGTGCAGTACGAAAAACTTTTAGAAGTAGATAACGTTCACATCGTATTTGAAGCCGATGCTGTAGAACACATTGCGCAAATAGCACAACTTCAAAACACCACAAGTGAAAATATTGGGGCAAGAAGATTGCATAATTTAATGGAAGCTGTGTTAGAAGATATTTCCTTCAATGCCACAGGCGAACATCCAATGGTCAATGTGGTTATCGATAAAGAATATGTGCAAGCACACTTAAAAGAAATGCTCAATGAATACGATTTAAAAAAATATATACTCTAAAACATAGGAGAAAAGCGTTATGTATAATAGGCCAAAGGGAACAAAAGATATTATTCCTGCAGAAGTGGGCAAGTGGCAATATGTAGAAAATGTCGAAAGAGACATTTTAGCTAGCGCCAATTTCCAAGAAATTCGTACACCCGTGTTCGAGCATACAGAACTGTTTTTGCGTTCTGTAGGTGAAACCACCGATATTGTTAATAAAGAAATGTATACGTTTACCGATAAAGGTGGGCGTAGTTTAACCTTGCGTCCAGAAGGAACAGCGGGCATTGTACGTGCATTTATAGAAAATGGGTTAGATAACGAAGTTTTGCCGTTAAAATTATTTATGTTCACGTCATGTTTTCGTTACGAAAGACCGCAAGCGGGTAGGTTAAGAGAGCATCATCAATGTTCTATCGAAGCATTTGGTTCTGCGTCTGCAAAAATGGATGTTGAAGTTATTGCCAGCATCAAAAGAATTTTCGATGCATTGCATTTTTCAAACTATCAATTACATATTAACAGCATTGGCTGTAAACACTGCCGACAAAACTATATACAAGCGCTTCACGAATATTATAAAGATAAATTACCGAACATGTGTGAAGATTGCAAACAACGTTACGAGAAAAATCCATTAAGGCTTCTAGATTGTAAAAATGAAACTTGCCAAGCCTATAAGCAACAGGCCCCAAAAACGATTGATTATTTGTGCGACAATTGCAAACAACACTTTCAAGAATTGCAAGAATACTTAACGCTTGCAGGTGTTCCGTATGTCGTTAATCCAAATATTGTTCGCGGTCTAGATTATTATAACCGAACAGTGTTTGAATTTTTAGCAAAAGAAAATGGCGCTATGGGCACCATTTGTGGTGGTGGCCGATACGACGGCTTAATTGAAAGCATGGGTGGAAAAAGTATTCCTTCTGTTGGTGCAGGTATTGGGTTCGAGCGTTTGTTGGGTTTATTAGAAAAAGAAAATATTGTATTATCCACAAATACACATGTCGATGTTTATGTAGCATGTATGCAAAAAGAGTATGAAAAAGAAGTTATGTCATTTGTATATTTCTTGCGTCAGAAAGGTGTGCGTGTAGAATACGATTTTATGCAACGTTCTTTAAAAGCAGAATTGAAATATGCCAATAAAATTGGTGCTAAGTACTTAATTGTGTATGGCGAAAACGAAGCAACTACAAAAAACTTTGTGGTTAAAGAAATGGCAACAGGTAAAGAAATACAAGCACCTCAAGAACAACTAATTAAAATTTTAAAATAAAAGTAGAGTGTATGCTCTACTTTTTTTCATTTGGGTCATACTAAGCATAAGAGGTGAATTATGCAAGAGATTTTAGAAAAAATGTTAGAAAAAAACATTCAAAATAGTAAAGAAAGTGTTTTCTTGTTTTTTGCCAAAGACCGCTCCGACGCGTGTAGAAGAATGGAAAACGATATTTTGCTAGCCGAAGAAAAATATCCACACAGTAAAGTGTATAAAATTATTTTGCAAAAACAACCCAACACATTTACAAATTTTCATGTACATTTTGTACCAAGTGTGGTTGTTTTTAAAAACGGTGTAGAGGTTTTTCGAATTACAGGAACGTCTTATAATTATAGTATTTTGCAGATTTTTTCTCAATTTTCTTAAAAACAACATGTTTTTTGTGTCTTTTTTGCCTAAAATCTGCAAAACAATATTGACATTTTGCATAAACGGTGCTACTATAAACGAAACAAAGTAAAAGGAGATTTTATTACATGGCTGAAAAAAATGTAATTCAAAAGAAAATTTATTTAGATCATGGTGCCACCACTCCGCTAGCCAACGAAGTATATCGTGAAATGTTAGATAGTTACCAAGAAGCATACGGAAATGCATCTAGTTTACATAGTTTTGGTCGCGATGCATCTAGGCTTATAGAAACAGCAAGAGAGCGTGTTGCGAAAGCCATTCATGCAAAACCTAACGAAATATATTTTACATCTGGTGGCACAGAATCAAATAACTGGGCTATCCTTGGCATTGCTCGCGCCAATAAAAATAAAGGAAATCATATTATTACGTCAACCATCGAGCATCCATCTATTCTAGAAGCTTGTAAACAATTAGAAAAAGAAGGTTTTGTTGTTACGTATATACCCGTAGATCAAGAAGGGGTTATCGATTACGCAGAACTTGTAAAAGCTATTTCAAGCAAAACTATTTTAATCAGTATTATGGCAGCAAACAATGAAGTAGGAACCATTCAACCACTACGTGCCATTGCAGAACTTGCAAAAGCGCATAAAATTTGTTTCCATACCGATGCTGTGCAAGCTATAGGCGCTCTAGAAATCGATGTTGCCAATATGGGAATTGGTGCCATGAGTATTTCCGCACACAAAATTAACGGGCCTAAGGGCGTGGGCGTATTATATGTTAAAAAGGGTATTGAAATACAAAGTTTTATGCTAGGTGGTGAACAGGAAAAAGGTTTACGCGCAGGCACATATAATACACAAGCCATTGTTGGTATGGGTAAGGCGGCAGAACTTGCTGTTAGCAAACGAGAAGAAAATGTGAAAACGTTAAAAAATGTTAAACGTTATTTCTTGCGTAAAGTAAACGAAGTGATGAGTAATGTTATTCTAAATGGTCATCCAACCAACCGTTTGCCAGGAAATGTGAATTTATCTTTCGAAGGTGTAGAAGGCGAGTCTTTACTTATGATGCTCGATATGGCAGGAATTGCAGTTTCTACAGGTTCTGCTTGTGCATCTGGTTCGGCAAAGGCTTCACATGTGTTATTAGCCATGGGTATGGATGAAGACTTAGCCAAATCGTCTATTCGCTTTACATTTGGAACAGATATCACACCAACAGAAGTAGATTATGTTGTAGAACAACTTCGCGTAAGTGTAAAAAAATTAAGAGCCATTTCGCCAATTAGAATTTATAAAGTAAAGGGGGTTCAGTAATATGTATTCACAAAAAACGTTAGAAATTTTTAAAAAACCTACAAATTATGGAACCATTAAAGGCGCAAGTGGTGTTGGTAAAGTTCGTAACAAAGAAACGGGCGACTTAACAAAAATTTATATTAAAGTTGAAAACGATATTATTGAAGAAGCAACCTTCCAAACATTTGGTGGCGTGGTGTCTATTGCCGCAGCGTCTGTCGCAGCTTCACTCATTCAAGGAAAAACCACGTTTACGGCTGAAAAATACGAAGAACGAGATATTTTACTTGTCTTAGGTTCCGTTGATGAAAATAAAATGTACGGAGTTGAGCTTGCTGTCGATGCTATTATAGCTGCCGTTGCCAATTACCGTAAGAAAAGTGGTATTGTTGTTACACCTCGCGCTAATGCACGCAAATTAAAAAATGATGCAGAAACAGAACAAGAAGAGGAAGATGTTACCATCGATAGTGTTGAAAGTTTAGCCGAAAAGTTATCTAAAGCTTTAAAAAAATTAAAAGAAGAAGAGTAAAAATACTGCAAAATGCAGTATTTTTTTATAAAAAATGCATATTATTTGCAAAATCTTCCACACTAAGAGTATGGAGGTAACAAATATGGATTATTGCAAAATTATTTTTTCTTCTATGGCTCTAGGGTTTATGGTAGGCGCCGTTGTTGTAGCCAACAATAAAAAAACTAGAGATATGGTAAAAGAAGGTACCAATCAAGCCGTTAAAAAAATGGAAGAAGTTAAAAAAATGGCACAAGAAAAATTAGAAGAATACCAAGAGAAAAAAAGAAAAAACGCAAAAACAAAAGAAGCCGTTGAATAACAAAAAAGCTTGTCTTTTAGTGGACAAGCTTTTTTAAATTGTGTACTATAAGCGTATGAGAGCACTAGGGTTAGATATAGGAACGGTTCGTATCGGCATCGCTCAAAGCGATATGCTTGGCATGCTGGCATCAAATTTAGAAACGTATACGCGTAAATATATAAAAGTAGATGTTGCACATATTGTTCAAATCATCCAGCAAAATAATATAAATACGGTTGTGGTTGGCTTACCTTTAAAAATGAACGGAGAAGAAGGGCAAAGCGTACAAATGGTAAAAGATTTTGTGCAAGAGTTGCAAGCGCAACTGCAAGAAAAAAACATGCAAATACCTATTGTATACCAAGATGAACGTTTAACAACAGTTTCGGCAGAACGCGTTTTGTTATCTGCCAACGTGCGAAGGGAAAAGCGTAAGCAGGTGGTAGATAAAATAGCAGCACAAATTATTTTGCAAGCATATTTAGACAAACCCAAAAAATAGGAAAATGTGTTCAAAATGTTTGTAATTTTATCGAAAATGTGTATACTAAAATTAGTGAATATAAAGGAGAAGGTTTATGGCAAAAGAAAAAAAAGCATTAGAAGATCAAAAATTACCAAAATCACTTGATCATATGGTAAACGATGAAGATGATATTGTTACACTTATTTCTGCAGAAGGTAAAGAAATAGATTTTATAGAAGTTGCAGGTATTGCATATCGTGGTAATTTCTATGCTATTTTACAACCTGTAGAACTATTAGAAGGCATGAGTGAAGATGAAGCTTTGGTATTTAAAGTTTCGAAAGCAAAAAACGGGGAAGATAGTTTTGAAATTGAGTTAGACGAAGCAGTTATCGACGCTGTTTTTGCTGAATACGAAAAATTAGTCGATGAAGCTGTTGCTGAAGGCGAAGGTCAAGAAAGTCAAGAATAACAAAACAAACAACAAAAGCACGCAGGCGCGTGTTTTTTAAATGTGAAAATTTTCTAAAAAAACGTTTACAAACAAAAGAAAATATGGTAAACTAGCATCATTACACTTAAGGGGATTATGGTTCTTTGTTGCCACACGTTGGTTTAAGCCATAAAATGAACTTTAAGGAGGAATAATAAACAAGGAGGAAAACAAGAAATGTCAGTCGTATCAATGAAACAATTGCTAGAAGCAGGTGTACACTTTGGTCATCCAACACGCAAATGGAACCCAAAAATGAAACCATACATCTTTACAGCTCGTAACGATATCTACATTTTAAATCTAGAAACAACTGTAGATTTAATTGATAAAGCATACGCGTTTGTAAAAAGTGTTGTCGAAAGCGGTAAAACTGTTTTGTTTGTAGGCACAAAAAAACAAGCAAAAGATGCTGTTATCGAAGAAGCACAAAGATGTGGCATGTTCTACATGGGTAATCGCTGGTTAGGTGGTACATTAACAAACTTTAAAACCATTAAATCTCGTATCGATCGATTAAACAAACTAAATTTAATGGAAAAATCTGGCGAGTTCGATTTGTTAACCAAAAAAGAAGTTGCAAAACTAAAAGCAGAACGTGACAAATTAGAAGAAAACCTTGGTGGTATTAAAGATATGCGTACATTACCAGGCGTTATGTTTGTTGTAGACCCAAGTAAAGAATACATTGCTGTACGTGAAGCGCGCGCATTAAACATTCCAATCGTTGGTTTGGTAGATACTAACTGCGATCCAGACATGGTAGATTACGTTATCCCAGGTAACGATGATGCTATCCGTGCGGTTAAACTTATTGCAGGCGCCATGGCAGATGCTGTTATCGAAGCACGTGAAGGCGAAGAAGGCTTAGCACGTATTAAAGCAGAAGAAGCAGCACGTGAAGGCAAAGTTGAAGAAGTAGCAAGCGAAGAAAGCGCTGAACAAACTTCTATGCAACAAGCAATGGAAGAAACTGCACAAGCTCCAGTGGTTGAAGAAAAAACCGAAGAAGTTGTTGAAGAAAAGAAAAAAACAACCAGAGCAAGAAAAACAAAAAAAGAAACTGAAACAGAAAAAGCTGAATAATTAGGAGGAAATATCATATGGCATTTACAGCAAAAGACGTAATGGAATTACGTGAAAAAACTGGCGTTGGTATGTTAGATTGCAAAAAAGCATTAGAACAAACCGATGGCAACATGGAAAAAGCCATTGAATATTTACGTGAAAAAGGCATGGCTGCTGCTGCAAAAAAAGCAAGCAGAATTGCTGCAGAAGGTGTTGTAGATAGTTACATTCACATGGGCGGAAAAGTAGGTGTACTTTTAGAAGTAAACTGCGAAACCGACTTTGTTGCAAAATCCGATGCATTTAAGCAATTAGTACACGATATTGCTATGCATATTGCTGCTGCAAAACCAGAAGTTGTAAATATAGATGAAATCAATCCAGCTGTTCTTGAAAAAGAACGTGAAATTGCTCGTGCACAAGCTATTAACGAAGGCAAACCAGAAAAAGTCGTTGATAAAATTGTAGAAGGCAGAATCAAAAAATATTATAAAGAAGTTGTTTTAATGGAACAACAATTTGTAAAAGATGATTCCTTAACCATTACACAATTAGTAAACAACGCTGTCATTAAAATTGGTGAAAAAATTACAGTTCGTCGTTTTGTACGCTTTGAAATGGGTGAAGGCCTAGAAAAACGTAAAGATGACTTTGTAGAAGAAGTTAAAAAGCAAGCACAAGGCATGTAAAAGTTTTTTCAAACTACCGAAATTTCGGTAGTTTTTTTATTTTTACAAGGAAATATTTGCCAGGTATAGAAAATTTTTGTATAATGATATAGAATTTTATTTTAAGGAGAAACTTATACATATGTCCATACAAAATGAACAGGTAGATATGATTTTATTAGAATACGAAGAAGGGCTAGAAAAAGCAGTTGCGCATTACGAAAGCGAATTGCAATCCATTCGTGCAGGTAGAGCAAACCCGCATATTTTAGATAAAATAAAGGTAGATTATTACGGCACGCCAACCCCTTTATACCAAGTGTCTAACATCACCGTTGTCGATGCGCGTCAAATTGCTATCACCCCATGGGATCAGTCTTTGGTAAAAGCTATTGTTAAAGAAATTGCTGCATCAGATATTGGTATTAACCCAGCAGACGATGGTCGAATCATTCGTTTAAATTTCCCACCGCTAACCGAAGAACGTAGACGTGAGTTGGTGAAAACAACAAAAAAATATTGCGAAGATGCAAAAATAGCTTGTCGTAACGAGCGTCGAGATGCTTTAGAAAAATTAAAACGCATGAAAAAAGATAGCATCATAACAGAAGACGATTTATCTGGTTTAGAAAAAGATATACAAAAATCTTTAGATAAAACCACTGCTAAAATCGACGCCATTATTGAAGAAAAAGAAAAAGAAATTATGCAAATTTAATGTGCTAGTTTGCACAAACGCTACCTATAAGGAGTTAATTATGAACGAACAAAGCTTACAACAATATATTGGTTGTACGCTTTCTTATGTACAGCAACAACTACAAAAGCAAAATATATCCTATACAGTCGAGTATGCAACCAGCGATAAATCAAAACATCGAGATACACTCTTAGTGGTTCAAGTCAAACAGCAGGGGCCATCGTCTGTTCGGTTAGTTGTTGGTGAGTTTCGTTTGCAAATATAAATAAAACCAAATCTAACATCATACATATAAAGAGAGAAGCTTATGTTTTATTGGAAAAAAAGAAAACTAAAAAACGGAATCGATATGTCAAAACTACCAAAGCATATCGGTTTTATTATGGACGGAAATGGAAGATGGGCAAAAAAACGTGGTTTGCCTCGTTCGCTTGGTCATAGAGAAGGTGTTAACGCATTAAAGCGCGTGGTAAAACGTTGCTGTGAATTAAACATACCGGTAGTGTCTTTGTATGCACTTTCTACAGAAAATTTAAAACGCCCGCAAGAAGAAGTGAATTATATTTTTAAACTTATTAAAGAATTCGCGGAAGAAAGCATTAAACTGTTAAACGAAAACAATTGTAGCTTGCGTTTAATGGGCGACTTAACTTTATTGCCAGACGATGTGCGAGAAGTGTTTTTTAAAGCCGTAAATGAAACAAAACAAAACACTAAAACAATTTTAAACATGGGGCTTTGTTATGGTGCTAGGCACGAACTTGTGCAGGCTTTTGAACGTATGCGGGCAGATAACGTGCAAAAAATTACCGAGTCCGTCATTTCGTCTTACTTATATACATCAGGGTTACCAGACCCAGATTTAATTGTGCGTGCAAGCGGGGAATGTCGTTTAAGTAATTTTATGATGTATCAAGTAGCGTATAGCGAGTTGTATTTCCCAGAAAAATTTTGGCCAGATTTTACATCGGCTGATGTAGATGAGGCTATTGTTACATTTCAAAAGCGTAATCGACGCTTTGGTAATGTATAAGGAGCGCGTATGTTAAAAAGAACAATTACAGGTTTTTTTATATTGGTTGTTGTTGGTTTGGCTGTTGCTAGTAAGTTGCTTACCCCTTGGGTGTTCGATGTTTTTGCGCTTATTATTATTTTAGGGGCAATTAACGAAATGCATCAAGCAGCCAACGTGCATAATCAATTCCCGTATAGAATTTTAAATTATGTATTTGCGGTTGCATTGGTGGCTTCATATTTTGCTCCAAATATTATGGTCACTTTTCTTATACAAACACTTGCAAGTTTAGCAATGTTTTTAGTTTGTATACTGCTTGAAGTATTGCAAGCACAAAATTTGCATAAACAAATAGAAAACAATCAGCTTCCTGAATCAGAAGCACAAGCAAAAGTAGGTAA
The DNA here is from genome assembly GCA_944362705.1 of uncultured Clostridia bacterium. Taxonomy (GTDB): domain Bacteria; phylum Bacillota; class Clostridia; order Christensenellales; family UBA1242; genus CALVTO01. The sequence goes on along the minus strand of CALVTO010000001.1, from coordinate 437,005 downwards.
TCGTACCTTTATTACATTTGCCATTGCTGTGTATCCAACTTGGCTATTGTCCACTTTGGTGGGTATCAATCACTTTGCTGACATATATTTAGGTATCATTGCGCTTATTGTGGCATTTGCGGTTACTATGTTTTCCGATGTATTTGCTTATTTACTAGGGGTAAGTTTAAAAACCCGTAAAATTTATCCACTTATTTCGCCTAAAAAAAGTTTGGCAGGGCTTATCGGTGGAACACTTGGCGGTATTGTTGCGGCAGGCGCATCGCTCGGTATGTTCTATTTTGCAGGTTGGCTACCTAGTTGCATACTAAACTTATCTTTGGGTCAAGCCATTGCTTTGTTTGCCGTTATTGGAGTTGTTGGAACATTCCTTGCTCAGTTCGGTGATTTATTATCATCTATCGTAAAGCGTCGTGTGGGTATTAAAGATTTTGGCAAAATTTTCCCAGGTCATGGCGGATTTATGGATCGTGTCGATGGTTTAATGTTTGTTACTACTTTCGTGTATATCTGTTTTCTATTTATAATATAATAGTCGTATAGGAGTTTTTATGCTTACAAATATTGGGTACATATTGCTAGCAATTGTTGTCTTATTAGTTTTAATTACCGTTCATGAATTTGGACATTATATTGCGGGTAAACTTTTAAAATTTGATATCAATGAATTTTCTATTGGGTTTGGGCCTGCTATATATTCTAAAACAAAAAAGAATGGTGAAAAATTTTCTGTTCGTGCTTTCCCATTGGGTGGGTATTGTGCCTTCGAAGGCGAAGACGAAGAAGTTCCTTCAGAAAAAAAACAAGACCCTACTATAGAGTCTGGTGAAAAAGATTTAGAAGAACGTTGTGCGCAAAAAGTAGAAATGGTAGCAGAAAAACAAGCAGAAAATTCTGCGGATAACGCAACGGAGATTCTGCAAAATGAAGCAGAAAAAGATGAAAATGCGCAAAATAATGAAATAAATTCACAAAATAATGAAAATAATACGAAAAAAAATACAAAAAATACATATAAACCAAATGTAAAAAAACTTGCGTTTAATGAACAAAAACCATGGAAAAGACTCATTGTTTTGTTTGCCGGAGTATTTTTTAACTTTTTATTTGGTGTGTTTACAGCCGTTATTTTCTTAAACGTTGCAGGTTATGCTGTACCGCAAGTTGTTATTACAGCACCTAATATAGAAACGGGCGTAGCGGGGGAATATAACCAGTTTCAAGAAGGCGATATTATTGTTGCCGTGAACGGTAAAAGTATAGAAATTTATCGTACGTTTACCAGTCTTTTGCCTCAAGATAAAAATACAGAATTTACAGTAACCGTATTGCGTGAAGTAGATGGAAAACAACAAGAAGTTGTGCTTGAAAAAGTGAAGTACGATGATTATGGCGAGTTCCGTTTTGTGGCATCTCCGTCTGCTGTCACAGGCGCTATTTTTGACGCGGAAGGCAATCCTGTTTCTTACGATACATTTAGCGCCTATGTGAAAGATATACATCATTCATTAGATAATGTTTATTATGATAAAAACGGCGAGCCTATTACAGAAGAAAAACTTGTAGAAATGTGTGGTATAACGGTATCAAAGGGTAATACGCTTGGCATTGTTTACACCACAACCGCTATGAACTATTCTTTTGGTGAAACTTTATATAAAGCATGGCCATTTTGCTTCTATATTTGTGCCTTAATTTTAGACGCATTAGGCGGTATTTTTACAGGAACAACAGCACTTGCGGATTTAGGTGGAACCATTACTGCGGTTTCTCAAATAGCAGAAGTTTCAAAAATGGGCATAGAAAGTTTCTTATTACTTTTACCGCTATTATCTATGAACCTTGCTTTATTTAATATTTTACCAATACCAGCACTTGATGGCGCGCGTATGATATTTGTGGCAATAGAAGGCATATTTAAAAAACCGGTGAATCGAAAAGTTGAAGCATATATTCACACAATTGGGTTATTTGTATTATTAGGCTTAGTTATCTTTTTAGATATTTATCACTTTGCGTTCGCATAAATAAGAAACAATCAATATACATGACTTTGCGTTTACATAAAGGGGAAGCGAATTGGAAAAAATTTTAGATATTTTGCAATCTAAAAATTATGAAAAGTATAAAAATATAGTCGTTAAAGGCGCGGAATTTATCCGCGCCAATCGTCATTTAAGCGTAGAAATGTTATATCCCGATGGTTTAAACACAACGGGATTTGCGGACGAAATAACCGAAGTTTTGCGTTCTTATATTTCTACAGAACAAGTGCCGAATATAGAAGTTGTTTTAAAGAAAAGTTATGTAGATAAAGAAATTTTAGCTCACGAAGTAAAGGGATATATAGCGCAAACCTTTCCTGCATTAAGCGCTACGTTTCGCATTGAGAAAAGTGAAAAACGGGGCGATGAAGTGTTCTTAGAAGTTTCTTATGATGAACTTATGCAACCATATACGCAAACGCGAAACTTTGTTGTTGCGTTTGAACAGTATTTACAATTAAGGTATTGTTATACTTTTCACGTAACAACTACTTTGCGTAAAATTGAAGAAGTAGAAGTTGAAGAGGTTCCTGTTTTTGAAGACGCGCCTGCATCGATCCCAAGAGAAATTCATGTGCTTGATGCACAAAGTCTTATAGGGGAAATACCGCAAGCGCCAGCTATGTATATTAAAGATATATTTGAGCCTTGCGAAGGTGTTGTTATTTGCGGTGAAATAAAGTTTTTTAAGCAATTAGAAACAAAGGCGAAAACAGATGAGAATGGTAAAGAAAAACCTTCAAAACCTTATTTTAAATGGGTTGTAAAAGATTTTACAGGTGAAATTTCTTGTTTATATTTTCCAACGCAAACAACGTTACCTAAAATGGAAAAACTGAGCAATGGTGCGGAAGTTGTTATGCAGGGTAATGTAGAAGCAGATACGTTTCATGGTGGATTTACATTCCGCGTGAAGCAAATTGCTTTGTGTATTTTGCCTAAAAATTTACAAGAAGAAGTTGTATATAAGCCATGTCCGAAACAATACCAGTATGTATACCCTGAATGTATTGAAACTTCCCAACAAATTGATGTTTTTGGCAATGGAGCAAAAGATTTTGTAACGCCATACTTAAAAGATGCATCGTTTGTTGTATTCGATTTTGAAACAACGGGGCTAGATTTCTCTTATGCAAAAATTATTGAAATTGGCGCTGTAAAAATTACAAATGGAAAAATCGTAGAAACGTTTTCTTCTTTTGTAGACCCAGAAGAACTTATACCTAAAGAAATAACAGAACTTACAAGTATAACGCAAGCAGATGTAACCAACGCGCCTACATTTGGCATGATGTTACAAGATTTTTATAAATTTACAAGAGGTTGTACACTGGTAGCGCATAACATATCGTTTGACTATGGTTTTTTAAATTTTTATGGAAAACAAGCTGGTTATTTATTTGATAATCCATTACAAGATACATTAGCTTTAGCAATGAAATATGTAAAGGGTATAAAAAACTATAAGTTAAAAACAGTGGCTACCAAATTAGGTGTTTCGCTAGAAAATGCGCATCGCGCGGTGCATGATGCTATGGCAACTGCTGAAGTGTTTATAAAAATTGCCGAAATAATCGACCAAAACACTTGAAAAACATAAACAACAATGGTATACTAAAATAAACTAGATACGTTATGTGGAGGGTGGCCGGCAGGTCACCTTACATTTTTATAAAGGAGAATATATTTGGAACACATTGAAGAAAGCGTAACAAAACTTGTGCAACCTATTGTAGAAGCAAATGGGTGCTACTTAGTAGATGTTTGTTATGAGAAAAAACATGCAAGTGCCGTGCTTACGGTTTTTATTGATAAAGAAGGTGGGGTAACCTTAAACGATTGTGAAAAGGTGCATATGGCGATTGATGAGCCATTAGATGTGTTAAACCCAACCAACGACCAACCATATACGCTTAACGTTTCATCTCCAGGGCTAGACAGACCTTTTAAAAAGGAACAAGATTTTCAAAGAGCGCTGGGAAAACAGGTTGAAGTGCATTTGTATAAACAGGTACAAAAAAAGAAATTACTTGTAGGTACGTTAATTTCGTTTACACCAGAAAGTATTACTATTTTGGTAAATAACAAAGAAATGGTTATTGAAAAAACAATTATATCAAAAGTAACCAATTATATTGAATTTTAGGAGGAAACATGGTTAATAAAGATTTTTTTCTAGCATTAGATGAACTAGAAGCAACAAAAGGTATTAAAAAAGAGTTTTTTATTGAAGCGTTAGAGTCGGCTTTGGTTGCGGCTTATAAAAAGAACTTTGGGGAGAGTAAAGCAGTTGCTGTAAAACTTAATCCGGAAAAAAACACAATTCGCGTATATGCGTATAAAACTGTTGTGGAAACGGTAGAAGATGAAGATACACAAATTTCTTTAGAAGAAGCAAAACAAATAAAAAAATCGTATAAAGTAGGCGATTTAGTGCAAGAAGAAATTACTCCTAAAGAATTCGGTAGAATTGCTGCTGGTACAGCCAAACAAGTAGTTACACAAAAACTAAGAGAAGCTGAAAGAGATAATGCTTTTGCTGAAATGAACGAAAAACTTGAAACCTTAACCACAGTTATTGTTCGTCGTGTAGAAAACGGCACGGTATATATGGAACTTGCAGGTACGCAAATTGAAGGTATTATGTTGCCAAACGACCAAATACCGAATGAAAAATATACAGTAAATAGCAGAATAAAAGTTGTTATTAAAAAATTACGTGACAACATGCGCGGAGTGCAAGCTTTGGTTTCTCGTGCTGTTCCTAACTTTGTGAAATTATTGTTTAAAACAGAAATTCCTGAAATTGCTTCTGGATTGGTAGAAATTAAAGGGTGCTCTCGTGAAGCGGGGTACCGTACAAAAATTGCGGTATATTGCGCTGATGAAAATGTTGACCCCGTAGGTGCATGTGTTGGTAACAAAGGTATGCGTATAAACCAAATTGTTGCTGAACTTGCTGGCGAAAAAATTGATATTATTGAATATAGCGATGATGCAACAGAATATATTGCTCGTGCGTTATCTCCAGCGACCGTTGTTAGCGTGTATGTAAATGAAGATACCAAAACATCACGCGTGGTTGTTCCTGATGATAAATTATCTTTAGCTATTGGTAAAAATGGGCAAAATGTTCGCTTGGCGGCTCGTTTAACAGGTTGGAAAATAGACGTTAAAAGTCAATCTGTGGCATCTCAAATGGAACTTAACGAACATGTGGATATTGATACCACCAATATTGATGATTTATTTACTAGCGTAGATTTAGACGATTTGGAGGGCTAAATGAACGAAAAAAAGCAACCGGAGAGAACTTGTATTGCATGCAGAGAAAAACATGCAAAAAAAGATCTTATTCGAATTGTAAAAAACAATAATGGTGAAATTAGTTTGGATTTTACGGGTAAAAAACCCGGGCGTGGAGCATATGTTTGCCCTACGCTTGCTTGCATTGAAAAAGCAGTAAAATCAAAGGCGTTACATAGGGCGTTTCAATGTAATGTTCCTATGGAAGTTTATGAAAAGTTGAAAGGGGAATATAGTGCAGAACAAAATTAGAACATATGTAAATTTTGCCGCCAAAGCGGGGCAACTCGTTTTTGGCGTAGATGCTATATTACAAACGAAAAACGTTTATCTTGTTTTTATAGAAGCGACTTTGCCTTTAAAAATGCAAGAAAAATTAAAACAAAAAGTAAAAAATCAGAATATGTATGCTTTACAGGTTTTGGCGGAAGATATGTTTCTTTTAACAAACAAACAAAATGTAAAAGCTGTAGGTATTGCAAATATATCGCTTGCAGATGCCATTTGGCAAGAAAACAAACAAAGCAAGTTGTATGCGGAGGTACAATAATTGATTAAACAAGAAATGCATAAAGAAAAATCGAATCAAATGTCAAATTTAAAATTACTACAAGAATTGGTAAGTAGTAATGATTTTTATAATTTGGCAAAAACGGCTGGCAAAATACGTGAGAATTTGGAAGGGTATTTAAAATCTTTAGACGAAAATAAGCCTATTGAATTAAAAACAGAGTTGCCGGCAACACCGAAAACAAGAACAGCAATACCAACAAACGCACCTCATGGTGTAACTGCCGACAAAAGGAATGTATTGTCGCAAAATACGCGTACTCGCGTTTTTGAACCGAGAAATTCTGGAAATGCAACAGGTGCTGGATTTAGGCAAAACACAAATTTTGCAGGTAAAAAACCGTTTGCAAGTAACGGACAAAAACCTGCATTTGCTGGAAGACCAAATGCAAACAATATGGCGAAAAAACCTGCGGTTGTAGAATCACCTGTTGTAGTGAAAGATAATAAAAACTTTATAAATAACAAAAAGAAAACAACCGAGCATCATGAAGATAAAAAATCTATGAACAAAAAGGCACTTTTAAACCGTGGCTTTATTGAAGATGATTCTTTAATTCATGAAGATGGAAGAATGGGCTCGAAAAAGAATCGTGCCAACAAAAAAGCAAAAGAACAAACAGCTGTGGTTGTTGCTCCTAAAATAGACCATGCGGTTATTACAACCGAAAACTTAACAGTGAAAATGTTGGCGGAAAAAATAGGACGACCAGTTACCGAAATTATGGGAAAATTCTTAATTTTAGGTATTATGGTAAACATTAATAGTAATATTGATTTTGATTCTGCAGAACTTATTGCGTCTGAATTTGGGGTTACGCTTGAAAAGAAAATAGAGAAAACAAGCGAAGAAAAATTGATTGATATGTTTAACACAGAAACAGATAACCCTGCAGATTTAGTGAAACGTCCGCCAGTTGTTGTTGTAATGGGGCACGTTGACCATGGTAAAACATCGTTATTAGATTATATCCGCAAGGCGAATGTTATTGCTAGCGAAGCAGGTGGTATTACGCAACACATAGGTGCTTATACTATTTCCGAAAAAGGCGAAAAAATTACATTTATTGATACACCAGGGCATGCTGCGTTTACAGCTATGCGCGCACGTGGTGCAAAATTAACCGATGTGGCAATTTTGGTTGTTGCAGCAGATGATGGCGTAATGCCTCAAACGGTAGAAGCAATTCGTCACATCAAAGAAGCAAAAGTTCCTATGATTGTTGCTATTAACAAAATTGATAAACCAGAAGCAAATATTGACCGTATTAAACAACAACTAACTGAATATGATGTAATTCCTGAAGAATGGGGTGGCGATGCCATTATGATTCCTATTTCAGCAAAAACAGGAGAAAATATTGATAAGCTATTAGAAATGATTATTTTTGTGGCAGATTATCAAGAATTGAAAGCAAACCCTAAACGTAAAGCTAGTGGCTCTATTATTGAAGCGCGTTTGGATAAAGGTAAGGGCCCTGTTGCTACCGTTTTGGTACAAAATGGTACTTTACGTGTAGGCGATACCGTTGTTGCAGGAACCACGGCTGGTAAGGTACGTGCCATGGTGAACGACAAAGGTAAAAATGTAAAAGAAGCTGGACCTTCAACCGCGGTAGCTATTTTAGGTTTAGCCTCTGTTCCGGTAGCTGGCGATGAGTTGTATGCTGTAGATGATAAGATGGCAAAACAGGTTTTAAATGAACGAAAAGGCCGTGAAAAAGTAGAAATGATTAAATCTGCCGATGTTTCTGTGGAATCGATGTTCGACCGCATGAAAGAAAATGATTTAAAATCGTATAACATTATTATTAAAGGTGATGTTATGGGTTCGGTGGAAGCGTTGCGTCAATCATTAGAAACGTTGCGCAATGAAGAAGTTAAGGCTAGTGTAATTCATGCAGGTGTAGGTGCCATAAATGAAAACGACGTTATGCTTGCACAAATGTCACAAGCTGTTATTATTGGCTTCAATGTTCGCCCAGATTTTAAAGCAAAAGTTTTGGCAGATAAATATAAGGTAGATATTCAATTTAGCCGAATTATTTATGAGGTTATTGATTATGTTACCAAGAAAATTGATTCTATGAAAGCACCAAAATACAAAGAAGTTCTTATGGGTCGTGCAGAAATACGTATGGTGTTTAAAGCAAGTAAGTTTGGTCAAATTGCCGGAACATATGTGTTAGACGGTAAAATTGCTAGAGGTGCTATTGCCAAAATATATCGTGGTAAAGATGTAATTTATGAAGGCGAAATTGCAACGCTACAAAGAGAAAAGAATGAAGCAAAAGAAGTTGCTGCTGGATTTGAATGTGGCGTTACTTTTAAAAATTTCTCTGCATTTATGGTTGGCGATATATTTGAAGCTTATGTTATGGAGAGAATTTAGAAGGAGAACTATATGGCAAATATAAGAGCGCAAAGAGTAGCTTCTCAGTTACAGCAAACAATATCCCAAATTATTCAAAAAGAGTTACAAAATCCAATTTTTACGGAACAATTAGTAACTGTGGTAGACGTACGGGTGAGTGCGGATTTATCGGTTGCTAAAGTGTATTTTTCGGTTTTAGCTTCCAAACAAAAACAACAAGAAGTTATGCAAGCTTTAAACGAAGCGAAAAAATTTATTCGTAATGAAATTGCGAGTAGGCTTAATATGCGTATAACACCAGAACTTCGTTTTGAACTTGATACACTGGTGGAGAAAGGAGAAAAACTTATAAAATTAATTGATGAGGTAAACGATAAATAGTGAAGGTGTATCAAAAATTTTGGGAGACCATACAACAAGTAAACAGCATTGCCATTTATTCACATATACAAACAGATGGTGATGCTGTTTGTTCTAGTTTGGCATTATACAACGTATTGACATCTATGGGTAAAAAGGTAGATGTGTTTTTTGGTGCTCCATTACCAAAATATTTGGAGTTTTTGCCAAATTTAGAAAGATTAAATAAAAAAACTATGTCGAAATATCAGGCGGTTATTGCGCTAGATTGCAATAATGCGGATAGATTGGGGCAAGCTAAGTATACGTTTTTTAAGCATGCCATTTCATTACAAATTGACCATCACCCAAATAATCCAAATTTTGCAAAAACTGTTAATATTGTGCAAACAGATGCTTCATCTACATGTGAAATTGTGTTTGATGTATGTGCATATAAAAACGTGCATATATCAAAAGAAACTGCCCAATATTTGTTGGTGGGTTTATTGACAGATACGGGTGGATTTATGTTTAACAATACAAAAGCTTGTGTGTTAGAAAAAGCTGGTAAATTATTAAAAATTCTAGATACAGACATATCTGCTTTAACATTACCATTATTTCAAAGTGTAACGCTTAACGAGTTTACGTTAAATAAAATTGCTATGCAAAAATTAGAACTGATACAAAACGACTCGATAGCAATTTTAATATTAACACAAGAAGATTTTCAGCAAAGCCATATGTTGTTAGAAAATGCAAAAGGTGTTATTCAAATAGGTATGCAATTAGCAAGCGTTAAAGTTATGGTGCTTGCGTCAGAAGACCCAGAAGGGTTTTATAGAATTTCGTACCGATCTAAGGGGGATATTGATATTTCAAAATGCGCCCGTGTATTTGGTGGTGGTGGATTAAAAAATGCTTCGGGTTGCAGAATATATTCACAAGACCCTGTATGGATTAAAAAAGAAATTCTTAGAAGTTTAGAGGTGTTATAATGCAGGGTGTGTTAAATGTAATAAAGCCTACTGGTTTAACATCTTCCGATGTTGTTGTGCGTGTGCGAAAACTGCTGGGAATAAAAAAGGTTGGGCATTTAGGTACGCTTGATCCTGCTGCTTCTGGTGTGTTGCCTGTAGCCGTAGGAGATGCTACGAAACTTTTTGATTTTTATTTAAAAAAACGCAAAAAGTACAGAGTGGTTGTAAAATTTGGCGTAAAAACAACAACTTTGGACTCAGACGGAGAAGTTTTGGAAACAGATGATGTTTGTGTGTTGCAAAGTGATGTAGATAAAATTTTGCCTAAGTTTCTGGGTTCGCAAATGCAAACGCCACCAATATATAGTGCGGTACACATTGAAGGTAAAAGAGCCTATGCACTTGCAAAAAGCAACATGCATTTTGAAATTCCTAAAAGGTGCGTACATATATATGCGATAGATTTCGTAAGTTGTTTGGCTTCGCAAACGTTTTTATTGGATATTGAATGCAGTGCGGGTACGTACATTCGTTCGTTGTTAGAAGATATAGCTATTGCCTTACATACGCACGCAACAATGTTGGCTTTAATACGTTTGCAATCTGGTGAATTTTCTATTGAGCAAGCGTATACCTTACAAGACATTGAAAAAAATCCTAAGGGGTGTATGTTAAGTATACATTCTTTATTTGCAAGTTACACGCAATATGTGTGTACGGAAAAAGAGTATAAAGACTTTATACAAGGGAAACAAAAAGAGTTTTTTTTAGAAAATAAAGAAATGCACATTGTTCTAATGTATTGTAATAAAGTGATTGCATTGCTACAAAATGTGCGTGAAAACGTGTATATAGCTATGGTAAAATTTTTAAAGGAAGTTGAGTATGATTAAATTTGGACCTTCGGGGAATTCGGATAGCTTTTATGAAACTTGTAAGCAAAGTACGCAAGCTGCGGCTTGGTGTTATGCGCGTGGCTTAAATGCTTATGAATACAGTTTTGCGCGTGGAACAAATATTTCTAATGAAACATTGCAGGCGTTAGGTGAAGCTTTTGCAAATTATGATATTGAAATTACGGTACATGCTCCGTATTTTATTAACTTTGCTCAATCTGATGCGCAAATGGTTGAAAAGTCGTGTCAATACATTTTACAAAGTTTAGAAAAGATGAAATATTTAAAAGCAAAACGGCTTGTTTTTCACCCAGGAAGCTTAACCAAGCAAACAAGAGATGTTGCAATGAAAAATGTTTTATCAAACTTGAAACTATTGCGTGATAAAATTTATGCGCAAGGATTACAAGATTTTATTTTATGCCCTGAAACCATGGGGAAACATGGTCAAATTGGAACGGTGAGTGAAGTTATAGAAATGTGTAAAATAGACCCAATTTTTATGCCGGCGCTAGATTTTGGACATATAAATGCATATCAAGGCGGTTCTTTAAAAACGGAATATGATTATGCGGAAATTTTTCAAGAAATAAAATCGGCTTTGGGTAGCGCGCGTGGAAAACAGGTGCATATTCATTTTTCAAAAATTGAGTATGGAGAAAAGGGCGAATTAAAGCATTTGACGTTTGAAGATACAAAGTACGGCCCCGAGTTTGCGCCGTTAGCGAAAGTTTTAAAGCAACAAGATATTTCTGCAATTATTATATGCGAATCTCGCGGAACGCAGGCGGAAGATGCAATGACTATGAAGTCTATATATGAGGCTATTTCATAAAAAAATTATAAAAACTTTGGTGAAACGGTTTAAATTATAAAAAATATATGGTATACTGATTTCGAAATGAAAATAACGGAGGGAAATTTATGATATCAGCTGGAGATTTTAGAAAAGGTGTAACCTTCGAAATGGATGGCAAAATTTATGTTGTTGTAGAATTTTTACATGTAAAACCAGGTAAAGGTGCTGCATTTGTTCGTACAAAATTAAAAAATATTGTAACAGGCCAAGTATTAGAACGTACATTTAACCCTGTTGAAAAATTCCCTAAAGCACACATTGAACGTAAAGAAATGACGTATTTATATAAAGATGGTGATTTATACTACTTTATGGATAATGAAACATACGAACAAATTCCTTTAAATAGTTCGCAGTTGGGTGACGCTATGTTGTACATTACTGAAAACATGAACGCAACAATTCAATTCTATAAAGGTAATGCGTTTTCTGTAGAACCACCTTTGTTTGTAGCTTTAAAAATTGTAGAGTGCGAACCTGGTGTGCAGGGTGATACTTCTAAAGCAACATATAAGCCTGCAAAAATGGAAACTGGTTTACTTGTGCAAGTTCCATTGTTTGTAAATGAAGGTGAAACCATTAGAATTGATACACGTACGGGTGCTTACATGGAACGTGTAAATGGTTAATACAAAAATAACCGTAAAAGTGAAAATGGAATAGCATGAAAAATTGTGTAATACAAAAAAATGTTAAGAGCTTGAAAAAGCTCTTTTTTTATTGTGAAAATTTAGAATATTTTTAGCGAAAAACTTCATTATTACAATATACGACAAAGTTTGCACATGGATAACAAAATAGAAAAGAAAAAGAAAGCATGAACCTAAATAAAAAAACATACATTACAGTATGAAACAAATGTTAGAAAAAATGTTGGGAGAACAATTGTATGGTTATTTGGAAAACAGATATTTGTTTTCTAAAATTTATGAGTTAAGAATACGTAATGGAAAGCCTATTATTATCAATTATAATGGAGATTTCCAAGCGATTTTGGATAGTAACAGATGTGCTGTTGTTGCTGATAAAGCGTTAATTCAGCGAATTATTTTAGTAGCCACAGGGCAATCGTTATATTCTCACAACGACCAATTAAAACAAGGGTTTATTACATCTATTGGCGGAATTAGAATAGGTGTAAGTGGTGAAATTGTTTATAACGAAAAAAACGAGGTTTCAACAATTCGTAATTTTACTGGTTTAACGATTCGCTTACCCCATGCGGTTCGTGGATGCGCTGATTGTGCTTTGCAATATATAGTACAGGACAACAAATCGGTTTTAAATACACTTTTAATATCTAAGCCTGGTTGTGGAAAAACAACGATATTAAGAGAAATTGCAAAAAATTTATCGGATAGGTATAACGTACAAAATATTTTAATTGTAGATGAACGTTATGAAATAGCGGACTGTGTAAATGGAGTGCCTCAATTTGATATTGGTAAATATACAGATGTTGTTTCAGGGGCAAGTAAGGCGTATGGCTTTCGTGAAGGGGTGCGTAGTGCCCGACCTAATGTAATTTTATGCGATGAATTATCTTGTGCGGAAGATAGTTTGGCTGTAATAAACGCATGCAATAGTGGGGTTAAGGTAATTGCAAGTGTGCATGCAGATACTAAGGAAGAATTGTTGCAAAAAGAATTTTTAAAACCTTTAATAAACTCCGGTGTTATTCAAAGATATATTTTTTTAACAGATGTATCTGGTGTTGGTACATACAGAGCCATATACGACGAAAATTTGCGTTGCGTATATTGTGGGGAGTAAATATATGTTGTTGGTTGCAATTATGTTGTTTGCTGCGTTTACGGCAGGTGGATGGATGTATGCACAAAGATATAAAAAACCGTGGCGTTTTTTTAAAGAACTAAAAGAGTTGCTTTTGTTTATTAAAGGAAAAGTTTCTTTTAGAAAGTTGTCTATTGTTGATGTTTTAGATGAGTATGTAAGTATGAAAAAAAATTCTTGTGAATGGATTTATTTGCTAAAAGATGATTTCAACAATTTTTTTAAAAATCGCAAAACTGAAAAAGAAATGATGAAAAACGGTATTAAAATCACAGAAAGTAAAGAAATTGCAAGTTTTTTTCAAAATTTTGGTGGTTTGGATTGTGTGCGTCAAATAGAGGAGATTGAACAATTTATTTGTCAAATTTCTCTTTATTTAGACGAGTATGAACGTTTAATGAAAACTATGTATCCTTTAGTTATAAAAATAGCGGTGTTTATTGGGTTAATGGCTGCTATTGTGGTTGTGTAATGTGGAGGTGAATATGGGCGTAGAAATAATTTTTAAAATTGCAGCGGTTGGTTTAATTACTGCTATTGTAAGTCAGGTTTTACAGCATGCAGGGAAAAATGAAATTGCAACCTTAACAACTCTTGCAGGTTTAATTGTTGTTTTATATATGGTGATGGATATGGTGGGATCGTTGTTTGAATCTATGAAAATGATTTTTACGATGTATTAGTATGATTTTTAAAATTATTTGCATTGCACTTGTTACAATTATTTCCACCATTATTGTTAAGCAATATAAACCTGAATTTGCTTTTTTTATTCCTTTGGTTGGCGGGTTTATTGTTTTTTCGCTTATGTTAGACCCTTTACAATCTATTATTTCAGCATTTTCAAATTTTGGTGTTTTAAACGATTTGGTAAAGGGGTCTATCCGTCCTGTGTGCAAAATTATCGGGATAGGGTTTCTAACAGAATTTGCAACAAGTTTTGCTGAAGATGCCGGGCTTAAAAGTGTTGCCGTAAAATTATTGTGGGCAGGCAAAATTTGTATTTTGCTTATTTCTTTACCTATGTTAGAACAATTGTTTCAGTTAATTGTTGATTTGCTATGAAAAAAGTTTGGGTGTTGTTTGTTTGTGTTTTGTTGGGGTGGTTTCTTATAAAAGTAAGCACTCCTTTTACTGCTTCTTATAGTGCTATTGCGTTTGCAGCTACTGAAGAGGAGATGTATGAATCTTTAGACGAACAATTAAATAGCTTAGATATGGAAGAATATGAGAAAGTTCTAGGTGCGTTAACAGAACAAGGGTTACTACCTAATATTGCTTTTAAAGATTTGGTTTTAGGACTTTTGCAAGGTGACGGGCTAACAACCGAAACGCCGGCTGAATTTTTTTCGGCCATATTGCAAAACCTGTGGGATACAGTAAAACCTATTATTGTTTTGTTCGTTGTGTTGGGTATATTATTGGGCGTTTATAAATATTTTTCGGCTGGTAGGAAAGATTTAGAAAAAGTTGTTTATTTTTCTATTTATACGGCAGTTGTTTTTATTGTTGTGTATGTTGTTAAAAGTGCAATACAAACAACAACTTTAGCCATAGACTCTATGCACAAACAAATGGATGCATTGTTTCCAATACTATTAACGGTGCTAACTGCAACAGGCGCTGTTAAAAGTGCTGGCGTGTATCAGCCTTTAGCTTATGTGCTTTCGCAAGGGGTTGCTTCTATTTTTTCAAAGGTGTTGTTACCTTTAGGATTTATGGTTTTTGTTTTATGCATTGTACAGTCGCTTTCCAGCGAAATTAAAGTGGGTAAAATAAAAAGCTTTATGAGTTCTTTATTAAAATGGGGTATTGGTACTACGTGTTCTATATTTTTAAGCGTATTAACCATGAAAGGCGTTGTGGTTTCAGCATCGGACGGAATAAGTGTGAAGTTAGCAAAATACTCTATTAAAAATTATGTGCCTGTGTTGGGTGGATATGTTTCTGATGGTTTTGAAATTGTTCGGGCAAGCAGTGTACTTTTAAAAAATGCCGTTGGAGTAGGTGGAATTTTTATTGTATTACAATCTGTAGCGGTGCCATTGCTTTCTTTGATGTTTTTTCAACTATTATTTAAATTTTTAGCGGGCATTTTAGAGCCTGTTTCTGATGGGAATTTATGTAATTTTTTTGAAGAAATTTCTAAGTGTATCAAATACTTTTTTGCACTGGTTTTTGGCGTTGCAATTATGTACATTTTTAGTATTGCAATGGTAATTTTTACAGCAAACGGAGTGGTGTAAATGACAGAATGGTTATTAAGTGTTATTGCGGGTATTATTGTGTCAACTTTGGCTTTGTTTTTATTGCCGGAAGGTAAAATGCAACCTGTGGTAAAAACATTTCTTGGAATTTGCGTGTTTTTTATTATGGTTGCACCCGTGTGTAAAGTGTTAAGTGCATCGTTTGATTTATCGTTAGATGATGTATATGGTTCTTATTCTGTTGATTCTTCTTTTATTGAGCAGTGTAGACGAGAAGAAATACAAACGACTTTACATAATATGCAACAAAGTATTGAGCAAAAATATGCTATAAAATGCAAGTTTGAGTTTTCGTATATTTTGCAGGAAAATTTTACGCTAAAAGTTACGCAAGTGTTTGTATTTATTGAAAACATAGATGCTTGTAATAAAGAAGTCATTGAAGACATAAAACAAAGTATTCAATCATATTTTGAAATAAATACAAGTGATATTTTTGTATATGGAGTAGGAAATGAAGGAACATAAACTGGGGAATATAAAACAATGGTTTTCTTCGTTAAAGAAAAAAGAGTATGTGTTACTTGTGGTGTTTGTTCTGGTTTTGGTGGCGGTTGTTGTGTTTTGGAATACCGGTGCAACAAATACTTCAAATAACCCAAGCCAAACAAGTGAAACAACATATAAAGATTTAACAAATGTTCAGGCATATTCTGAGTTTGTAGAACATAGATTAGAACAGGTGCTTTCAAGTATAAAAGGTGCTGGAAATGCAAAAGTGTTTGTTGTGGTTGAATCGGGTGTTACGCTTATTACAGAAGATTCTGCACACGAAGACGAATCGAATACTTCTTCATCCATTTGGGGTAGTTCTTCTAGTGTTCATAACTATGTTATTCAGCAAAAATCCCCGGAGCTTAAAGGTATATTGATTGTATGTGAAGGTGCGAAAGATGTTCGACTAAAATTAACAATTTCGCAGGCCATTTCGGCAATTTTCGATATTGATGAAGCGCATATTAGTATATTAGAGGGGACAGGTGTATGAAAATTTTTTATTTTAAGGAGGGTAAAAAAGATATGAGTAAAAAGAAAAAAATTTTTATATTAGTTAGCATGGTGTTGCTCTTAGTTATTACTGGAGGATTAAATGTGTTTTTGGCTAAACAAAACACGGTAGAAAATTCGTCTTCTAGTGCTGTAGTTTCTGGTAACTTTTTTGTCACATACAGAGCAGATAGAACCGAAACAAGAAATTTAGAAATTGCATATTTAGATGAAATTATTAACAGTGCTACCGCTAGTGCTGAACATAAAGAAACTGCAACACAAAAGAAAATGGAAATTGTTGCAAATATGGAAAAAGAGCTTATTGTTGAAAACTTAATTAAAGCCAAAGGTTATGAAGATGCAGTTGTTACAATGGCTTCTAGTGGTATTAACGTTATTGTAAAAGGTAAAGAAGCTTTAACAAGTACAGAAGTTGCTCAAATTTTAAGCGTAGTTACTACGGAAACCGGATGCAAGGCAACCAGTGTTAAGGTTGTGCCAATTCAATAATATTTTTACTTGTTTTTTCCTACTTGGTATGCTATACTATTAAAAAATAGGGAGATTATTTTATAAATAATCTTTTCAAGTTTATACGTATTCGAGGTATAGTGTATGGCACAAAAAAATATTTTAACAAGTGAAGACGGTTCTGTTTCTTACAAACGTAGTGTTTTGCAATCGATTATTGGTTTGGCTACAAAAGAAATTAGTGGCGTTGCTTCATTAAATCCATATGGGTTTTCTAAGTTTAAACTATGGTTTTCTAAAAATCATCATTACGGCCTAAAAATAGAATATGTTAACGAAAGCCACGTTGTTGTAGATGTTTATGTAAACGTTTTATTTGGTTATAGTGTCAACGATGTTGCGTATCGCGTGCAAGAAAACGTTAAATCTAGCATTGAATCTATGACAGATTTTAAGGTCGATAATATCAATGTAC
This sequence comes from uncultured Clostridia bacterium, assembly GCA_944362705.1. Classification (GTDB taxonomy): domain Bacteria; phylum Bacillota; class Clostridia; order Christensenellales; family UBA1242; genus CALVTO01. The sequence goes on along the minus strand of CALVTO010000001.1, from coordinate 419,636 downwards.
ATGTTTTGGGTGTCGTTTTTATAGACGAAGACCAAGGCGTGGCTGTTATATAATAAACAAACAACCTTTCTTTTTAGAAAGGTTTTTGGTTTTTTTAAAAAAATGTAAGGGGAAAGCGAATGGGGTTTCAAAAAAATGAAATGCAAAAACTATATGCATACACGTTAATTTTTTTGCAAATAGCTTATATTATAACGGCAATATGCATTGCTAGCCAAGCAGCCATTATTTTTTGGGTTATGCTGGGTTTGCAATCAGCTGGGTTTGTAGCATACTTTATTTATTTTCTTTACGATAAAAGGCGTGAAGCTTTGCTTGAAAAACAAAGGCAGGAAGAACAACTTGCACAACAACAACGCAACGAGTTTTTAATTCAAGCTTATGAAGATTTAGGGTTAAAACCGGTGTATGATGCAGACGGCAACGTGATTGATTTATACACATACATGAATATTGAACCAGAGTATGATGAGTTTGGGGAAAGAGTACCAACTGTGTATGAAATGGTTGGGCAAATGCCTAGATTTGATAAAAACGGTAAAGAAAAACCTACTATTTTTGCTGTAAAACATTACGTTGGTAAAGTGGCTAGAGGGGGTAAAAACAAAAAAGACGCTGAAGAGAATGAAAGCGATTTAAATAAAAACGAAAAATCCTCTGGATTAAAAGACCAAGCATATAAACGAAAGTTGTCTGAAAAAGAACGCTTGGAGGCTGAAAAAAAGAAACTAGAAGAAGAAGCGCAACAGCAAAAAGAGCAACAAAAAACGGCGGACAAAAAGGAAGTAAAAAAAGATGACAAAAAGGTAAAGAAGGCTGACGGAAAGAAAAAAGGTAAAGACTCACCTTTTTCTGTGCCTAAAATTATAAACCCTAAAAAGGGCACCAATTTTAGAGCTGAAAAATTTGGAGATGCAAGTTTTAACAAAAAAGATGTTAAAGTGCAAAAAGAAAAAGCTGAGCCAATTCAATTTCAAAAGCCAATAGAAATAAAAAAACAGCCTATAGAAAAAGAGGCAGGAAAGTTGGAAACAAATGAAAATAAAAATCCATCTCAGGATCTTGCTGCTATGTTTAACGACGGGTCGTCTTTTTATGTTAATGATTACGTTGAGACTCCCGAAGTAACAAATGATATGGGCAAAGGATTATAGAAAAGGAATCAATTATGGGAAGAAAAGAGGCGCGAGAAGAAGTTTTTAAACTTATGTATGCCTATTGTTTAAATAAAGAAAATGATATGTATATGCTAGAACATGCATTGCAAGACGTGCGCGTGCAAAGTGAATCGGAATACGTAGTAAGCGTATATGAAGGAATCATTAAAGACTTTGATTCTCTTTGTGAAGAAATAGAAGCAACAGCCAAAGGGTTTGGGTTAGAAAGATTATATAAAATTGATTTAGCTATTTTGCTAGTTGCTACTTATGAAATTAAAGAAAGGAAAGATATTCCGGTTGCAGTAAGTGTAAACGAAGCTATTTGTTTGGCGAAAAAATATTCTACCGAAAAAAGTGCTTCATTTATTAACGGAGTACTTGCAAGTATTGTAAAAAAATATGGCAGATAAAGTTTGGACAATTTCTGTTACACAATTAAACACATATATAAAACAAATCGTTGATGCCGAAGAAATGCTTATAGGTATCAACGTTTTTGGTGAAGTTTCAAATTTTAAAAATTTACATTCGGTAACGTATTTTGATTTAAAAGATGAAAGTTCATGCATTTCGTGTGTTTGTTTTCAATATATTCCTACACCCATTAAAAGTGGGGATAAAGTGGTTGTTTATGGTAAATTGTACTACAACACAAAATCTGGCAAACTTGGGTTTTTAGCAAAAAAAATAGAGCCTTATGGCTTGGGTGAGCTGTACCAGCAATATGTAGCATTAAAACAAAAACTACAAGACGAAGGATTGTTTGACGAGCAACACAAAAAGTCAATACCTAAATACGTAAAATGTATAGGGGTAGTAACTAGTACCGGTGGCGCTGTTATAAAAGATATTATTCGTGTTGTTCGCGAAAAAAACAAACACATAACCATTATGATATACCCTTCGAAAATACAAGGGGAGGGTGCTGTTGAAGAGATTTGTAAAGGTATTACATACTTTAACCAACAGCAAATGGTAGATTGCATTATTCTTGCTCGTGGTGGCGGTTCGTTTGAAGATTTTGCCCCTTTTAATACAGAAATGTTAGCAAGATGCATTTATAAAAGCACCATTCCTATTGTATCGGCTGTGGGTCACGAAACGGATTATTCTATTTCCGATTTTGTTGCCGACGCAAGAGCGGGTACGCCTTCTATTGCTGCCGATATGGTGGTTTTTAACGAAGCCGATTATGCAAATGCTTTATACGTGCATTTACAAAATATTTACACAAAATTATGTCAAAAAGTACAAGGATTACAACTAAAATTAGGGCAAACAATGCACACCATTACATTGCAATGCGAACACAAGCAAGCACAAGGGTTACAAACTATACAAGCCATATGGAAAAACATTTCTACAAAATTGTTATATATTTGTGAAAATTTGCGTTTGCAAATACTTGTGTTACAAACAAGCATCGAAAAGCAAAACCCGATGAGTTTACTAAAAAAAGGATATGCTAAAGTTTCTTTGCAACCTACGAAAAGCATAGAAAATGCAAATGTTGGCGATGTAGTGCGCATAGAAACGGCTCATAAGAAAATAGATGCAAACATTATAAAAGTTGAGGATAAATAGTATGGAACAAACCAAACAAAAAGAAAAATCTTTAGAACAAAATATGCGCGCGTTAGAAGAGATTTCAAAAACGTTAGAAAAACCCGATATTTCTTTAGACGTTGCGATGAAAGAATTTGAACGTGCCGTTAAAATTACGAAAGAATGTTACGAACAAGTAAAAAAGGCAGAGGGTAAAATATTAGAATTAAAAAAAGATGTAGATACCTTTGTTGAAGTGAAAGCACAAGAGGAGTAATATGTTACAATCTATTTCCATTCGAAATATAGCTTTAATACAAAAAGCAGAGTTGCAAACGCAACCGGGTTTTATTGTATTTACGGGCGAAACAGGTGCCGGTAAGTCTTTGTTATTACATTCTATTGGCTTGGCTATTGGAGCACGCGCTGATAAATCTTACATTGCAAAAAATTGTGATTATGCAGAAGTTGAAGCGGTTTTTGAAGTGAATCATGATGCTTTATTCGAACAATTTTCTTTAGAAAACGAAGGGGTTATTATTATTCACAGAAAGTTTTATCAAAATGGTAAAAATGAATGCAGAGTAAATGGACACACATTTACGTTGCAAATGCTAAAATCGCTCACCGAGAAATTGATTGATGTGCACGGCCAGTTTGAGCATCAAACGTTATTACAACCATCAAACCACATAAAAATATTAGATGCTTTTGCCGGTGAAAAATTGCGTGCGTCATTGAAAAAATACCAGCAAGTGTATATGGAATGGAAAAAGTGCATGGAAGAACTTGCTACGTATGGCATAGATGAAAAAGAACGAGCGTATAAACTAGATATGTATTCTTTTCAATTAAAAGAAATACAAAATGCATGCATTACGGAAAACGAGTGGGAAGAATTATTGAAAAAGAGAGATATTGCGCAATATGCTGAAAAAATAGCTACACATGTTTCGGCTGCGTTACAAGATATTTCTTATCAAGATGCGTCTACCATGCAAACAATTTCTAGTGCAATACAAAATATAGATGCGCTAAAAAATGTGGATAAGGCGCTGGAGGATGTGGCAGAAAGATTATATTCTTTGCGATACGAATTACAAGATATTGAAAGTTATTTAAAAGATTATGCGCAAACAGTGCATTTTGAGGAAAATGAATTAAATGAAATTGAACGAATATACGATGCTGTAAAAGCACTGTTAAAAAAATATGGGCCAACCATACAAGATGTGCAAAACTATGCGCAATTTTTACGTGTGGAGCTAGAAAAATTAAATGGAACAACGGACGATTTAGAAAAATTAGAAAAGAAAAAGAATGCATTGGAACAACAATTATCAAAGGCAGAACTTGAAGTTTTTTCTATTCGTAAAGATGCTTCTTTAGAATTAAAACAACGTATAGAAAAACAGTTGGCGGACTTAGGTATGCCACATGCGAAATTTGAATGTAAGTTTGAAGAACAAGATACGTATAAACTCGAAGGCAAACACAGTGTTATGTTTTACGTTGCAGTAAACTTGGGGGAAGACCTAAAACCATTGCATAAAACAATGAGTGGTGGTGAAATGAGTCGATTTATGTTGGCAGTAAAAACAATAACAGCTTCGTTAGATGGTATTGAAACATTGGTGTTTGATGAAATAGATACGGGTATTTCGGGGAACATTGCAAAAGTTGTAGGTGAAAAAATGTGCCAAATTGCTAGTTGTGGTGTGCAAATATTATGTGTAACACATTTGGCGCAAATTGCAAGCTTTGCAAATGTACATTATTTTATTGAAAAAACTACAGAAGCAGGCAGAACGTTTACCAATGTAAAAATGTTGAAAGAAGAAGAAAAAATTACCGAAATTGCACGACTTTCTGGCGGTTTAGAACATTCGGCTATTGCCAAAGAACATGCACAAGAACTTTTGCAATATGCAGATGATTATAAAAAGAATATGCATAAAATGATATAAATTTAAAGAAACTACTCCTTAGGGAGAGTTTTTTTATGTGTAAAAACTTTTGTTCTGCTTTGTTTGTTGCGTTTTTGGTTTTTATTTCCGTATTGTGTTTTTCTTTTGCACCATTTGTTTATGGCGTGCATATGTCACAAGCTTATGCAGGACAAAAAATGGTATATTTAGGTGGATTTCCCATTGGTATTACACTGAATACAAAAGGCGTTATTGTTATTGGCGTTTCCTCGGTAACAACAAATAATGGTGAAGTTACGCCCTTTAAAAATGCTGAAATAAAGGAAGGCGATGTTTTAACGCATATAAATAAAAGTGAAGTAAATTCGGCAACAGATATTTCTTCTATTTTAAACGATATAACATATAAAGGCGACAGTGTAACTTGTACATTTTTACGTAATGGTTCAACATTTTCTAAAAGGGTTACACCTGCAAAAGACAGCATTACGGGTTTATATAAACTTGGTTTATGGATTAGAGATAATGCAGCCGGTGTTGGAACAATGACGTATATTGATGCCGAAACATATAAGTTTGCTTGTTTAGGACACGCTATATCAGATATAGATACAAGCATTGTTATGCCGGTTTTAAACGGAAATATTTACAAATGTAATGTTATTGGTGTGCAAAAAGGTGTAAAAGGAAAAGCTGGCGAATTAAAGGGGTTGTTTTTAAAAAATGGGTCCGTTTTAGGTAATGTTACCAAAAACTGTGAGTTTGGCGTGTATGGTCAAGCAAATAAAGAAATGGTAGAAACTATGCATTTAACCAAAGTGATATTAGGCAACAAAAGTATGGTAAAGGTAGGGAAGGCGCAAATATATTGCACAGTAGATGGGACAACGCCTAAAGCGTATGATGTAGAAATTATAAAGGCTATGAATCAAAATTCCCCAGAAAAAAGAAGTTTGGTTTTGAAAATTACCGATAAAACTTTGTTAGAGTTAACGGGTGGCATTGTGCAGGGTATGAGCGGTAGCCCTATTGTACAAAACAATGTTCTTATTGGCGCTGTAACGCATGTGTTTGTAAACGACCCAACGAAAGGGTTTGGTTTATATGCAGATTGGATGTCTTTTTAACATTTGTGCATTTTTAACAATATTGAATAATTTTGAATAATTTTGTAAAATTTTTGTAAAAACGTTTGCCAAACATAAAAATCTATGCTACTATAAAGGCAGTTAGGGGGATAATTATGTCGAAACTTGGGGTAATTGTTTATACAAATCAAAAAGGTGAATTTCAAGAAACACAAAATGTTTTATTAAAACAATACGATTGTGTAAGTATGTCTTATGTTTGCAAAGTGGAAGAGCTTTTTGCAAAATTAAAAGAACATTCTTGTGAAGTGTTGCTTATTGATAATTCACTGTTCGTGCGTAAAGAGCTCGAAAAATTTATAAGCGTTATTCAATCGTTGTTTATGAAACACATTATTGTTATTGGCGAAGAATTTTCTTCTTGCAAAACGCTATACACCTTTGTTGCAAATTATCAAAATCTTGCAACAGTTATTGAAAATATGGTACAACAAATGGCTAAGCAATTAAGTAGTCATGCAAAGCCTGAAACATGTGCTTCGTTATCACAAGCGGTTGTACAAGATTTAATTTGTATGGGTTTACAACCAAAGCATTGCGGGTTTCAATATTTAAAAGATTGTGTGTTAATTGGTATTATGAGTCGTGGTAAACTAAAAAATTTAACCAAAGAAATTTATCCCTTAGTTGCTTCGAAATACGCTGTTTCTAACCAGTGTGTGGAAAGAAGTATTCGTTACACCATAGATTTTTCTGTGTATAACTGCAAGCATAACGCGCAGGAAAGCAAAGATGGTATGATGAACTTTATTTGGGATTTTCCTACAAACAGAAATGTTATATCTTTTTTAATTAACAAAATTATGATTGAAAACGACATGATGTTTGCATACGCAGAATAATGTATTTTTTTGAAAAATCTTGCATATATTGAAATATGAAGCAAGATTTTTCTTTTTATATAAAATCACATTTCTACGATAATGTGGGCAGATATATCATGTTTTTTATTTGTATTCTTGCAGGTATTTTCATCGGTATTGTGGTTTGCGTAACATATGGCGCAAATAGCAACATTTTAAAAAGCGGAGATGAAAATTTATATAATTTTGTGGTGGGCGACGTTTCGTTTGGTTCGTTATTTGCAACAAAACTTTGGGATGTGTTACTGGTTTTTATTATTTTGTTTTTGTTTAATATAACGTATTATACATCGTTTTTAAGTTATATTTTTATTGGATATCAAGCATTTCTATTTTCTTATAGTATCATGAGTATTCTTCAAATTTATGGCATAAAATCCTTATTTAGCGTTTTACTTTTTTTAACACCTATGAACATATTGTTTTTTGTGTCTATGGTGTGTGCGGCGGTTGTTTTAATGAAGCGCGCAAAAGTGCAATTACAAGAACAAGTTCCTTTTTTAAAAAGCTTTCAAGAACAAAATACGTGGCAAAATTTTATTTTTACGTTTGTGTTTGCTTTGGCTATTGTTTGCATTAACGCTTTTATTGTTCCGCTATTAAGTAAAAGTTTTATTTTTATTCATTATTAAGTGCATAAAAACATTATGGGGTAACAAACTAACCAAAAGGAGATTTGGTTATGAAAGTGTTAAAATGTTTATGCCTAATGTTTGCTTTTGTTTTATGTTTAACGTGCGTGCCGTCTAGCACCATATACACGCAGGCGGCTGAATTTGTTACGCAAACAAAAACACATGCATATTTACTTATGGATGCAAAAAGTGGGAAAATAGTAGTAAATCATGAAGGAGATACTGCGTTTAGTCTTGCAAGCATGACAAAAATCTTTTCTTTAAAACTTGTTTTCGATGCTATTAACAATGGGGCTTTACAAGTTGATGATAAAGTACGGGTATCTGAGCATGCAACAAGCGTGAAAGGGTCTTCGGCTTTTTTAGATAAAAATAAAGAGTATTTTGTGAAAGACTTAATTAAAGCTTGTGTGGTAGCTTCCGCCAACGATGCTATGGTTGCGCTAGCTGAAAAAATTGCTGGCTCGGAAGAGGTTTTTGTTGCAAAAATGAATGATTACGCCGTGCGTTTACAATTAAAAAATACTCATTTTGCAAATTGTACAGGCTTGCCGGTGGAAAACCATTATTCTTCTGCTGTTGATGTTGCAACCATGTACCAACAAATAATGAATGAGCCTTTATACAAAGAATATGCTAAAATTTGGATGGATACGCTTGTTCATGAAAGCGGAAGAAAAACAGATTTGGTAAATACCAACCGTTTAATTAAAACATATACAAATTGCGACTCAGGCAAAACAGGGTACACAGATGACGCAGGTTTCTGCTTGGTAAGTACAGCGCATTTAAATAATATGCAATTTATTTGCGTAGTTATGGGCGCCGAAACTTCAAAAGATAGATTTAACCTAGCTACAAACTTATTTAATTTTGGTTTTGCAAACTATGAAAGTGTGGTTGTGCTTGATAATGAAAACACAAAAGTGCAAGTGCCTGTAAAAAATGGTGTGAACCATTCAGTAACGGCTATGCCTGTAGAAAGTGTATGGGATACAGTAGAAAAAGGTGAAGAAAGCGCAATGAAAGTAAAAGTAGAATTGTTTGAAAATGTCTCTGCGCCTATTATGCAAGGAGCTAAAGTTGGCGTGGCATATGTTGCAAATGCAAATGGTATAGTCGTAAAAGAAATAGATATTGTTAGTTGCGACTATAATGAAAAAATAGATGTAAAACACATATTAGAAAAACTTATATATGAATGGTAAACATAAAAAGTAGAAAATGAAAAGAGCGCACAGGGCGAGGCCCTGTGCGTATTTATTTGACAACAAAAGGTAATATTTTTATAATGAAAAGTATGTTAGATTTACTGTTTACAACCCCTAATGTTAGTGTCATTTTTTTAATTTTCATTTATTTGCTTGCACTTATATTTGCCATGACCGTGCATGAATATTCGCATGCGGTTGTGGCGCTCCAAGAAGGTGACGCAACGGCTACGGTTATGGGTAGAAAAACATTAAATCCGCTAAAACATATAGATATTTTAGGCATTATTGTTTTGCTAGTTTTTGGGTTTGGTTGGGCGAAACCTGTTCCTGTAGATGCAAGAAATTTTAAAAACGGCTCTAAAAGTGAAGCGCGGGTTGCTTTTGCTGGCATTAAAACCAATTTTATATTAGGTGTTGTGTTTTTATTTCTTACGCAACTTTTTAGTGTTATTTATGAAGTTTCAGCATCAACATCGGTAGCTTTTTTGTACTTTATTATTCTATTACAAGTATTTGCGCAATTTAATATTGCGTTTGGCGTATTTAATTTATTGCCTTTATACCCGTTAGATGGGTATAGATTGTTGGCAAGTCGTTTAGGCGAACATCATTCGTTCATGCGTTTTCTGCAAAAATATAGTATGATAATAATGCTTGTTTTGTTAATTACAGGCGCGCTATATTATGTAATAGGTTTTATAAACTCAGGAATTGTTCTTAGTTTTACCAACTTTTTTGATTATGTTTTAAGGGGCATATGTATTTCATGAGTGACGAAATAATGGAATTGCAAAATGAAGAAGATTTGTCGGGTGGGTTGCAGTTTAAACTGCAACAGTTTGAAGGTCCGCTTGATTTATTGTTGCACTTAATTAAAGAAGCAAAAATAGATATTAAAGATATTTTTGTTTCTAAAATAACAGAACAATATTTAGCGTATATAGAAAACATTGAACTTGTTGATATGGACAATGCGGGCGCGTTTATTGAAATGGCGGCAACGCTTTTAGAAATAAAATCTAAAAAATTATTGCCAAAACCTGTGGAAATTGTAACAGATGAAGAAGATGAAGAAACAAAACTGATTCGTCAAGTGGAAGAGTATAAATTATTTAAAGAAACTTCGGAAAAGCTAAAAAGCATAGAAGATGTAAATAAATTTTACAAAGAACCAGAACCATCGGCAACAGGTTACCGTTATGTTTTAAAAGATATGAATATGGAAGGACTCATTCAGGCCTTTTCAAAACTTATATATAAAATGTCTGTAAAGGCAGAAGAAATTAAAGAACGTAAAATTGAAAAAGATAGATTTACGGTGGCAGATAAAATGGCGCAAATAAAAGACAATTTATTACTAAAAAAACAATTTATGTTCACGGAATTATTTGAGGCCGATTATTCTAAAAGCGAAATTATAAATACGTTTTTAGCGGTGTTGGAATTATTAAAAAGACAAGTAATTTCAGCAACGCAAACACATAATTTTGAAGATATATTAATTCAAGCAAAAGAGGAAAATGTCGATGGATAATTTAGAAAATGTTTTAGAGTCCATTATATTTGTTTCGGGCGGAGCAATTGATATTGCTGATATTTTATCAAAAATAGATGTTTCAAAAAAAGACTTTACGAAAGCTGTAGAAAATTTAAAGAAAAAATACTCGGGCGATTGCGGTATTTATTTAAGAGAGTTTCATAACAAACTGCAATTTTCTACCAACTCTGCCTATGCAGAACAAGTGGCTTTAGTATTAAACCCTATTCGAGAAAAGCAACTTTCTAAAGCGGCTTTAGAAACCGCTGCCATTATTGCTTACAAACAACCTATTACAAGGTTAGAAATTGAAGAAATTCGTGGGGTATCGAGCGATTATGCAATTAACCTTTTAATGGAACATAATTTAGTAGAGGTGGTTGGTAGAAAAGATGCTGTTGGTAGACCCGTTTTATTTGGCACAACAGATGAATTTTTAAAACGATTTAATTTGAATAGCATTACAGATTTGCCGTCATACGAGTCGGTTCTTGAAAGCATACAAATTATACGCGAAAAGAAAGATGATAGTTTGTATAATCATTTTGAAGTTCCAACAGATAAAATAACGCCTAGCATAGAAAGTGAGATACAAGATGTTGATATGCTAGTAAGCAAAGAAGTCCAAGGTGCGGAAGATGCAGTTGTTGTATCGCAAAACGTTGAAGAACCTATAGTGGAAGAACAAGACAAAAAGGTAAAAAAACAAAATAAAATGAAATTCAATAAAAAAGAATTCGCAAAAGAAAGCAATTTAAATGAAGTAACGGAAGAAATAAGTGATGATGAAATGGTAGATGATTTTTCTTTTGATGACGATGATTTTGTATAATTTTCTATGATTTTGTATAATTTTCCATGATTTTGTATAAGTTTCTATAAAATTAGGAAAGTTGTATATTTTATATACAATATGATGACGAAAATAACGCAAATAATACGAAAAGTGTAAGCACTTGCTTACACTTTTTCTTTTAATAAGCACATAAAAATGTGGGTTTTACACAAAATAAAAGTATGCAATATGTATGGTGTTTTATAGCTATTGCTTTGGTATGTATTTTGGTGTTATATCCATTTACTTTTACGATGCAACTATTTGTTGATTGCTTTGAAATACGGGGTTTTTATTGCATAAAATTAGGATGGTTTAAAATACTCTGTGGGCGTGCTAAGGTAGATGAAAATGGGAAATTTTTAATTGAGAATAAAAATAATGACATTAAAAGAGTTAAAATAAAAACCAGCAAACTATCGCAAAATATTGGGCTTGAAATTTTAAAGGTTATTCATGCAAAAGAACTCAATTTTTACGCGCAGGTGGGTGTTAAAAATGACGCATTTAAAACATGTATGACAGCAAGCGGAATACAGATTGGTTATGGATGTATTTATAATTATTTACATCATAAAGAAAAGGGGTTTCGTGGGATATTAGAGGTTGTTCCTAATTTTGAAAAAGAAGTGGCAAATATTAGTACGGAAGTTAAAATAAAATTTTCTGTTGGTATGGTGTTTGTTGCTTTAATAAAAGCAATGATAAAAACAAGGAGAAGTAAGTATGGAAAAAGAACATAATATTGAAAGAGTTGTCAATGATACTTTAGGGAAATTAAGAAATATGATGGAAGTGGATACTGTTATTGGAAAGCCTGTGATTTTAGATGAGACAACAAAAGTTATTCCTATTTCTAAAGTAACCCTAGGGTATTTAGTTGGTGGTGGTGAATATTCATCTAATGTAGCAAGTGTAAAAGGCTCTGGGTATCCGTTTTCTACAGGAACGGGCGGTGGTGTTACGGTGCATCCAATAGGGTTTTTAATTTATACAAACGGCAATGTTAAGCTTATAAGAAATGATGATAGAGGTGCTTTTGAAAAGATTTTAGATAAGCTTCCAGGCATTATACATAGTATTGCTGCTTCGTTTAAGGATAAAGAAAATGAATAAATATTTAAAGTTTTTTACTGTTTTTTTACTTTTTGTCTGTTTATTTTGCGTTTTTTTTGTAAGCGCACCAAATTTTTTTACTTTTGCAAAGGAGACCAGCATTGGGGCAAATGGTGCGTGTGTTATGGAACTACAAACAGGCAGAGTGTTGTTTGAGCAAAATGCAGATGAGAAAATGCCAATGGCAAGTACAACCAAAATTTTAACATGTTTATTAGTGGTTGAACAATGTGATAATTTAGATGCTTGGGTGACTGTTCCTGATGCAGCGGTAGGCATTGAGGGTTCTAGCATATATTTACGAAAAGGGGACAGATTAACGTACAGAGATTTATTGTACGGATTGATGTTTCGAAGTGGAAATGATGCAGCGGTAGCTTTAAGTATTTTAATTGCTGGTAGCGTTGAAAGTTTTATAGATATGTGTAATTCGTTTTGTGCGGAACATCAGCTATTGAACACGCATTATGTTACACCGAATGGGTTAGACGACGCAGAGCATTATACTACAGCAAGAGATTTGGCTAAGCTTAGTTGTATTGCTTTAAAAAATGATGTGTTTGCTGAAATTGTAAAAACAGAAATGTATACAATGGCTGGGCAAAGGCAAGCAACGAAAGAAAAAGTTTTAAAAAATAAAAATAAATTTTTACAAACCTATGAAGGTGCAGATGGCGTTAAAATAGGATACACGCAACAAGCTGGTAAGTGTTTTGTGGGGAGCGCAACGCGTAACGGCATGCACTTAGTTGGCGCTTTTTTAAACGTGGATAATATGTTTGATGTGTGTTCTTGTGTGTTTGATTCTATTTTCAAAACGTATGCAATGACGGAAGTTTTGCCTCCGTATTACCATTTTGGTAGCATGCCTATTGTGCATGGGGAAAAGGACTATGTTCATATAGTTTCTAAAAAGCCATTTATGTACCCACTATCTTTGGTAGAAAAAAATTTATTGATTGTAAAAATTACATTGGACAGAAATTTAAAAGCTCCTATTGAAAAAAATCAGGTTGTGGGGAAAGTCGAAATTTATTTAGGAAATAACTTGATTTTTTCTTCGAAAATATATACTATGGAACGTGTAGAAAGCAATTCTTATTTTGCTACGTTGCAAAAGGTGTTGCAGAATTTTTAGGAGCGTAACATGCGTATTAACAAATATTTAGCTTCCTGCGGCTTAGGTTCGCGAAGAAAGTGTGAAATGTTTATAAAAAATGGGGAAATAACTGTAAACGGCAAGGTTGTAACAGACCTTGCTTCTGTTATTCAAGAAAAAGATAAAGTTTGTTACAAAGGTAAACAAATAAAAGCTTTTGGTTCTTTTGTTTATTTAAAAATGTATAAACCTAAAGGATATGTAACGACAAGAAGCGATGAAAAGGGAAGAAAAACCGTTATGGATTTATTGCCTGAGAAATATCGTTCGGTAGTCGTTCCTGTTGGTAGGCTTGATTATGATACAGAAGGACTGCTATTACTCACAAATGATGGAGATGTTACCTATACAATCACGCACCCTAGTAGTGAAATTGAAAAGGTGTATATTGTAGTTGTAGAGGGTGAAGTTGTTGAAAGCGAGCTAGCCGTATTGCGAAAAGGCGTTGTTGTAAATGGTGTGCGTGCAAGTCAGGCAAAAGTAAAATTACTATCTTATGAAAATGGAAAAAGTCGTTTAGAAGTGCAAATAAAAGAAGGTAAAAACAGGGAAGTAAGGCATATGATGGATGCTATTGGAAAACCTGTTGCTTTTTTAAAACGCGTACGCATAGGGGATATTGCTTTGGGTGGTATGCCTAGAGGAAGTGTGAAAGAACTAAATGCGCAAGAGATGATGTTTATTGAGAGGATAAAAAAATGCGCGTTGTAGTAGTTGGCGGTGGCGCGAGCGGTTTGTTGGCTTCGTATCAGTTTGCAAAAAATGGTGCGGAAGTTTTTTTGTTGGAAAAAAATGAGAAGTTTGGTAAAAAACTTTTTTTAACAGGAAAGGGTAGATGCAATATTACCAATACCGCAGACAAAGAAACTTTTATGCGTAATATTGTTCGTAATGCCAAATTTATGATATCGAGCTTAGATAAGTTTTCTAGTAAGCAAATGTGTTTATTGTTAAAAGAATATGGCTTAGATGTTAAAGTGGAACGAGGCGGAAGGGTTTTCCCAGTTTCGGATAAATCGAGCGATGTAATAAAAGCTTTAGTGGCCATGTGTGTAAAACAAAACGTACATATGCGATTGCGTACGAAGGTGAAGAAAATACTTTGTACAGGAAATTCTGTTGAAGGCGTTTTGTTAGATAGTGGAGAGAAAATAACCGCGGACAAAGTTGTGGTTGCAACGGGCGGAATGAGTTATTCTTCTACGGGTAGCACAGGTGATGGGTTTGCTTGGGCGAAAGAATTGGGATTGGAAACAACACCACTTGTTGCCGGGTTGAATGCGATGGAGACTGTGGAAAATTTTGCAAAAATTGAGGGTTTAACTTTAAAAAACGTTGTTTTTTCAATAAAAAATGAAAAGAAAACGCTATTTGCGTCGGAAATAGGGGAAATGATTTTTACAGACAAAGGTGTTTCTGGTCCCATTGTTTTAACGGCTTCTAGTTATGTAAACCGTGAAAATTTTCCTTTACAAGCGGAAATAGATTTTAAGCCCGCGCTTTTAGAAGAGCAATTAAAAATAAGATTAGATAAAGATATTGCAAATTTAAAAGCAAAGCAATGCAAGGCGTTATTAGAACTTTATTTGCCGAAAAACATTGTACCTTTTGTATTAAGTGTGTTACAATGGAGTGCGCAAGATAAGGTAGCTCAGTTGAGTAAGCAGCAAAGAATACGTTTTGTACACGTATTAAAGCATTTTCCTTTAACAATAAAATGCTTGGCGCCTATAGATAGAGCGATTATTACAAGCGGTGGTGTGAGTGTAAAAGAAATTAACCCACAAACTATGGAATGTAAAAAAATTAAAAATTTATACTTTATTGGTGAAGTTCTTGATATAGATGCTTTAACAGGTGGGTTTAATTTGCAAATTGCTTTTTCCACAGCTATTGTCTGCGCAAATTCAATTAGATAATATTTTGGTGTGGTTGCATATGTTAAAACAAGTGTATGTATTGAGATGTGCAACAACGCTTTACAATATTTTATAAGGTGGTAAATATGTTTTATTGGTTTGTATATGTGCTGTTATGGTTGCCGTTTCGTTTATTTTACCCTATAAAAGTTGTGGGTAAAAAAAATGTGCCTAAAACAAAACCGGTAATTTACACGTGTAACCATTACACGTTAAAAGACCCTATTTTGTTGGCGATTTTTTTAAACAAACGAATTCGGTTTTTAGCAAAAAAAGAATTATTTGCTTGTTTTTTAAGCCGATGGATTTTAAAAGGCTTAGGCGCTTTTCCTGTAGATAGAGGCAAGGCCGATAGAAAAGCTATGAAGTTTTGTTTAGATACATTACAAAAAAAGCGTATTTTAGGGATTTTCCCAGAAGGTACGAGAGCAAAAGGGGCAGACGGAACGGAAGAAATTGACGGTGTGAAAGATGGCGCGGTAATGTTTGCTTTAAAAACAGGTGCGCCTATTGTGCCTATGGCTTTTGAAAAGCCGGCAAAAATGTTTAGACGCAACAAACTGTTTGTTGGTCAGGCGTTATATTTTAAGCCAGCTATAGAAGGAAGACCAACCAAAGAGGAAATTCATGCGGCAACAATAAAATTAACAGAAGCATTAAATGCGCTTAAACAAAACAATGGGTTGCATGTAAATAAAAGAAATATGTAAATATGTTAACTTGCGTTTTTGCTACATGCACTTTTTATTTTTCCAGGTTTTTTCGTGTGTTTACGTAAACAACATTTTATAATTTTATGGTTTTATGCACAAAATAACGTTAGAAGCACAAATAGTTTGTTTATGTAATTAACAAATGATTTGTTGCGCAATAATTCAAAAACATAACTTGTTTTTTTATTGACAACCCTTTGCATATTTTCTATACTTTATAGGTAGGAAAATATGTTGTGCTAATGTGGCTCAGTCGGTAGAGCAGTTGATTCGTAATCAACAGGTCGGGGGTTCGAGTCCCCCCATTAGCTCCATTATTTTTTTTATTGGGGGCGTTATGAAAAAAGTTTTTAAAACCATGGCTGTAGTGCTTTGTCTTTTGCTTATTATTCCAGTATTTGCTGCTTGTAATGATAAACAACTTGTATTATCGCAGGTGCAATCTTCTGGAAAAGAAATAGCAAGAGGTGAGAGAATTTATTTACAAACCACGTATGGTAATTCCGTATTAGAAGATCCAGATATTCGTATTGTGTACGATTCTAATGCGCAAGGCGAAGCGGTTTCTGCAAGCATACAAGATAATGTTTTAACCATTGCAGAAAATGCGGAAATTGGTGCTGTTATTCGTGTACAAGCTTTTTACAATAAACAAAATAGTAATACCCTAGAATTTGTGGTTGTTCATAAAGATGTAGATAAAATTTCTTTTAACGCTGACGATATTGAGGGGGTTGGTGCAAACGAGTATGTAACAACAAAGCTTCCAGGGGAAGAAATTTACTTAAAAGATGTTGTGCAAATTTTACCGGAATATGCTTCTTACGTGGAAGATGGTGTAGAAAAGAACTATACTGTGGCAGATTTACAGGTGGATATTATTGCAAGCGGTGATACGCACAGTCAGTTTGAAGAGATAAACGCACAAGGCTCTATAGATGTGGGCGTTAGAATTTTAAGCACAGCAACAAAAGGGTACTCGTTTACGATTCACGTTTCTATAAACGATATACATGCTTATTTAATGGTAACCGTTGAAGAACAAAAACCTACCATTTCTTGGAAAGAAAATGCATTTGATGTATACCACGGAACAACAATTTCTTTAATGGATTTGGTAGATTTTTATCCAGGAAATGAAGATACTTCTTCTGCTTTATCCGTAGAATTTATT
Organism: uncultured Clostridia bacterium; assembly: GCA_944362705.1. Taxonomy (GTDB): domain Bacteria; phylum Bacillota; class Clostridia; order Christensenellales; family UBA1242; genus CALVTO01. The sequence goes on along the minus strand of CALVTO010000001.1, from coordinate 402,690 downwards.
ATTTCATCTTTCAGTGAAACTAATGGAAATTTAGATGAAGTTTTCGTGATAGATGGGTCTTCGCTTACGATAGCGCATTATGCATCGCAGGCAACGATTAGCAAGTCTTGTTACATTATTGCTAAAGTTGTGGGTTATGAAGGCGAAAGGATTCAAACACAAGCTGTTCCTTTTACCATTCGAAGCAACGAACTAGTGCGTGTGGATATTAAAGAAGAATATAAAGACGAAAACATTCCTATTTCTACATCTAACATTTACAATTTACAAGAATATATTGCGTTGGTTGGTGAAATAGAAGGTGCAGATGTTACAACAGATATTAATACAAATACCTTACAAATTCTAATTGCCAATGCTAGCGGAGTTGATGAAACTTATTTCTTTACAGATGTTAATACAATGCGTTTTGGTATTCGTCCGTTTAGTTCTTTACAAGACACGCAAGCAATTTCCCTTAAATTTAAAGTTGGTTCTTTTGAAAGTAAAACACTAAACTTTAATGTTACTAAATTAGAGGAAATGGTTAAGTTACAACTTGATAATGGTATTGGTGAAGTTGAGGGAGAGCGTGAGATTTATGCAGGTACCTACCGCGTAAGTTTTGTTTGCTATGCGGGCGGTAAGGTTGTTCCTACGGAATTATGTAACAACATTACTTTGCAACTTGTAAATGAGAGTGATGGTAATATACAGTTTGCTAACAACGAACTTATGATTGGTGATGATGTAGTGAATGATACTACATTTACCATGCAGTATGTTGTTAGTGGTCAAGAACCGCAAACGATTGCTACGTTTACCGTAAAAAACACGAATGAAATTGTGCTGGATTTGCGTGAGGACGCAGAAATTTTAGGCGGATCGGGTATGGAAGGTGACCCGTATTTACTTTCTCCAAACTACACTGGAGATGGTCCGTACATAACGGGTACTTTAACGTTAAATGGAATTGCGTACAATTTGCCAGATGAAGTGCAGAATGTAGGCGTAACTTTTGAGGTTGTATACGATGGAGATATTACAGATTTTATAAATGTTAATAAAGACCAAGACTGGGGTAAGTTTAATACTGAACCATGTAAAAACGGTGGCTCGGTAAGCGTGCAAATTTTAGTGAAAAATGTAGAAGGCACTGTTATTTGCAGTTCGAATACAATATATCTTTCGTTTTCATTAGCATACAACGAAATGGATGTTCAAAAGTTTATGGGTAAGGGTGTTACTGAAATTTATATTATGACAGGCATTTCTTTTTCTTTACCTATGGATTCGTTTGAAACAACAAACAACGTTACGTTGATAGGTGGTAGTGAAGATGCTTACATAAACGGTTCCATTACTTGTAACACCGATAACACAAATATTATGTTTAAAAATTTAACATTGCAACAATGTACAATTACTTTAAATGCTACTTGTTCAAATATTACAGTAGATTTTGAAAATGTTGAAATTGCAAATTCTGTTACGGTTATAAATCTTAACCAAGATTTTTATAATAAAAAAATTGCTGCGTGGGAAAATATGTTTATGGTGACGAAACTAGGTGAAAATGCAGATACTGCAACTGTAAATATTTCATTAATGCCAAAGATGAGCATTTAAAAAAAGAGGCCATAGCCTCTTTTTTTAATTGATAAAAAGTAAGGATAAATTTAAATATAGCGCATAAAGTAGCCAAACGTTGTAAATGGTAAACAAAATGCCGGATGCTATATTGTTTCCATAAAAATAGTACATAGTTAAAATAGAAAAAACAAGTAACAAAAACAAACAAACGCAAGCGCTGATAGGTGATTGTAAACCGTAAAACAAAATGGGCCACAACATAGCTAAAAAGAGTTGCGTAGCATAAAAAATATAACACAAGTTTTTGTGATGTTGAATGTCGTGATGGTTTAAATAAACTAAAAATACAGCTATTCCTATGCATAAGTATAATATGCTCCAAGCAATAGGAAACACAATACTTGGTGGATATAATGGTGGGGTGTTGGTTAGATATAAATCCATATTTTGTAAGAAAATTCTTGGTAAAAACCCTACAAGTAAAGTGCCTAAAATACATAAAATAACGCCTTTTGTTATTATTTTTTTCTTATCTGTTGCTTGTTGTGTACGCATACATATCTCCTTATGGCAAGTATGTACATTTTTACAAAAGTTTATACAAAGGTGCAAGGGTTGTGATTGACTTTTTTTATGTTTTCCGTTATGCTTAAATAGATTAAAAAAAGGATGTACGGATATGATACAAGTAAACAATGTTAGATTACAGTTTGGCGGACGCGTTTTATTTGATAACGTAAATATTAAATTTTCAAAAGGGAACTGCTATGGCATTATTGGCGCAAATGGCGCAGGAAAATCTACTTTTTTAAAAATTTTAACCGGTGAAATTGAGCCTAGTTCTGGTGAAGTTATTATTGAGAAGGGGAAGCGTTTATCGGTTTTATCGCAGAACCAAAACGCCTACGATGCGTACACGGTTATTGATACGGTTATGCTTGGCCATGAAAGGCTGGTTCAAATTATGAAAGAAAAAGATGCCATTTATGCAAAAGAAAATTTTTCTGATGAAGATGGCTTTCGTGCTGCGGAATTAGAAAATGAATTCATGGATTTAGGTGGTTGGGAAGCCGAGGGTGAAGCGCAAACCTTATTAACAGATTTGGGTATACCTGCTGATTTACACTACTGCTACATGAAAGATATTGATGCAAAACAAAAAGTAAAGGTATTATTAGCCAAAGCGTTATTTAAAAACCCAGATATTTTGGTGTTGGACGAACCGACCAACAACCTAGATGTAAAAACCGTAAACTGGCTTGAAAACTTTTTATTAGATTTTGAAAACACGGTGATTGTTGTTTCGCACAACCGTTATTTTTTGAATAAGGTTTGTACGCATATTTGTGATGTGGATTATGGTCAAATTCAAGTATTTGTAGGAAACTACGATTTTTGGTATGAAAGTAGTCAGTTGTTGTTAAAACAAGCAAAAGAGCAAAATAAAAAAGCAGAGGCCCGCGCAAAAGAGTTGCAAGACTTTATTGCAAGATTTTCGGCAAATGCTTCGAAATCAAAACAAGCTACCAGCAGAAAAAAAGAATTAGAAAAGCTTACATTTGTTGATATTAAGCCTTCTTCAAGAAAATATCCGTATATTGATTTTCGTCCAGAACGTGAAATTGGTAACGATGTTTTAGTTGTTGATAAATTAACAAAAAAAGGATATTTTGAAAATGTATCGTTTGTGGTTGGTAGAGAAGATAAGATTGCTTTTTTATGTGATAGAAGTATAGATATTACGATGTTGTTTAAAGTTCTAACCGGTGAAGAGAAACCTGATTCTGGTATGTTTAAATGGGGAACTACAGTAACCGTTGGCTATTTACCAGAAAACAATGAGGCATATTTTAAAGATTGTGATTTATCTTTGGTAGATTGGCTTGCGCAGTATTCTAAGGAAAAAGATGAAACATTTGTACGTAGTTGGCTGGGTAGAATGCTATTCACAGGCGAAGAAGGTTTGAAAAAAGCTAAGGTTATTAGCGGTGGTGAGCGTGTGCGCTGTATGCTTTCACGTATGATGTTAACTAGCGGTAATGTGCTAATTATGGACGAACCAACCAACCACTTAGACCTTGAATCGATAACTGCCTTAAACAAAGGTATGATTAAATTTAAAGGTCCAATTTTGTTTACTACGCACGACCACGAACTTTTACAAACCGTGGCAAACCGCATTATTGTGTTAGATGGCAAAAAGGTTTACGATAAAGAAATTACCTATGATGAATATTTAGGTATTGTGTAGGTGAGATATGCAATTAAAAGTACGAAAAAAACAAAACAATTCTAAAGATTGTATTGTATGTGGATACCACAACCCGTTAAGTTTAGCATGTAGGTTTTATGAAGCGGAAGGCGAGATTTTAGTAGGTATATGCACGGGGAAAAATGAACACCAAAGTTACCCTGGGCGTATGCACGGTGGTATGATTACGGCGCTTTTAGACGAAGCTATTGGCCGTGCTGTGCAAATGAAAGACCCTAATCTGTGGGCGGTGACGGGTGAATTGACCATAAAATATAGAAAGCCTGTTCCGTTAGACGAAGAGATTAAAACTTTTTGTAAGGTTGTAAAAGATACATCTAGAATTTTTGTAGGCAAAGGTTTTATTGAAAATGAGCAAGGGGACATATTGGCCGAAGCCACAGCAACGTATGTTAAATTACCTTTGGATAAAATAATGAAGCAAAGCCCTGACGATGCGTTAGATTATGTTCCTTGGCCAAATGATGTAGTGGAAACGCCAGCATATGTTGAGATGAAAAATGAAACATTTTTTCAAGAAAGATAAATACATTTAAAAGAAAAGTGCTTTTAACTATGGAAGATTTTATATGTAAAAGAAAAAGACGCTGTGCGTCTTTTTTTGCTGCTCAAAACTTGCAATTGTGAGCTAAAGGTAGCGTAGTTGTTATACAATAAGCATGCTAAATTATAATTATATATAAAATGAAAGAATTATCATAATTTTATAAAAAAACAAACCCAACTTGCGTTGGGTTGGTGGTGGAAGAGGGTGGATTCGAACCACCGAAGTCGGAGACGACGGATTTACAGTCCGTTCCATTTGACCGCTCTGGAACTCTTCCGTAAAATATGGAGCTGGTGGTCGGAGTCGAACCAACAACCTGCTGATTACAAGTCAGCTGCTCTGCCATTGAGCCACACCAGCATATTTAGGTGGTGCCTTGGGGCGGAATCGAACCACCGACACAGGGATTTTCAGTCCCTTGCTCTACCGACTGAGCTACCAAGGCAAATGTTATAAAAAAAGATATTATTGGCGACTCGGAAGGGGCTCGAACCCTCGACCTCTAGCGTGACAGGCTAGCGCTCTAACCAGCTGAGCTACCGAGCCAAAATATAATATCTTTTTTTATTGGTGGGCCTTCACGGACTTGAACCGCGGACCGACCGGTTATGAGCCGGTTGCTCTAACCAACTGAGCTAAAGGCCCATAAAATTGTGTGGTCGGGGTGGAGAGACTCGAACTCCCGGCCCCATGGACCCAAACCACGTGCGCTACCAAACTGCGCTACACCCCGACTTGTTCGAACTGCGTCGACTATTAAAATATACACTATACCTATGCTTTTGTCAACATAAATTATATAAAATATTTGAAAAAAATTATCTTCTTTTTTTACCTTTTACTTTTGTTTTTTGTTTGTTGAATTCTTTTTAAATCGTGGTTTTTCGCGGTTGTTCTTTTCTTTTTATAAAAATTTGCACAGGCTCTTTTTGCTACAATGTTTGTGTAAGGAGAAGCAATATGAAAATTCATTATGTTACAAAAAACAATGCTGTAATTGCTGAGCTTTCGGGTGAGTTAGATGAGCATTCGGCGGTAAGTGTTCGTGAGTCTTTAGATACGTTATTACAAGATTTAACCAATAATCATTTTGTAGAGGTTATTTTTGATTTTTCTAAGGTGGGATTTATGGACAGCACGGGTATTGGTGTTTTACTTGGAAGATATAATAAATTTAAAAATTATCCTATATCTTTTTATATTAAAAACCCATCTATGCACATTGATAAGATATTAAGTATGACCGGTATATACCAAATTATACCAAAACTTGTAGGTTAAAGGAGAATATATATATGAAATTTGATAACGAATTTACTTTAGATATTATGGCGCTTTCGCAAAATGAAGGGTTTGCGCGTAGTATGGTTGCCGCTTTTTGCGTGCAATTAGACCCTTCTATTTCGCAAATAAATGATATTAAAACAGCTGTAAGTGAGGCGGTTACAAACGCTATTGTGCATGGTTATGCTGGAAAGCAAGGTTCGGTTTTGTTGCATGTTGGTATTTTGAAAAATACAGTGTTTATTACAGTATCGGATAATGGTTGCGGCATTGAAGATATTGAAAAAGCTAGACAACCTTTTTATACAACCAAACCTTCGGAAGAAAGAAGTGGTATGGGCTTTACAGTGATGGAGTCTTTTATGGACTCGCTAGAAGTGAAAAATAAGCCTACGGGTGGACTGGTTGTACATATGAAAAAGGTGATAAGGAAGTAGGTTATGGAAGAATTTAAAGTTTTAGATTCTTCAGAAATGCAACGCCTTATTTCTCTAGCACAACAAGGGGATAAGCAAGCAAAAGATAAGCTGATTACAAGCAATTACCCTTTAATAAAATCGATTGTAAAAAGATTTAAAAATAGGGGCTGTGAATATGATGATTTATACCAATTAGGTTGTGTTGGGTTTATGAAAGCGATCAATAATTTTAATCTTTCATATTCTGTAAAATTTTCAACGTATGCGGTGCCTATGATAGCTGGCGAAATTAAACGTTTTTTACGCGATGATGGTTCCGTTAAAGTGTCGCGTGCTATGAAAACGTTGGCTATGAATATTTACAAATTTTGTGATGAAAAATCAAAATCTGGGGAAGACGAACCAAGTATTGAGCAATTAGCGCAACATTTTGGTGTAGATACAGTAGATATTGTTGTGGCTATGGATAGTTCTAAGGCGTGTGTATCTTTGTTTGAACCTACGATGGATAGAGAAGATGGGTGCCCTAACGTATTAGATACATTGCCGGCTGACGACAATCAAGATGTGGTGCTGGATCATTTAATGTTAAAGCAGGCGATTAAAACGCTGGGTGAGCGCGAGAAAAAAGTTTTACTTTTAAGATTTTTTAGAGGTAAAACACAGAGTGAAATAGCCGATATTTTACATGTTTCACAAGTGCAGGTTTCAAGAATTGAAAGTAAAGTGATTGAAAAATTACGACAAGAAATGAAAGAATAGGTAGAAAAAATAAAAACGGATAAGTGCCGTTTTTATTTTTTTCTAATAATTATTGTTTGAAATGCAAAATAATTTTTACATAATAGCATTTAAATTATTGTTTGTTCTATAAGGCATATTTTTTACAATTACTTGTTCGTTCATGTTTGGCGTATTTGTGTTTGATGGTGCCTTATATACAAGTGTTGCATTAGGATTTGTTTTTTCCATTTGAGGCGTTGTGTTTTGTGCCTGTGCTATGTTTGTTGTAGAACCGTATGGAACCGTTACAACCGTTGTATTTGGGGTTGTTGCATTGTTTTGCATGGTTACCGTTGTGTTGGGCGTTACGGTGCTATTTTGCGTGTTTTGTGTTTGATTTGCTCTATTTTCTACAACTTGAATAATGCCATCCATGGCTTGTATGCCTGTATCAAAATTTTGCATACGGTTTTGCATATTTTGCGTTGCACGTAAAAGTTGTGCATTTGCTAAACTTGCATTGCGTGTATTTTGCATGTTTTGCATTTGCTTTTCTAAAGTTCCTTGATTACGTTTGAAAAAACCAGTCGTTTCTTCGATAATACCAACATATTCGCGAATCATTTGTTTGTCTTCGTTTGTAAGATTGATGTCGCCATTTTTAATTTTTGAACTGTATATCATAATAATGCCTTTACGTTCTGTCATATCGTTTTGGTTTTCTGTTGTGCGCATATTGTTGTTTTGCAAAGATGAGATGTAACGATTTGTGCTAGGCGTGGTGGTTGTGTAAGGTGGTTGTGTTGCCGTGTTGTTTTGTGATGTATATGTGTTACCGTTTGAGGTATACATACCGTTTTGTGTGTTGTACCTTACGCCATTATTTGTGTAGGTAGTTGTTTGTGTGGTGCTTGGTTGCGTACGCATAGTGTAACCTGCGCGCGAATTTGTTTTAGGTTGAGCGTAGTAAGTAGTGGTTTGAGAAGTTTGCTGTTGCGGGCGAGTGTAGTTTGCGCCGCGTTGCGTGTGTATGGTGTTAGATGGATAGATAGTGGTTTGTGTTGTATTTGGTGAATTTGTTTGATTTTTTACAATAATTTCACTATTTTTATTTCCATTTTGCATATTTTTAATAGTTACACTTTGATTAGGGTTTTGCGTATCTTGCACAATAATTGTTGGAGCTTTACCTTGCATTTGATAATTTTGCATGGCGGTGCTTGTAATGTTTTGCATGGTTTCCGCAGGAATTGTTTCCATTTTGCTTGCTGCAGTTACCATGTGATTCACACTATTTTCCATTTTTGTTGCTAAAGACTGCATAGGTTTAGCATATGCTGTTACACCACAAGCAAGCATTGCTAAACAAACGGTTGTTACTGTTTTTTTCATAGATTTTCCTCCTGCATTTAGTATGTGTGGTAGAAACTTTTTTATGTAAAGAATAAAAATGTTTTTTTATGCAACAATTATTTTACGGAGAAAAATATGGACATTCAGGAAAGAAATAAAAAATATATAGAGTATGTGGAATTGGTTTCGCCTAAAGCTTCTTGGGGGAAATCTTTATTTAATGCATTTTTAATTGGTGGTGGTATTTGTGTATTTGGGCAAATGTGCGCAGATATATTACGCTATTTTTTACCGATGACAGATAATGTAACCATTTCAGCTTGGTCGAGTATGATGATTATAACCATAGCTATTTTTTTAACAGCTTTTGGTGTTTTTGATAATATAGCGCGTTTTGCTGGTGCTGGTACCATTGTGCCTATTACTGGGTTTGCAAACTCGATTGCGTCTTGTGCAATAGAATTTAAAAAAGAGGGTTTGATTTTTGGTTTAGGGGCAAAAATGTTTTTTGTTGCAGGACCTGTTATTGTAAACGGGGTTGCGTTTAGTATGATTGCAGGTGTTATTTACTGGATAATTACTTTATTATAATGGAGAACAATATGGCGAAAAGACTAGGGAAACAAACATATGCGTTAGAAAAACCTATTCATATTATTTCTACCGCTACCATTGTAGGCGAAAAAGAAAAAAATGGTCCGTTAAAAGCTTATTTTGAACATTGTACAGAAGACGATATGATGGGCGAAAAAACGTTTGAAAAAGCAGAAAGAAAAATGATGGAAAGCTGTATAGATTTGGTGTTAGAAAAGGCACATATTACGGAACAAGATATTGATTTATTGATTGGTGGAGATTTATTAAACCAATTGGTTACCATGAATTATTCTGCGCGTAGTTTAAACGTTCCGTTTTTAGGTGTATATGGGGCTTGTTCTACCATGAGTGAAAGTTTGGCAATTGCTGCATGTTTGCTAGATGCGGGTGTTGGAGAAATTATTACTTGCGCTACGGGTAGTCATTTTAGTACAGCAGAACGTCAGTTCCGTACGCCATTAGAACTAGGGAACCAGCGGCAAACATATTCGCAATGGACGGTAACCGGCATGGGCTCGTGCATTCTCTCTTGCAAGGGCAAAGGGCCGTGTGTGCGCATGGTTACGTTTGGAAAAGTTACCGATTACGGTATAAAAGATATCGCAAATATGGGTGCGGCTATGGCGCCTGCAGCGATGGATACGTTGTATACCTTTTTTCAGGATACAAAGACAGAACCTAAAGACTATGATTTAATTTTGTCGGGTGACTTAGGAAAACTTGGTTCGGATATTTTAAAAGATTTAATGCGAGAAAAAGGGTATATTCTAGAAGAAAATTATGAGGACTGTGGACATATGATATATTCTGCCTCGCAAAAGACTTTTCAAGGCGGAAGCGGTACTGGGTGTTCGGCAAGCGTTTTTTGTTCGTATGTTTATAAAAAATTGTGTAATAAGCAATTTAAAAAAATTATTTTTATGGCTACGGGTGCTTTAATGAGTACGGTTACAAATCAACAAGGTGATAGTATTCCTGGAATTGCGCATTTAGTTGTCATAGAAAATAGTTCGGTTGCAAAGTGAGGTGCGTGCATGTTATGGGCAAGTATATGGATGTATTGTAAAGTATTTTTAGTGGGTGGCGCTATTTGTTTATTAGGACAAGTTTTAGTAATTAAAACCAAAATTACTACAGGTAGAATTTTAGTTATATTTTTGATGATTGGTGCTGTATTGGGTAGTTTTGGGTTATACAACTATTTGGTGGAATGGGCTGGAGCTGGCGCAACTGTTCCTATTAGTGGGTTTGGGAATTCGCTTGTACAAGGAAGTATAAAAGCGGTAAAAATATATGGCTTGTTTGGGGCGTTGGCTGGTGGGTTGATGGCTACCGCAGGTGGTATTGCTATTAGTATTGGCTTAAGTTACTTAGTTGCATTTTTTGCGAGTAGCAAAACAAAGAAAAATTAAATAATTATATATATGCTGGCATACAATGTAATGTGAAAAAAAAACATATTTACGTGTATGGCGTTTCTATAAGGCGCAAAAAACGATGGTTTTTGTTTTTTGTGTTTTTATGCGTGTTTCTTTTTTTGGTATGGTTGTATTTTTATACAATTGTTAACCCCGTAATTATTCGTAATACAACATCGAAAATAAAAGTTTTAGCAAATAGGTCGATGAACGTTGCTGTTACGAGAGCTATGGAAAAACCTATAGAATATTCCGATTTGATTCATGTGGTTACCGATGAAAACGGAGATATATCGATTATGCAAGCCGATGCGGTAAAAATAAATACGCTTTCTAAATTTGTAACGGGGTTAACAGGCGAACAGTTAAACGCGTGGTTGAGTGAGCCTATTGAAATTCCGTTAGGCTCTTTTTCGGGCATGACAATTTTTTCGGGCATGGGGCCTAAAGTAGAAGTAAAAGTGCAACCGTATGGAGATATACGGTGTACATTTCTTTCACAATTTGTTGCTTCTGGTATTAACCAAACGCAACATAAAATTTATTTGCATATTCGCGTGGTTGTAGATGTGGTTTTGCCAAACAAAACGGTTGCGGTGGAGACGACCGGAGATGTAATGATTTGCGAAGGATTTTTAATTGGGAAAATACCAGATACGTATTTAAATTCTGATTCATTAGACAATATGTTAGACTTAGTGCCACGTGCATAAATATGAATATTTTTGAACTGAAACATGCCGGTTGACATGAAAAGCTAAGGGTGGTATGATACATACGTGAGGTATGTATGGTCTTTTTAGATAATGCGAGTACCACAAAGGTTTTAGATGTTGTGGCAAAAGAAATGCAAACGTATTTTTGTGATACGTTTTATAATCCCGGGGCGTTATATAGCCCTGCTTTTTTCGTGCATAAAAAAGTAGAAGAATGCAGAGGTGCTTTGTGTAAATTTTTAGGGGCTTCGGAAGGAACAGTTATTTTTACTGGTTCGGCTACCGAAGCAAATAATATGGTGCTTAGGTGTGTAAAAAAACGTAAACAGGGGAAAATTGTTGTCTCGTGTGGGGAGCATGCGTCTATATATGAAACAGCAAAACAGCTAGAACTTCAAGGTGAAAACGTTGTGTGGGTTCCTTTGCAAGAAAATGGTTGTGTAAATATGCAAGCATTAGAAAGTGTGCTTGATGAGAATGTAGATATAGTATCTATGATTCATGTAAGTAACGAAACGGGAGCGATTAACCCTTTACGTGAAATTTCTGCATTGGTACGAAAAAAAGCACCCAATGCACTATTGCACAGCGATGGTGTGCAAGCGTTTGGGAAAATTGATGTAGATATAGATGAACTAGATGTAGATTTTTATACAATGTCAGCGCATAAAATACACGGGCCTAAGGGTATTGGTGCGTTGTATGTGAAAAATATAAAAAATATAAAACACCCACTAATTTTTGGTGGTGGGCAGGAAATGGGGTTGCGTTCGGGCACGACAAATGTTCCGCTTATTATGGGGTTTGTAAAAGCTACAGAAGAAAAATTTACGCACAAGCAAGAATATTTTCAAAAAGTGAAAGCTTTAAAACAGGCGATGGCCGAGGGTTTGGCGCAAATTTGTAATGTTTGTTTTAATGGAAACATAGAAAAAGATAGCCCATACATTTTGAGTGTTTCGCTTTTGCATGTGCGTGGTGAGGTTTTATTACATGCTTTGGAAGCGGAACAAGTATATGTGGGTACAGGTTCGGCATGTTCTTCAAAAACGATTGAAAACAGAGTGCTAAGAAATATGGGAAAAAATCAAGTAGAAATTGAAGGGAATATAAGAATTTCTTTTAATGGATATGATGAGGTTGATGTACCTTATGTTGTAGAAAAAATTGCAAAATTGCAAAAAAAATTGGCAAAAACGAGGTAAAAACGTGGAAAAAGTTATTTTAGTACGTTATGGGGAAATTCATTTAAAAGGTAAAAATCGTTGGATGTTTGACGATATGCTTTTAGAAAACATGCAACACGCCTTAAAAGATTTTGATGTAAAAATAGAACGTGTTTCGGGTAGATACTTAGTGCGTGGATACAAAGAAAGCAAAGAAAAACAGGTGATTGCAAGCTTGCAAAACGTTGCAGGGTTGTATTCTGTTTCTCCAGCGATTGAGTTTTTACACGACCAACAAACGTTAAAGAATGTGGCGCTTGATTTATGCAAGGACTGCCAAGGTACGTTTAAAGTAGAAACGAACCGAGCAGATAAAACGTATGCTTTAACATCGATGGAAGTTTCTAGAGATGTGGGTGGATTTATTTTAGCTAAGAACAAAAATGTGAAAGTGGATATACACAAACCACAAACTGTTTTAAATATTGATATTCGCGAAAACGGGAAAACGTATGTGTTTTTTGATGTATACCATTGTGTAGGTGGTTTACCTGTAGGCTCTGCTGGTAAGGGGTTGTTATTGCTTTCTGGCGGAATTGATAGCCCTGTGGCTGGGTACATGATGGCGAAACGTGGTGTAAAGTTGGCTGCATTACATTTTCATAGCTACCCATACACTTCTTTACAAGCAAAAGAAAAAGTGTTGCAACTTGCAAAGGTAGTTGCAAAATATAACGGCGCAATGAAAGTACATATTGTTTCGCTTACAAAAATTCAAGAAGCTATTCACGAACATTGTGACCCAGATTTTATGATTACAATTATGCGTAGATTTATGATGCGTATAGCGGAATATTTGTGCAAAAAAGAAGGCTACCAAATGATTGTAACCGGTGAGAGTTTGGGGCAGGTTGCCAGCCAAACGATTGAAAGCATGACGGTTATTGGGGAAGTGATTAAAGATGTGCCTTTATTAAAGCCTTTGGTTGCTTTTGATAAGGTAGACACGATTGAAATATCTAAAAAAATTGGCGCTTTTGACATATCGATTCAGCCATATGAAGATTGCTGTACGGTATTTTTGCCAAAAACGCCTGTCACGCGCCCTAAACTTGCCAAAACATTGCGTGAGGAAAGTAGGTTAGATGTAGACGCGCTTATGCAAGAAGCTTTACAAACGCTGGAACTTATAGAAATTTAATACAACATTTTAATTTGTGATATAACTTGCGGTGAAGAATTTTCTTCATCGCTTTTTTGTTGGTATAGCGTATAGGTTACCACTTCCTTTGTTTTAGGGTTAGGGTATAGAAATGTAATGATAGCGTTGTTGCCTTGCGCGGTAAAAATAGTTTCTTTGTTTGGTAATTGAAGTGTGTATGTTGTGTTTTTGTTGCCGAAAAAAGAAAATTTTGTTTGTTTGGTTTCTTGTACAGCTTGTAACGTTGTTTGTGAAGGTTGTTTGGCGTACGTTGCATCTACCGATTTTGGTGTATATTTTTTAGAAAAAATTTCTTTTACAGTATAGCGTTCTGGTACGTTTTCACTACTTTGTGCGAGTTTACCTTGCTGCAAACTATGGGTATGTAAAGAAATTTCAACAATGCCGTTTGGTTTTGCAAGAGGTGTTGCTTTTTGCAAAGTGCTTGAAGTTGCAAAAAGTTTTACAATGTGTGCGGTTGGGTACGTGGCGCCGTTAATGCTTGCAGGCATACCGGTAGATTCTGCAGAACCAAACCACGTGCCTACGGTATAATTGTTGGTGTAAGCGATGCACCATGCGTCGGTATTGTTAGAACTATTTGCACAGCCTGCTGTTCCTGTTTTTGCATATATAGGTAAATGCAAAGATTGAAGTTTTTTTGCAGTACCTTTTTGTACAACATCTTTTAAACAATCGCTTAGTAAATAAGATGTTTCTTTAGATATGACTTGATGGGATTGTGGGTTTGCTGTGTAAATGACCTTTCCATTAGGGTTTGTAATGCTTTTTATAAAGTGTAAAGAATGATATGTGCCTTCGTTTGCAAAGGTGCTATAAGCGTTGGTAATAGTCGCTAAATTGGTGCCGTATTGCATAGCCCCTAATGCTAGAGATGGGTATATGTCTTGATCGGTGAAAGAAATGTTGTTTTTTTCTGCATACGATTTTGCTGTGGGTATACCTACTTGTTCTAATATTTTTACAGCGGGTATGTTATAAGAGTGTATAATTGCATTACGAATGCTTACGTTGCCATGAAAAGTTTTATCAGCGTTTTGTGGCTGATATCCGTTTAAAGAATATGCGGTGTCTTCTATAATGGTGGCTGGGTATGCTATGCCTAATTCAAATGCTGGTGCGTATACTAAAATGGGTTTTAACGTAGAGCCTGGCATTCGGTTTTTATATAAGTTTTTTTGATAACTTTCACAAGCGTAAGCACTGACTCCGTGCGTTTGGTTGTTAATAAGAATGGATTCTGCCATAATGGAGGGAGTTAGGTTGCTTCTCGTTTGGTGTAATGTTTTTTGCAGTTGTTGTTGAAGCAAGAGGTCTTGAAAGGTGTGTATTTTATAGTGCTGGTTTGCCAGCATGTTTTCGTTAACATGCAAAATATTTTTTGCTTCTTGTAGTACATAGCGCAGGTACATGTCGTCGCTTGCAGATGTGTTTACTTGTATACCAAGTGGCTTATTTTGTTCGTTTTCATACTCTTTTTCACTAATAATGTTGTTATTTTGCAGGTTTTTTAATATTTTGTTACGTTTAAGTAAAGTGTTTTCTGGGTGGGCGATAGGGTCGTAAACGCCAGGGGCGTTAATAACACCAGCAAGTGTTGCGCTTTGATTAAGTGTTAAGTTTTGGTAGTTTGTATTAAAATAAAATTCACTTGCTTGTGCTAACCCGTAACAAGAATTTCCAAAGTAAATGCGGTTTAAATACATTTCTAATATTTCGTCTTTTGTGTAAGCGTGTTCTAGTTGTTTGGTAAGTTTTATTTCTTTTAATTTTCGGGTAAGAGTTTTTTCGTTACTTAAATGTGTGTTTTTAATAAGTTGTTGGCTTATGGTAGAACCACCTTGTGCAAGTTTTCTTCTTTTTATATTTTCAATAGTGGCTCCGACAATACGAATATAGTCTATGCCATGATGCGAATAAAATCGTTTATCTTCTGTGTAAATAAAGGTGGTGAGTGTATGCTGTGGAACTTCATGTATATCTACTTCTTGTGACGCGTGGGTTGTGTTAATAACTTCTCCTTGGCTAGCGTAAACAGTGGTTGCAAAGCGCGTGGAAGAATTTAAATTTTCTTTTTGTAAACTCGTGCCACTTGTAACAATGGCGTAAACGCCTAAACAAGCAAGGCCACCACAAAATAATGTGGTGAGGGATATGCGTATAAATGTTTTTAAAAATGATGTAAATTTAGACATAATATTTCTATTTGTTAGTATTTTCGACAGGCTTAGAAATTATTACATAAATTTTAAATATTTATTTACTTTATTCGAGTTTTTTTATATAATACTATATATTACTCTAGTATATATACTAGCGAATTTAGGAGTTAATATGACGTATTTTATTGCTACGTATGGATGCCAAATGAATGTACATGAATCTGAAAAGATTGCGGGTGTTTTAGAAAGTATGGGGTATACCCTTGCTGAAGATATACAAAAGGCAGATATTGTTGTGTTTAACACGTGCGCCATACGCGAAAGTGCAGAACAAAAAATTTTAGGAAACATTGGTGCTTTAAAGCCAATAAAAGCAAAACGTAAAGACATGCTGATTGTGGTTTGCGGGTGTATGAGTCAGCAAGAGGCTATGGCGGGTGTGTTAAAAGAAAAGTACCCGTTTGTAGATATTGTTTTAGGAACACATAATTTAGCTGATTTACGCAAGTTTATTGAACAAAAAATAGCACAGAAAAAACGTGTGTTTGCTATTGAGGAGCAACAAGATATTGCACCTCGTGATGCTATGCCTATGGTGCGTACCTCGGGTGTGAATGCTTGGGTAAATATTATGTATGGTTGCAACAATTTTTGCACCTATTGCATTGTTCCGTATGTGCGAGGAAGAGAAATTTCTAGACCTATGCAAGATATTGTAAAAGAAGTATGCCAACTTTTAAAAGAAGGGTACAAAGAAATTACTTTGCTTGGGCAAAATGTAAATTCGTACGGAAATGGCAAAGATGAAACGTTTGCAAAACTATTACAAACGCTAGATGCATTGCCTTATAAGTACCGCTTAAAATTTATGACAAGCCACCCGAAAGATTTATCTATGGAAGTGGTAGATGTTATTAGCAAAGGCAAAAATATTGCCAAATGCGTACATTTACCAATTCAAAGTGGAAGCAACAAAATTTTAGAAGCCATGAACAGAAAATACACGGTAGAGCACTATGTTTCGATTATTGATGCTTTGCGTGAAAAAGTGCCTGGTGTTACCTTTTCTACCGATATAATTGTAGGGTTTCCGGGAGAGACCGATGAAGACTTTGCATTAACGCTAGATGTAGTTAAACGCGTGCAATACCAACAGGTGTTTGCGTTTATGTATTCACGCAGAAAAGGAACGGTTGCCGACAAAATGGATGGGCAAATTCCTTTAGCTGTAAAAAAACAGCGTTTGCAAACTTTATTGGCTGTAGAAAAAGAAATCTCCGAAAAATTAGCGCTTGAGCACGTAGGTGAAGTGGAAGAGGTTTTACTTGAAGACGTACACCCAAAACTTGCGAACAAGTTGATGGGATCTACCGTTTATGGTAGAGCGGTTACTGTGCAAGGCGCAGGGCGTGTAGGAGATTTTGTTAAAGTAAAAATAACGAAAGTAAAAAATTCCGTTTTATTTGGAGATATTGTGGAGGATGAATATGGCTATTTCGCCAATGATGCAACATTATTTAAAAACAAAAGAACTTCATAAAGATGCCATTGTGTTTTACAGGCTTGGCGATTTTTATGAATTGTTTTTTGATGACGCGATTGTGTGTTCGAATCTTTTAGACTTAACTTTAACTGGCAAGGATTGCGGTTTAGAAGAACGTGCGCCAATGTGTGGAATTCCGTACCATGCCATAGACAACTACCTAGGCAAGCTTTTAAGTGCTGGTTACAAAGTAGCTATTTGCGAACAAGTGACCAACCCTGGCGATAAACCTGGGCTTGTGGAACGTGAGGTTGTGCGCATTGTAACACCCGGAACGGTAGTTGAAAGTAGTGTGCTTGAAGAAAAGAAAAATAACTACATTGCTTCGGTGTATGTAAAAAATGGCAATGTAGGCGTTTGCTGGGCAGATATTACCACAGGCTTGTTAGAAATGGTGGAATTTCACGGAGAAAAAGCGTATGCGCTACTCGATGATGCGCTATTACGTGTAAAGCCGAGTGAAATTATTTGCTCTTCGGGGGCATTTGATATACAAGCGCAATTAAATAGTGTGAAATTTGAAGCATTGCCTGCATTTTCTAAGTATTTTGATTGGGCGTATGAATTGCGCCGTGCAAAGGCTTTATGCGAAAAACATTTTAAAGTGGCAACACTTTCTGTTTTTGATGCTGAAAATTTAGATGATGGTATTTGCGCAGTAGGTGCGCTTTTAGAATATTTAAACGAAACACAAAAGCGTACGTTAAGCAATATCAATAAAATTCGTGTAGTAAAAGATAACGAATACATGCACTTAGATGTGAATGCTAGAAAAAACCTAGAACTAACAGAAAGTATGTCGACAAAAAAACGCAAAGGCTCTTTGTTACATGTTTTAGACCAAACCAACACCAGTATGGGTGGGAGGTTACTTCGTTCGTTTATTGAGCAACCTTTACAAAACGTGGCAAAAATTCAAAAGCGTTTAGACTCTGTTGAAGAATTATCGTTTAATGTGATGTTACAAGAAGCGTTATGTGAACAATTACGTGGCGTGCATGATATTGAACGATTGACGGGTAAAATTTCTTATGGAAACATTACGCCAAGAGATTGCTTAATGTTGTTAGATTCTTTAAAAATTGTACCAGAAGTTAAAAACTTATTGCAAAGCGTTTCAACGCAACTATTGCAAGAAAGCGTTGCACAATTAGTAGATGTTTCCGATGTAACTATGTTGCTAGAAAATGCAATTAACCCAAATATTACGGAAATGCAAAAAGATGCTAACTTTATTAAAACAGGATATAACGCCGAACTTGACGAATTGCGTAAAGCGGGTACGTATGGTCGAGTTTGGATGAGTGAGTTTGAACAACGTGAAAAAGAGAAAACGGGCATTAAAAATTTAAAAGTAGGGTTTAACAAAGTTTTTGGGTATTACATTGAAGTAACCAACTCGCAGTTAAGCCTAGTTCCTTACACGTATGTACGCAAACAAACTACAACAAACTCCGAAAGATTTATTACCCAAGAATTAAAAGATATGGAAACAAAAATTTTGGGTAGTGAAGAATCTTGCAAAAAATTAGAGGCTGAATTGTTTACAGAAATTAAACAAAGTTTGGCTTCGTTTATGACTGAATTTCAACAAATTGCACATGGCTTAGCGACCATTGATGCTCTGTTATCGTTAGCTATGGTGGCGGTAAAACAAAACTATGTAAAACCTAGAGTAACCAACGGCCATAAAATGGAAATTGTGAATGGGCGTCACCCTGTGGTAGAAACATTGTTAAAAGACAATGCGTTTGTTGCAAACGATACGCTTTTAGATGATAACGAAAACCGTACCATGATTATTACGGGGCCGAATATGGGTGGTAAAAGTACGTATATGCGTCAGGTGGCGGTTATTGTACTTATGGCGCACATTGGGTCGTTTGTTCCTGCTGAAAAAGCTGAAATTTGTATGGTAGACCGTATTTTTACGCGTATTGGTGCAAGTGATGATTTAGCCTTTGGTCAGAGTACATTTATGGTAGAAATGAATGAAGTTGCCAACATTTTAAACAACGCAACTGATAAAAGTTTGCTTATATTAGACGAGGTAGGCAGAGGTACGTCTACGTACGATGGTTTAAGTATTGCTTGGGCGGTTATGGAATTTGTTTCGAAACACATGAAAGCAAAAACTTTATTTTCTACACATTACCATGAACTTACAGAACTAGAAGGTGTGGCAGAAGGTGTGAAAAATTACAGAGTTATGGTGAAAGAGTTTCAAAATTCTATTGTATTTTTACATAAAATTGCGCGTGGTAGTGCAAACCGTAGTTTTGGTTTGGAAGTTGCGGCATTGGCTGGTTTGCCAAAAGAGTTATTGCAAAGGGCAAAAGAAATTTTGGCTTTACAAGAAGCCGCAGATAAACGTGTGGATTTAACACAAAAACAACAACAGCATGCAAAAAGTGCAACCAACGCCAACATTGCGGAAGTAATTAATATGTTAAAAGAACTTGATATGAATACGGTTTCGCCAATTGTGGCTTTTGGGACTTTACAAAACTTAGTAGACAAGGTAAAGGAGGAGTAATATGGCAAAAATACATATTTTGCCCGCTGAAGTTTTTAACCGAATTGCAGCAGGAGAAGTTGTAGAAAACCCTGCTTCTATTATGAAAGAATTGGTAGAAAACTCGATTGATGCTGGCGCTACCGATATTAAAGTAACCATTGAAAACGGTGGAAAAACGTTTTTACAAGTTACGGATAACGGGTGTGGTATTGAGCAAGAATATGTAAAATTTGCTTTTTTACCACATGCAACTAGCAAGGTTAAAACCGTAGACGATTTAAATGAAATTCAAACGCTTGGCTTTCGAGGGGAAGCGTTGGCATCGATTGCGTCTGTAGCGGAAGTAACCATGGTAACAAAAACCGAAGACGCTGATGTGGCAACAAAAATTGAATTAAAAAACGGGCTGATTGATTCGTTTACGGAAGTTGGTGGAAATAAGGGCACAACGGTTGAAGTCCGTAACTTATTTTTTAATGTTCCGGCAAGATTAAAATTTTTAAAAAAGGATAAATCCGAAGAAGCTAACGTAACTGACTTTATGGAAAGATTTATTTTAGCTAACCCTAACATTGCTTTTAAATATATTGTTGATGGTAGGGTGGTGTATCAATCTTTAGGGAAAGACGAAGCTTCAGCTTTATTTGCGGTGTATGGCAAGCAAGCTGTAACAGAAACCATTTCTATAGAAAAAACATTTGGGAACTATGCATTACATGGGGTGATTGGTAAGCCTAGTTTTTCTAAATCAAATAGAACATACCAAACACTTGTAGTAAATGGCAGATATGCCAACAATGGAACCATTGCAGCTGCTGTAGCAAATGCGTACGAACCTTTTTTAATGAAGCGACAATATCCATTTTACGTTTTGTATTTAAAAGTTCCTTTCGATGCAGTTGATGTAAATATTCATCCAAGAAAAATGGAAATTAAATTTGAACAAAATTCTCTTATTTACATCAATGTGTTTGAGGCAGTAAGCAAAGGTATTACGAGCAACCAACACTCTGTTGCTGAGGCAGACGGGTTTATTGTAGAAAATAAAGTGAATAAAACCATAGCGCAAACGCAGTCTGCGCCTTCTTTTACCGATGTGCCTATGTCGATTCAAATGGCAAATAGTGTCATTCGTAACCCTTTTGCAACAGAAAAGGTTAAACAAAAAGCGCAAACATTTGTGCCGTTAGATGAAAACCAAGAAAATAAATATGAAGAAATGTTTTTTACACCAACACAAGTTGTTCAGCAGGTTGTAAAAATGCAAGAAGACTCTGTGGCCGCAAGTGGTGTGCCTACGGCTTCGAAAATGATTGAAAGCATGAACGCTGGCATGTATGCTTCTTACGAAGACGATGGCTTGGTGCATTTTGATTGCAACAAACCAAGAAATGTGCAAGGCTCTTTGTTTCAAGATGCAGATGCGCCTTTAAAAATATTGGGTAGAGTTTTTGAAACGTATATTTTAGTAGAAAATGAACAAGGCTTATATTTTATTGACCAACACGCAGCGCATGAACGTTTAAATTACGATTATTTATTAGAAAGTATGCAGAAAAAATCGGTAGAAAAACAATATTTACTTGTACCATATACTTTTGATTGCAACCCTTTAGAGTACGACTTTTTACTTTCTTCATTACCATCTTTGCAAGAAATAGGCTTTGAAATTGAAGAATTTGGCACGCGCGCTTTTCGCGTGGTTGCCGTACCGCTTGTTTTATGTAATATGAGCATGGAACAATTTTTTAAAGATTTGTTTGCTGATTTGAAGAACTTAAAATCTATTTCTGCGGCTGAAATTTTAAAAGAGAAAATTATGCAAAAAGCTTGCAAAAGTTCTGTAAAAGCCGGAGATTATTTAGAAACTGAGGAAATTCAATTTTTGCTACATAAACTTGGAAACGATAATGTGGTGTTGCAATGCCCACATGGGAGACCGGTTATTGTAAAACTAACGAAAAACGATATAGAAAAATGGTTTAAGAGGTTAGTGTAATGCAAAAATTGATTTGTATTGTTGGCCCCACAGGCATTGGTAAAAGTGATTTAGCGATTCGTTTAGCAAAACTTGTGCAAGGTGAAATTATTTCAGCCGACTCTATGCAAATTTATAAACATTGCAACATTGGAACGGCTAAGGTGACCACGGAAGAAATGGAAGGTGTTGCGCACTGGGGAATAGATATAGTGGAACCAAGCGAACCTTTTACAGTTAACGATTGGGTTGCGTTTGCAACAAGCGCTATACAAGATATTTTAAGTCGTGGCAAAACACCCATTGTTGTAGGGGGTACGGGCTTGTATGTAGAGGCTTTATTGTATGGTTTTTCTTTTGCAGGGGTAGGACAAGACGAAGCGTACCGAAAAACGTTGGAAACCATAAGGCAAGAACAAGGTAACGAATATTTACATGAAATGTTAGAAAGCATTGATGCGCAATTTGCTTCTACTATACACCCAAACCAATACAAACGAGTTATGCGTGCGCTAGAGGTGTATCATGTTTCGGGTGCATTACCTAAAAAACAGGAAGATAAACAAGCGCAATACGACGCTTTAGTAATTGGTTTGGAAGAAAATAGAGAAAATTTATATAAACGTATTAACGAGCGTGTAGAGAAAATGTTAACCCAAGGGTTAGTTGAAGAAGTAAACAGCTTGTTAACTACATACAAAGTGCCTACATCGGCACAAAGTATGCAAGCTATTGGATATAGGGAAGTTGTTGCTTACATAGAAGGACAACTTGGCTATGAAGCAATGGTGGAAAAATTAAAACAAAATTCTAGACATTATGCGAAACGTCAGTTTACATGGTTTAAACGAATGAAAGATGTTTGTTGGTATACAAGAACCGATGAAAAAGCAATACAGGGAAAAGTAAAGGAGTTTTTATGCAAAACACAGAAGAAATAATTCGTCAAGCGGAACAAGATTGCAAGCCTATGTTTCATAAAATAGATGAGGTTTGCTTATATAACCAAGAAAAAGTGCTAAAAGCTTTTCAAGATTGCAAAGTAACGTTAAGTCAGTTTGCGGGTTCTTCAGGCTATGGCTACGACGACGTGGGTAAACTAAAATTAAACGAAGTGTTTGCGCACATTTTTCATACGGAAGATGCTTTGGTTTCGCCTTTAATTACTTGTGGCACACATGCACTTTCTTTAACGCTATTTGCTCTTTTAAGACCAAACGATACGTTTGTTTGTGTAAGTGGCGAACCTTACGACACGTTGCATGATGTTATACATGGAGAAAATAATGGTTCGTTAAAAGAATGGGGTGTGCACTTTGATGCAATAAACCTATTAGATGACGGAAATTTTGATATGCCTGCTATTTGCAGTTTTGTAAAAGAAAAACAACCAAAGCTTGTATATATTCAACGTTCACGGGGGTATGCGTGGCGTAATGCAATTTCTATGGAGCAAGTGAAGGAAGTGGTGCAAAACGTAAAAGACATTGCGCCTGAAACCATAGTTATGGTAGATAATTGCTATGGTGAATTTGTAGATAAAATAGAACCAACTGATGTGGGTGCGGATGTAGCTGTTGGCTCTTTAATTAAAAACCCTGGTGGTGGTATTGCTCCAACGGGTGCGTACATTGTTGGAACAAAAAAATGTATAGAACAAGTTGCATTCCGTCTTACTGCGCCTTCTTTAGGTGTTGAGGTGGGTTCTTATATAGGTTCTTACACAATGTTTTTTGAAGGGGTATTTTTAGCGCCACATGTAGTTGCAGGTGCGTTAAAAGGAGCCTTGCTTATGGGCAAAACAATGGAACGACTAGGGTATAAAACCTCACCTGCAACCAATGTGTACCCACAAGACATTATTCGTTCTGTTGAATTTAAAACAAAAGAAGAATTGATTGCTTTTGTGCAAACCATTCAAAAAGTTTCACCAGTAGATAGTTTTGTTGTGCCTGAGCCTTGGGCAATGCCAGGGTATACAACAGATGTGATTATGGCAGCGGGTACATTTGTGCAAGGTGCTAGTATTGAACTTTCTTGTGATTCTCCAATTAAAGCGCCGTATATTGCTTACATGCAAGGTGGTTTAACGTATGAACACATTAAACTTGCGGTAAAATATTGCGTAAACGCTTTACAAAATAAATAAAAACGAAAGAAAAAAGATGCAATAAGTTGCATCTTTTTTTTTATTTGTTTAAAATTTCATAGGGGTTTTGGTTATGGCGCTTATCATGTTTACATATTTTAAACCACTTACAGCGCCTTTGTTTTTCATGCGGTAAACGGTGCCATCTCTTAACCAAAGTTGAATGCCGTTTACGCCTTCGATAGCATAGCCAGCTATATCTTGCAACGGTATGATGGTTGTTTGTTTTTTGTTTGTAAATGTTAAGGTTTGTGTGGTTAGTTGCAATGTAAATGTGCCTAGTTTTTTGCTTTTATATTTTGTAATTTTTCGTGCAATAACCCAACCACTATCTTGCGTAATCATTTTATCTTTTGGATAAGTATCCCAAGGCAGGTGAAGTAAATATTCTTTTTGCATACGGTCTAATTGGTCGAGCTGTGGCATAGGTGCATAATCTAAATACCCGTATTCGTTATACGTTGCTTTAAATGAGCAATGGGAGCAAGTAATTGTATTGCCTTCGCCATGTAAGGTAGAAATATTTTTACATTCTGGGCAAACATATAAAAATGTTTCAATATTTTCAGCTAAATTTGGGCCCACATATGTACTAGGGTTTTGTTTTTGTACTTCGTATGCGTTAATATGTAAAGTTTCTTTAATTATATTGTACAATTGTTCAGTGGAAAGTTGTTTAATTTCTTCAGCAGAAAATATTTTTGCTGCATGGCCGTATACTCTACCTAAACGTTTATTTTTTGTCCAACGAGGGGAGGAAAAGTACCCGCCTTCAATGGTAAATAATATTAAAGGAACGTTTAATTTTTTTAAAACTTTTGCAATGGTAGGTTTGATATAGCTTACATCGCCACTGAAAGATTTATTGCCTTCGGGAAAAATTCCCACAGCGCCACCCTGATGGATAACGGAAATGACAGAGCGCAAGGATTGTGTATCGCGGCTAGATTTCGTTATGGGAATTGTTCCTACTAAAAACGGAATAAGTTTACCAACCACAGGTAAGGTGGTAATATGGTCGCTCATGACAAAATGAATAGGGTCTTGAAATGCGTCTGCAATAAAAAATGCATCGTAATCGGTTGTATGGTTGCCAAGTACGATAAAAGGGGGTTTTATGTTGCATGGTGTGCAAGTATAGTTAAATTTTTTACTAATTAAATTATGGATAATTGGTCTTGCAATTTTAAACCAACGTGAATGTCTTTTTTTAATTTTCATGATGTATAACTCCTAAGAAAGTATAACAAAAACAAAAATAAAGGCAAAGTAAATGCCTTGCCTTTTTATATTTTTTAATATTGTCTTAATAAACCAATAACAATGCCTAAAATGTCAACATTTTTCACAAGGATAGGTTCCATAAAATCGTTTTCGGGTTGCAAGCGAATATGATCTTTTTCTTTAAAAAAGCGTTTCACGGTGGCGCTTTGATCTATAAGTGCAACCACAATATCTCCATTTTTTGCGGATGATGTTTTTTGTACAATAACTTTGTCGTTAGGTAAAATGCCTGCGTTTATCATACTTTCGCCAACAACGTTAAGTAAAAACATTTCATCTTTATGAAACATGTTTTTAGGAAGCGGTATATATTCTTCAATGTGTTCTTCAGCTAAAATAGGAACACCTGCAGCAACTTGACCAACAAATGGAACAGAAACAGATTCTGGTTGTTCTTCCGTGCGCACAAGTTCGATGGTACGGTTTTTCATGGCTGATTTTTTTATTAAATTTAGCTTTTGTAATTTTTCTAAATAATAATTGATAGTTGCTGTTGAGGCTACACCAATGCCTTTTTGCATTTCGCGAACAGATGGTGGGTAGTTGTTTTTTTGAATAAAATGTGTAATAAATTCAAGTAGTTGTTCGGTTTTCTTTTCGCACTTTAAACTCATAATGCACTCCTTAATGCTATTGTACCAAATAATTGTAAAAATGTAAACAAATGTTTGAAAATTTATAGTAAAGAATTTTATTTTTGTGGTTAAGACAGAACGCGCGGTTTCGCGTGTTTGCGGTCTGGCCCCGACAGGGGCGAACCCGTAGGGTGAGATTTCAAACAAAAAGCATAAAAAAAACCGCTGTGTAAGCGGTTGATTGTTTTTATGGCAGGGGTGGAAGGGGCGACGCGTTAAGAAAAGTTGCCTGTGGCAAGTTTTTAGCGTGAGCCGGGAGCAATACGCGCGGTTTCGCGTGTTTGCGGTCTGGCCCCGACAGGGGCGAACCCGTAGGGTGAGATTCCAAACGGAAAGTATAATAAAAACCGCTATGTAAGCGGTTAGTTGTTTTTATGGCAGGGGTGGAAGGAATCGAACCCTCCTCAGGAGTTTTGGAGACTCTTATTCTACCGATGAACTACACCCCTAAATGTGAGCAAAATTATGGTATCATACCTGACAAAAAAAGTCAATGATTTCAAAGGAAAACATTTGCGTAAAAACATATGATATTTTATAATAAAACCATGAAAAATATACATGTAGATGTTTATACAGATGGAGCATGCTCTGGAAACCCTGGTATAGGAGGTTGGGGTTTTGTTTTGTTATATGGTGCACATAAAAAAGAGGGTAGTGGTTTTGAAAAAGATACAACCAACAACCGTATGGAGCTTATGGCAGTAATTAAAGCGCTAGAACAATTAAAAATGCCGTGTGATGTTACACTGTATAGCGATTCCGCTTATGTGGTAAATGCTTTTTTACAAAACTGGGTGGTTGCTTGGGAAATGAATGATTGGAAAAACGCTTCAAAACAAGCAGTGAAAAATGTCGATTTATGGCAACGTGTTTTGTATTTTACACAAATTCATAAAATAACTTGGGTAAAAGTAAAAGGACACGCTGACAACGAATACAATAACAGGTGTGATAAGTTAGCAACTTCGGCAATTGCAAAAGCTAAAGTGAGCGTGTAATATAGTTAATTAAAGAACAAACGTCGGTGACTTATTATTTGTTAAAATAATAAAAAAAAGAACTTAATACTTTTACTAAGTTCCTTTTTTTTTGAACTCATTTTAAAATGCTTTAAACTTAAAAAGTTTTTTATATATTCATTTTAGTGTTTTGTAGTTTGTTTACGTTATTTTACTTAACAAATAAATTGCGTTTTACGCTTTTTTGTTTCATTCGTCAACACAATTTATAATGTTGTAGCACCAGCCATTTTTCTGTAAGGTCGGTGAAATACCATGTTTAAAAAGTTATACTTCATAACTCAATATATTTTTGTTTAGGATGGATGTGTATTTCCTTAAAATCAACTTTTCCAAAGACCATGCAAATTGCAATACGCATACACAGTTTTAATTTCATCTCCATTTAACATTGAAAATTGTACTTCTGGTTTTGTATTAGGTTGTAGATTTTTTCTTTGGTTACCAAGTTTTGTTTCTAAAGCAACCCATTCAATATAATGTTCATTTGTCATTGGGTGTTCGACACTTGAAACAGTAACTGTAACAAGGTTTCTTTCAACTTTAACCATAGGAACGTGTTTCTCTTGTGCAGCGTCTGTTGAATTTGCAGTTATTTCTTCCATTGGTTCACCACAACATACAACTTTAACCCCGCTATTTTTTACGTATGCAATAATATTGCCACAATGTTTACATCTAAAAAATTTCATAATTCTCTCCTTAATTAAATTTTTCTCAAAATTTCAATAATCTTTGTTTTTTGCATAAAACTTTTTGTAAAATGCTGTAGCTTTTTTCTCTTTTTACAATATGAAACGTTTACTATTTATGAAACTTTTTAGAGTTATATAAAATAATGTACACGATGCAATCAACAAATAAGTATAGCGTTAACACGCAAGGAACAATCCAATTTAAATGGTTATAATTGGTTTGTGTAAACGATGTAAAACCTAACTGCAGGTTTACAGAATAAATAATAACTAAAATTTGCACGGTAAATAGAAGGGCAAATAATAGCGAAATTCTTGGTGCAAACCGAGCTATATGTTTTTTTGTTGGATGAATAGCGTAGCGTATGCTAGCAAAAATAGGTGGTATGCAAATAAGCGCAAAAGCAACAATAAAGTAGGTGTTGGTTGCGTAAAGGTCTTGATTAACGTAACCATAATTGTTTAAAGATATGTAGGTAAGTGCAAGCAGAAACGACATAAAGCACAATGTAATAAGCGAACGTACCATTTTAATTTTATTGGTTGCTACATAATTTTTTGTTGACTCTGGAACGCTAACACCACGTTGATAAATAGAAAGAGTAATGCCTTTTTGTTCTAGTTTTTTCTGCAATGCTTCTAAACTTGTTTTTTCAGTGGTTTGTAAATCTTCATGTGAATCGTTAAGTTCGTTATTCTTTGTATATGCAGAAAGTTTATCAAGCGCATCGCGGTATTCTTTTTCTGTATAGGTTGCTGTGTATAACGGTTTTTCTTCTGTTACGCTTTCTTCTGTGCTGTTCGGTTGTTCTTGCGTTTCTTTTTCTTTATTAGGTTTATAATCTAAAAAGATTTCATCATCGTATTTGTGGTCGTCTTCATAGTCTTCGGTATCGTCTTCATCTACAGAGGCAACAGGTTCTTTGATAGCGTTTTCTTGTTGTTCTTCTTGTTTGTAGAAAGTATAGGTTGTGTTCTCATCGGGCTCTGTAGCAGAAACCGTTGGTTTTGGAGAAAACGTGATATTTTGCTCTTCGGTGGTTGCGTTTACATAGCTTTTATTTTGCGAAATATATTGATGAATATCAAAATCTGTATCGGAGGTTTCTTCAATAATATCTGGCAAAATTATGGTTGGTTCGTTACTTTGAGAAGCCATAGATTGGGTTTGTTGTGGTTGTAATGGTTCTATTTCATCGGTAATAGAAGAGAAGTGTAGTGTATCGAACAAATCGTCTTGCGTGGTTTCTTCTTGTTGCGTTGCTGGTTTTTGTTGTGAAACTTGCAGAGCGTAGTTAGATTCGTTTTGCGCTAAAAAGTCATCGAAACTTGTTTCGTTGTTTTCAGTTTCTTCATCTTCTTCCATACCAATATTGTTTGTTTCTTCTTCTGTTGCGTTTGAGGTGTTTTCTAGAGTTTTTTCACGAATAATAGATGACGTTTGCGGTATGTCAACTTGACAATCGGTATCGTCTTCGCTTTGTGCAAAGAAAGAAGGGGTAGTGGTTTCTTCTGTTTCTTCGGTAGCACTAGTTTCTTCGTTTTCTTGCGATTCGTTGATTTGAGATGGTTCGGTTGACGATGTTTCGTCGGCTTCAACAGTTTCTTCTTCAGCATCGATATTTGTTGTTTCTGTTGTTTCATCGGCAAACCACGCATCGTCTACAGTGGAAGCGTCTTCTATTTGTGAAATGGTTGGGTAAGTAGATTCTTCTTCAACCGGTTCTTCAACCACTTCGTTATCAGTTTCAGTGTTTTCAAAAGAACCGTTATTTGTTTCTTCTTCAAGCACCTGTTGTGTAGTTTCTTCGGTTACGGTTTCAGGTTGCTGTTCATTTACTTCGGTTATTGCGGAGTCAATGAAGTTTACATGTTCATTAGCCATAGTTTGCGTGGTGGTAGAAGTAGTCGGGGAAACGTGTTGCGTATATGTAGCACTGTTAAAAATTAGGCGGTTAATAAGCTCTTTAGATTCTTCCCATGCAAGTTTATTTTCTTGCAAAGCTTCCACGCCTTTTTGCGTAAGTTTATAGTAGTGCCTACGGCCACCAATATCGCTATCTTCCCAGTAGGAAGAAATAAGTTCTTTATCTTCTAAGCGCTTTAAGCAACTATATAGTGTTGGTTGTTTTAACTCGTAGGTTTTGTTGCTTTTTTCTTCTACATCTCGACAAATTTCATAGCCATATTTTGCACCTGTTTCTAAGGTTTTTAAAATAATGGTATCGATATTACCACGAATAAGGTCGGCATCTATTTCTACAAGTTCTTCGGCTGAATAGGATGGGGTGGTGTTATCTAAAATTAAACTATCGATAATATCACGAGAAAGTATCCAGTTTTTTGTGTTTTCGTTGTATACTTTTTTACCTTCTTGTGTAAGTTTATAATAATGCCTACGGCCACCAATATCGCTATCTTCCCAATAAGAAGAAATAAGCCCTTTATCTTCTAAGCGCTTTAAACAACTATATAGTGTTGGCTGTTTTAATTCGTATTCACCGTTGCTAACGGTTTCTACATCGTGACAAATTTCGTAGCCGTATTTACTGCTACCATCTAACGTTTTTAAAATGATGGTATCGATATGTCCACGGATTAGTTCGCTATCAATTCCAGACATATAGTTCACCCCTAAAATTATATTTATATAAGTATACCAGTACTATGTGTGACAAGTCAATTAAAATATACAAGTATTAGATTTTACAAATTTATCAAATTTTCGTGTGGAGCTTAACATAAAAGCGTTTTATTCTGTATAAAAAGTGTGATATACTAGCGGGTAGAGGACAAGACTGTGAAAGATATTTTAATTGAACGAAGCAAGCGAAAAACGTTGGCTATTACGATTTCGCGCAGGGGTGAAGTAAAAATAAAGGCACCGCTTAAAGCCAGTTTAGAAAGTATTGAAAAATTTTATGACGCGCATACTGATTGGGTAGAACGTAAACTGAGTGAAATACAGGCAAATATGCACGGGTATGAAGATGTATTAAACTATAAAAAACTTTTATACCTTGGTCAGGCGTTTACTGTGGAGCAAGGGAATATACGAAAAATAACTTTTGGCGATGATGGTGTCATTGTTGTGCCAGATGTGCCTGCTAAGAAATTGTATGCAAAACTTAAAAATTGGTATAAAGCGCTTGCGAAAAAACACTTTGCAGAGCGTATGCAATATTTTTATAAACGATTTAAAATGAAACCAACAAGCATAAGTTTAACCAATGCAACAGGTAAGTGGGGTTCTTGTACCACAACGGGAAATATAAGGTTGAATTGGCGACTTATATTGTTAAATGAATTTTGTATAGATTATGTAATGATTCATGAGCTTGCACACTTAATAGAACAAAACCATTCGGCAAGATTCTGGAAAGCAGTAGAGCTAATGATGCCTGAATATAAAAAAGCGAAGATGCAATTAAAAAGCATGGCGTTTGTTTTAGAAATGTTTTTATAAATTGTGCATAAAGTTTAAGTAGTAACATATACTATAAGTAGACTATAAAATGAAATGAGAACGTATAAACTATTTGTTTATGTGAAAACTTGTTTTAGTTTATAGTCTTTTTTTATGCCAAAATTTTACAGCGTAAAGGGAAGTGGTTACGTAAGTAGAGTATGCAAACAAAACATGTACTGCATAATATAGTAAAAAAAATCATGTGAGCAAGCATTAGGTTAGCAATACATTCGTATGTTTTTGTTAATAAAACGGCGCATGCCGATATATTAGGGCAAAAAAAGTAACAAAGAAGGGGGTTTGTTAATAACTTTGTGGAAAACTTTTGGGGTTTTAAATAGGGTTTTGTTTGCGCATGTTATTAACAAAATATTAACAAACATGTAAATATTTATTCGCAAAAGACAGCTTTTGCGAATAAATAAAGCCTTTTTATATACAAAATAAATAATTTTGCGAAAAGTTTGTGTTTTTAACTGTTGGCGCGAGTTTTTAACAATTATGCGTTACAACTAACGGTATTTGGTTGTTTTGGCGCTTTTTTTTACGCCACATACTACTGTGTATGATTTGACATAATACATGTTTGTTGTGGTATGTGTGATAAAATGCGTTTATTTTACCGTATTGTTTTTTCATTTTTTAAGTTTATTTCTATTCTATAACAAAAATTTAAAAATCTTTTGATTTGTGCCATGATGCGTTTTTTTATTGTATTGTATAAAAACGCACAAATTTTTAACGGATAAATGTTCGTGCTTTTTATAAAATTCTGTCTCAGCGCGTTGTACGCGTTGGTTATATTTTGAATTTGAAAATACTTGTGTGACGTAAGTTGATTCGAGTTTTTATAATGTGTTTGTTTTTATAAATGTACATGAACTGTGCTTAAAGGCGTTTGCTGTGCGTGTTAGTAAACGTTGATTAAAATAAAGTTGTGTGATACAGATACATAATGAAAAATGAATTGTAAAATCGCAACTATTCACATTGTTTTTGCAAGGTAAAATGTTTTAAGTAATGCTTGCATATAAAAACATTTGTATATTGTTTGGTAGTATGTGTGTTTATATTAAGATGCCGAACAACGTACTACATGGTATAACTAAAAAATATGGATAATAAAAAATGGGGTATACTCTTCCCCATTTTTTATATAAAAATTGATAGATGATTGTGTATAAAAACATTCTAATGCAATAGCGTGTTATAAGACGGCTATAAGGTTGTATATAGCTTGACTTTGTGCGGATACATTAAATTAAAAAAATTTGTCTCAGAGCGTTGCAGGCGTTGTTTGTAATGTAAAACCAAAAACTTGCACCGCGTAAGTTTATACAGTGTTACTGTTATTATAAAAATTTTACTATAAAAAAAGACGATTTCTTAACCCTTGTTTTTTGAAGATTTCAACAAAACTTGTTTTAAGATATCGTCTAATATTAGTATATGATATGTAAAGCGTAATATGCATATTTTTCATACATTTTAAAACATTGTATTGTATAGCTTATGCTTGCACAACAAAATAAAACATAACAGTTTATTCAATATATGTACACATAAAAAAGCGCACAAAAAAACTATATAATAACGTTTACCATGTTTTATGTAAACCATACAGTTTACCTAAATGTATTACCATGCGTTATGTATATAGTTTATGGTTAGTATATTTTGTTTACGTTAAAATATACATGTTTTTATTTTTTAACAGAAATTTCTGTTTTACCGCCCATGTAAGGTTGCAATACTTTTGGAATACGTACAGAGCCATCGGCTTGTAAGTGGTTTTCAATAAATGCAATAAGCATGCGTGGTGGTGCTACTACGGTATTATTTAATGTGTGTGCAAACTCGTTACCTTTTTCGGTTTTATAACGAATGCCCAAGCGACGTGCTTGTGCATCGGTTAGGTTAGAGCAACTACCAACTTCAAAATATTTCTTTTGACGTGGACTCCATGCTTCAACATCAATGCTTTTATATTTTAAATCGGCTAAATCGCCCGAACAGCACTCTAATGTGCGGACAGGTATTTCCATACTTGTAAATAGTTCTACCGTGTAGTTGTATAATTTTTCAAACCAAGTTGAACTATCTTCTGGCTTACAAACAACAATCATTTCTTGTTTTTCAAATTGGTGAATACGGTAAATACCACGTTCTTCTAAGCCATGCGCACCTTTTTCTTTACGGAAACATGGTGAGTAACTTGTTAACGTAAGTGGTAATTGTGCTTCTGGAATAATGGTATTCATAAAGCGACCAATCATAGAATGTTCACTTGTGCCGATTAGGTATAAATCTTCCCCTTCAATTTTGTACATCATGCCGTCCATTTCGGCAAAGCTCATAACGCCAGTTACAACTTCGCTTCGAATCATGTATGGAGGAATAACGTATGTGAAACCTTTATCTATCATAAAATCGCGCGCGTATGTAAGCACAGCAGAATGTAAACGAGCAATATCGCCAAGCAAATAATAAAAACCTTGGCCACTTGTACGGCGTGCGCTATCGATATCAATGCCGTTTAGTTTTTCTAAAATATCGACATGGTACGGAATTTCAAAGTCTGGAATTTTTGGTTCTAAGTAGCGTTTTACTTCTACATTTTCTGTATCGTTTTTACCAATAGGAACATCGGGTGCTATGATGTTTGGTATTTGCATCATAATTTGTTTTACTTTTTCACCAAGTTCAGCTTCTTTGACTTCGATTTCTGCAATTTTTTCGTTATTTTTAACAACTTCGGCTTTAACTTCGTTGGCTCTTTCAATTTCTTTATTGCGCATGTATTGCCCAATTTGTGCACTTAATGTGTTACGTTTGCTTCTAAGTTCGTTGCCTTGTTGTTTATATTTTCTTAGTTCGGCATCTAATGTTAAAACTTCATCTACAAGTGGAAGTTTTTCGTGCTGAAATTTCTTTTTTATATTTTCTTTGACTAGTTCTGGATTGTTTCGTATAAGTTCAATAGCTATCATATATATTTCCTACTTTTTTTCTTTTAAATATAATACTTTTTATGAAACTTTGTCAATAAGAATATACATACGCATGTATTTTTTAGTTGTGTTTTGCGAATAGTTTTGCTATACTATGGTTATATGAAACAAGTAGATTATTTTACAGAGAGAAATCAAAAGAATATTAAAAAAATTCGGGAACTTACACGCGATTTGCCTGATTTTTGTTATGACTTTTTTGTGGGTATTGAAAATACAACCTCTACCCTAACCCGTTTAAATTATGCGTATGATTTACGTATATTTTTTAATTTTTTATTGGAAGAAACCAATCTTTTACGCGGAAAAACCGTATACGATATAACGCTAGAAGATTTAGAAAAGGTTTCGGCGCAACATATTGAGCGTTTTATTAGTTATTTAACAAGTTACGAGTTTAACGGCAAACAAATAACCAATGGTGAACGCGGTAAGGGTAGAAAACTTGCTACGATTCGAACATTTTTTAAGTACTTTTTTAAAAAAGATATGCTGACAAAAAATGTAACTAGCAAAGTAGACATGCCCAAATACCATGATAAAACCATTATTCGGTTAGAAACCGATGAAGTTGCTAAAATGATAAACACAGCCGAAAACGGGTACGCGCTTTTAGGAAGAGAACAAGCATTTCATAAGCATACAGATATGCGTGATTTTGCTTTAATTACCCTACTTTTAGGCACGGGTATTCGTGTGAGCGAGTGCGTGGGCTTAAATATAGATGATATTGATTTTTCTATTAACGGTATAAAAATTACGCGTAAAGGTGGCAACCAAGTAGTTTTATATTTTTCTGATGAAGTACGTGATGCGCTAGTAAGTTACGTAGATTGGCGTGAACAGTTTATGAAAGACAAAGGTGTGCCAAATGAAGAACGCGCGTTGTTTTTAAGTTTACAAAAAAAGCGCATGACCACACGCGCAGTAGAACTTTTAGTAAAAAAATATGCTAAAGCGGTTACCCCATTAAAAAAAATAACACCACATAAGTTGCGTAGTACGTACGGTACGGCGCTTTACCGTGAAACGCAAGATATTTATATTGTTGCCGATGTACTTGGCCACAAAGACGTAAATACGACGAAAAAACACTATGCTGCAATTAGTGATGATATTCGTCGTGAAGCCGCTACCAAAGTAAAATTACGTGATGTAGTAAAAGAAGAACCCAAACAATAAAAAAACGCCATGTTATTGCATGGTGTTTTTTATGATATTCATTTATAAAACAGACTTATTTTTAAGACTTATACACATTAGCAAAAAAGGTTTGTGCGTTTTGAAAAAAGAGTTGTTCAATTTGTTTTTCTGTGTATCCCCTATTTTGTAGTTTGGTATATAAAAGAGAAATATCTTCGTAGGTTTTTATGCCAACAGGTAATTTTTTTGTTCCGTAAAAATCGGTACCTAAGGCAATATGCTCTATACCAAAATGCTCAACAAAATAATCAATTTCTTGTGCAATATCTTGTACCGTACAATGTTTTTTTCCATTGATAAATTCACTAACAAAACACAACCCCACTAAACCATTGCTTTGCACAATGGTTTGTATTTGGGCATTGGTTAGGTTACGTGGGTGTTTATAAAAAGACGCAAGTGCCGTATGCGAACAAAGTATGGGTTTTTGTGTAATGTTTGCAAATGCGTAAAAACTTTTTTCGTTTAAATGAGCGGTATCGACCAAACTTGTTTGTTCAATTTGTTTTACCACTTGTTCGCCCCATGGTGTTAACCCGCCCTGACCAAAGGCTCCACCTGCTAAACGGTTGGTATCGTTCCATGTTAAACCAATATATAAGGGGTTGTATTGTAAAATGGTGGGCACATTACGTTTGGTGGCAAACCAAAAGTCTTCTATGGCTATATGTTTGGTTTGCGTGTTGGCGTGTTGACAAAATGTTTGGTAAAGCTTTTGAATTTGTGGTAAAGGCTCGGTGTATTCTGTGGTAAAAATAACTTGCACAACTTGCGTAACGGGCTGTTGTTGTAGCGATTTTATGTAACGCGCATAAGAAAGTTTGCCTTTTGTGGATGTAAGGCAATCGTTATGTAAATCAAATATTTGTGGCATACTCGTTGGCGGTTTTGTAAATTGTAACATTAGTAAAGTATATGGCAAAATAATAGAATATATTCAAATATGATGAAAACAAAAAAAGCGCAAGCATAAGGTTTAATCATTTTGAAACTTGCAAAATAAATTAAAGGAACTATTCACATAAATGTAAAGTTCTTTTTTTATTAGTTTCAAAAGTAATAGACTAAAGTTAATGCATTTTGAAACTAGAGAAAAAGATTATCAAATTATTAAATTGTATGTTATAATTAAAACATAGGAGTAAAAAATGAACTTTATAGTAGATAAACGAACAGAGTTGATGAGCATTATTTTAGCATTGTCGCAAGGAAATGAATATATTGAAGAACACTTTTCTTTTGACATTAAAGATGAATATAGACAACTATTATATAATCACTTTTCCAAGTTCAAAAATCACAAAGCGGTTGCACTAGCCAAACAAATAGCCAAGAATGTTGAAGGGTTTTGTTTTGATAACCCAATTAGATTAGCATTTGCATTAAACAAACAATTAAAATTTGATGGCAAAATAGAAAAATATTTATTGCAAGAGCTTGAACACGAAGAACTATTAAAAGAATTTATGAGCAAAATCGTTAATTTTGCAAAAGATAGCAATTTTGAAAAATTTTATATTGATAATAATGTTTACTATTCTTCTAAGATTGAAGAATTAAAGAAAATGTTTAATGCAGATCTTTTTATTTATGAATTGCAAAAATTTTTAAAAGATAAAGTTCAAGATGATTTTTTTGTAAATATTATTCCAATGTTAGCTAATGCTAATCATGGATTTAAAGTTAACAATAACAATTTTGCCAATATTGGCATGCTAAGTGAAGATTTTAAAACGATTAATAAATTCAATAACGGAACAATTCATACAATTATCCACGAATTTGTACATAATTTTGTGAATTGCTACACCGATAACAATCGTTTACTAATACCAGATGAATTAAGAAACAAACTCAAAAACATGGGATATGGGAATCCAATTTCTTACCTTAACGATACAATCGTTAGAGCAATTACAATAAGATTAAGAGAAAAGATAGAAAATATTGATACTCAGAAGTTCTTTGACATAGAAAATAAATTTGGATTTGTTTATGTTAAAAAAGTATATAATGAATTGCTTGAATATGAAGGTCAAACCACTTCTTGGAAAGAATATATTCCTAAATTATTAGAATCAATTAAAGAAAAAGAAGAAAACAATAAAACG
Source organism: uncultured Clostridia bacterium (assembly GCA_944362705.1). Taxonomy (GTDB): domain Bacteria; phylum Bacillota; class Clostridia; order Christensenellales; family UBA1242; genus CALVTO01. The sequence goes on along the minus strand of CALVTO010000001.1, from coordinate 365,621 downwards.
TTATAAAAATGGCTGTTAGACGTGTGCTTGTCTTGATACAAGTGTTCTCGCTTCGCTCGAACAGACAAGCACACGCAAATAATCTAATTGTGTTGCAAAAAGAGCGGTTGCTGGCAGGGCGTAACGCAATCCGCTCTTTTTCTTTTTTGTTTTCTTCTCTCTATTTTCTAGTGTAAGCGAATATTCTTTGTTGTCAAGGTTAAAGTGCATGTCAAAAGATTTGTAGATGTTGTGTTTCTCACGACAACCTATGACAACGACAGAAGTATTCGTTTTTTTTGCAATTAAGAGAGTTAGGTGTAAAAAGAGAAACATAGACGATTTTTTTGTCTATGTTTCTCTTTAATATTCTGCTAGTTTCAAAATTGCTAGACTAAGGCTTGGCTTTTTTATTTGTATATTGTTTTTGTGTATAAATGAATACCGCGTTTAGGTTAGCTTGCAATATCGCTTGCGCGTGTTTCACGTATAATTTGTACTTTAATTTGGCCTGGGTATTCAAGTTCTGCTTCAATTTTACGTGCAATTTGTTTAGCAAGTACGAACATACCATCATCATTTACTTCTTCTGGTTTTACAGCAATTCGAATTTCACGGCCTGCTTGAATGGCGTAAGATTGTTGTACACCTTTAAACGAATTTGCAATGCCTTCAAGTTTTTCTAGACGTTTAATATATGCGTCCATAGATTCACGGCGTGCGCCTGGGCGACTGCTTGAAATTGCATCGGCAACTTGTACTAAAATAGCTTCGAGTGACTTAAACTCTACCCCGCCATGATGGGCTTCTATACAATGCACCACAGCTTCGCTTTCTTTATACTTACGAGCAAGTTCTACGCCAATAGAAACATGCGTGCCTTCCATTTCAAAATCGACAGCCTTACCAATATCGTGTAATAAACCTGCGCGTTTTGCTAGGGCTTCATCTGCCCCTAGTTCGCCTGCAAGTAAGCCTGCGATGTATGATGTTTCTAGCGAGTGTTTTAGCACGTTTTGACCGTAACTTGTACGGTATTGTAATCTACCTAATAGTTTGATAAGTTCTGGGTGTAAGCCATATATTCCGGCTTCAAACGTTGCGTTTTCACCAACTTCTTTGATATTTTTTTCTAAATCTTTTTTTACTTTTGCAACAATTTCTTCAATTCTGCCTGGGTGAATACGGCCATCTTGAATCAATTTTTCTATAGTAAGTTTTGCAACTTGCCTACGAATTGGGTCGAAGCAAGAAAGTATAATAGCTTCTGGTGTATCATCTACAATTAAGTCTACTCCTGTGGCTGCTTCTATGGCGCGAATGTTACGGCCTTCACGACCAATAATTCTGCCTTTCATTTCTTCGTTTGGTAAACTTACAGATGAAACAGTAACTTCGCTTGTTTGGTCGGTTGCGCATTTTTGAATGGCAAGTGTAATAATTTCGCGCGCTTTTTGTTCGGCTTCATCACGCGTTTTGTTTTCTAGTTCTCTTAAATATGCGCCCGCTTCTTTATTTGCTTCGTCTTCAATAGCGGTAATAAGTTGTTTTTTTGCTTCTTCTTTACTTAGTTTTGCTACGTTTTCTAGTTCTTTTACAATGTCTTTTTCTTTTTCTTTTACGGCAAGTTCTAAAGTATCTATCTCTTTAAGGCGAGCATCAATTTTGCCTTTTTCATCTTCTAGTAACTGTTGTTTATGGTCTAAATTATTTTCTTTGCGGTCAAGAGTTTCTTCACGTTGTAGTAAACGTTGTTCCATGTATTGAAGCTCGTTTCTACGTTGTTTCATTTCTTGATCGGCTTCGTTTTTCATTTTTATAGTTTCTTCTTTTGCTTCTAATACGGCTTCTTTCTTCATTGCTTTAACCGTGGATTCTGCTTCTTCGATAAGTTTTGCAGATTGTTCTTTTGCGTTACCTATGGTTTTTTTATAAACTGCTTTAAATATAAAATAACCAGCGGTAATACCGCCACCTAATGCAAGAAGGATACAAAGCACGCTTAGCCAAATTTGCATCATATTTTGTTCCCTCCGAAATAACAATTGTTACTATGTTTTTTGTAAAATATACAAAATAATAACACTCTCATAATAGCATGAGAGTGTTATTTGCGTCAAGTAATTAAAAACCGCGTAAAAATTATTCTTCAAAATTGCCTGTTTTAATTTTTTGTTCAATTTCTGCACAAATATCTGGGTTGTTTTGTAAAAATTGTTTTGCATTTTCTTTGCCTTGGCCAATTTTTTCATCGTTATAGGCAAACCATGCACCGCTCTTTTTAATAATATCGTGCTCTACCGCTAAATCGAGTATGCAACCTTCTTTACTAATACCTAAACCGTAAATAATATCAAATTCTGCGGTTTTAAATGGAGGTGCAAGTTTATTTTTAACTACCTTTACACGTGTACGGTTACCAATAGGTTCTGCGCCTTCTTTTATAACGTCGGCTTTACGTACATCTAGGCGAATACTTGCATAGAATTTTAACGCTTTACCGCCCGGTGTGGTTTCTGGAGAACCAAACATAACGCCCACTTTTTCACGTAATTGGTTAATAAAGATAACGCAAGTTTTTGTTTTATTGGTAATGCCGGCAAGTTTACGTAAAGCTTGTGACATTAAGCGCGCTTGCAAACCAATATGGTTATCGCCCATTTCGCCATCGATTTCTGCTTTTGGTGTTAGGGCTGCAACAGAGTCGATAACTACAATATCGAGTGACCCACTTCGAACTAACGATTCTGCAATTTCTAGGCCTTGTTCACCGGTATCTGGTTGAGATACATATAGGTTTTTAATATCTACCCCTAACCTAGCGGCATATACAGGGTCGAGTGCGTGTTCAGCATCGATAAAGGCTGCCGTGCCACCAAGTTTTTGCGCTTCGGCAATCATGTGTAAAGACACGGTAGTTTTACCAGAAGATTCTGGACCGTATATTTCAATAATTCTGCCACGTGGAATACCTCCAACGCCTAAAGCCATATCTAGCGTTAAGCAACCCGTTGGTATGACATCAATTTTTTCCACAGCGGAATCGCCCAATTTCATAATAGAACCTTTACCAAATTGTTTTTCTATTTGTGAAATGGCTTGTTCTAGTGCTTTTTCTTTTTCTGTATTCATTTTTCTACCTCTTTATTTTAAAATTTGATATAGTGCAAAACATGCTAACTTTGCTGTAAAATGCATGATATCTGCCTTAATGCTTGTGTTGGGTGCTTGGTACTTATGTATTTGAACATTTTCTTTATCCATAACCCCTAAATAAATGGTGCCAATATCGGTGCTGGTAAAAGCGGTAAACGGACTTGGCTTGTATTGTGCAAGCGTTAGTAGGTGCAAGTCTACTTTTTGTGTGGTATCAATATGCGAAACCATTTGTTGCAATATATTGCGTTGTACCATGCCCTGTTGCGTAAGTTCGCGCGGGTCGATATGAAACATATCTACAAACTGTAACGGGTTAGATATGGTAACACATGTTTGCAAAAAACTTGGTGCTGGGCTGGTTTGTGAAAGGTTGGCTGTAATAATGCCACCTGAGCCTTGTTCGGTAACGGACAATTTACGGTTACGTAAGGCGCAAAGGCGCGCGACTTGTTCGTAAATAGAAATATCTTCGGTGGCGTAAATGTATGGCGCAAACATAGCACAAAGTGCAGACTGTTGCTCCTGCGTGGCGTTATGCACCATAAGTGTGGCATCGTAGTTACGTTCTTGTACCGTAAGTTGAAGGTTTTGTAACGCTGATGCCTTGGTTTGAATATTTTGCCCGGTTAAACCAAATAATTTAAGTATAAGTTTATTCATGTTCCTTCTCTTTTGCAGGTGCATTTTCAAAGGCTAGGGCTGGTTTTGCTTTTACCATATAGTTTACACAAGAAATAAGTGCAAGTATGGTGCCAATAATTAACAACCCTTCCCCTACGTAACTTACAATAATTAAGTTAGCGTTAGAAATAACTTGCGCTAAACCTAAGTATAGCATTAAAACGCAAGAAGATACATCGATAAATAAAGATTTTACTTTACCGAATTTATCGGCAGCAATAACTGTACCTTTGCTTGCTGCTATTTGGCGTACGCCGGCAATTAACACATCACGCGCTACAACAATAATTAGGGCAAGCACGGCAACGTAAGCGTGTACCACCGCGCCATAAAATAATACTAAAATCATGGCTGTGGTGGCGATAAATTTATCGGCTACTTGGTCGATAAATTTACCAAAGTCGGTAATCAAATTATATTTACGCGCAATATAGCCGTCTAACAAATCGGTAAGAGAACCAATAATAAAGATGCCAAGGGCTATGAAAATACCAATACCATTAGGAATAGGCAACATAAAAAATAAAATCATAAATGGTGTACAAACCATACGGAAAATAGAAAGTTTATTCGGCAAATTCATCAATCTTTTCCCCCTTTATATCGTAATCTTTTACTTTTTTAATTTTAATTTTGTACATTTCACCAATATCGACAGGCGTTTTTGAAGAGAAGTATACAAGTGTATCTATTTCTGGTGCTTGGCGTTGGGTACGACCGAAGAATAATTCTTGTTCGTAATCTATGCCTTCGTACACAACATCTAATTCTTTACCAATAAGTTTACGGTTGGTTTGTAATACATTGCGTTTTTGTGCTTTTACAAGTTTTACTAAACGTTTTTGCTTAATGGCTTCTGGAATTTGTTCTGGCATTTTACCCGCTACCGTACCTTCTTCTCGCGAGTAAGCAAAGAAGCCAACATTGCGAAGTTTGTATTTTTTTACAAACCTTAATAGTAAATTAAAATCTTCGTTGGTTTCCCCTGGGAAGCCTACCATAAAGGTAGTGCGAATGGCAATATGTTTAGGCAACGCTTGAATTTTTTCTACTAACGCCACAATTTCTTGATAGGTTATATGGCGGTTCATACGTTTTAAAACGCTGGTAGAAACGTGTTGGAACGGAATATCTATATATTTGCAAACTTTATCGTTGGTAACAATTTCGTTAAGTAATGCGTCGTCTACAAGTTCTGGATAGCAATATAGTAAACGTATCCAGCGTAAATCTTCTATTTTTGATAATGCTTGAATCAGTTGAACAAGTTTGGGTTCGCCGTATAAATCGGTGCCGTAGCGTGTAACATCTTGTGCAACTAATATAATTTCTTGTGAACCACCTTGAACAAGTTCCGTAGCTTGTGCAACTAACTCTTCAATGGTGCGAGAACGATACCGACCACGAATATATGGTATAGTGCAATAGGCGCAAAAGTTGTTACAACCATCGGCGATCATTAAATACGCATAGTGCGTTGGGGTGGTAATCATACGATCGGAAACGGTAAGTAATTTTTCTGGACCATCTAGTTTTACAAACTGTTGTTTGGTGTTCATTAAATTATCTACAATTTCTACTATATTTTCGTACTCGTTAATACCTAAAAATGCGTCAACTTCTGGAAGTTCTGCTTGCATTTCGTGTAAATATTTTTGTGGCATGCACCCTGTAACAATAAGTTTTTTACATGTGCCTATTTTTTTGAATTGCGACATTTCTAGAATGGTTTCCATAGACTCTTTACGAGCGTTGGCAATAAAGGCGCAAGTGTTAATGATAATAATATCGGCGCTTGCAGAATCTGCCGTGAAATTATATCCGGCTCGTTTTAAAAGTGTAAGCATATTTTCGGTGTCTACCCTATTTTTGTCGCACCCTAGGGAAATGACGCCAATGAGTGGTTTCTTTTTTGCCATAATGTGTTTTCGTTTCCTTTTTTTTGTATTTTTATTTTGTAAGTTGTTGTTTGTAGGTTTGTATCATGTTCTGTTGCAGCAAACATGGTGTTTATACGTTTAAGTATTAAGCATCTTCTCCAAAGGTGCTGTTGTATTCGTCCATGGTCATGTACACCTCACGCGTTTTACTGCCATTGGCTGGTGAAATGTACCCGCGTTGTTCCATTTGGTCGATAATACGTGCAGCGCGCGCGTAACCAACATAAAATCTTCGTTGTACCATGGAAATACTTGCTGCGTTGCTTTCGATACAAAGTTTTAAAGCTTGTGGCAATAATTCATCGTAAGAATCGCCATGGTCTTCTTCGGTAGATGCTGATGGTTCGGGTTGCTTTTCTGCGTAAATTTCTTTTTCAACTTCGGCATCGTAAGAAGATGGATATTGTGCTTTTAAATATTCAACAATTTGTTTAATTTCAGACATTTCGACAAAGGCTGCTTGTAAACGAATAGGAATATTACTATCTTGTGGTGAAAAGAGCATATCGCCGTGGCCAAGTAGTTTTTCTGCACCGCTTTCGTCTAATATAGTACGCGAATCGACAGCATTTGTCAATGCAAAGGCAATACGCGTTGGTAGGTTGGCTTTTATGGTACCTGTAATAACTTCAACAGATGGTCTTTGCGTTGCGAGTACTAAGTGAATACCGCTGGCACGACCAAGTTGGGCAATGCTTTTAATGCGGTCTTCTATTTCTCTACGCGCACTACTCATCATAAGTTCGTTAAGTTCGTCGACAATAATCACAATGTAAGGCACTTTGTTGGCTTGCCCCGATTGAACGGCATCGCAGTTATTATACGATATTATATCACGCACTTCGTAGTGTTTAAACATATCGTAACGGCGGTTCATTTCTTTCACGGCCCATGTTAGCGCGTTAACCACTTTTTCAATTTCGTAAACCGTGTTTGGTAGCATTAAGTGTGGCATGCCATTATATATATTGAATTCAACACGTTTTGGGTCAACCATAATAAACCTTAGTTCTTCTGGTGAGCATTTGTACATTAAGCTTACAATTAAATTGTGTAAGAATACAGATTTACCAGAACCTGTAGAACCCGCAACCAAGCAGTGTAACATTTTTGCCATGCTTTTTACGACAATTTCACCCGAAATGTTTTTACCAATGGCAACTGGCAAAGGCGCCGATGTGGTTTGAAATTCTTTAGATTCTAAAATTTCACGTAAACTTACCATAGCACGTGCGTCGTTAGGTACTTCTATACCAAACGCGTTTTTACCTGGAATAGGCGCTTCAATACGAATGCCGTTTTTAGCGCACAATGCCATAAAAATATCGCTTTCGTAGGTAAGCACTTTACGTACAGGAATACCGCGTGGCATGGCAAGTTCGTACCTGGTAACAGAAGGGCCTGCAACCACGTTAATAACCTTAGCAGGTATTTTAAAGTTGTTTAAAACCGTTTCAATAATACGACTTTTTTCTGCGGTATTGCCACCATATTTTGATGGGTCGTCTGATTGCGTTTTAATAAGCGATGTTGGTGGCGGTGTATATGGTTTTGACGATGTGGCTGGACGTTGGTCGAACACTGAGCGTGTTGGCGGTGTGTATGTGCCTGCCATTTGTAGTTGTTTTTCTTCTTGTTTTTGTGCACTTAAATTCTGCAAAGGATTATCAAACAAGCCCGTATTGTTTGGCGAACGATACGTTTCACGCGGTTTTCTTGGTGCTAAATCTGGCCCGCGCCCCGTTTTGTTTGGGCGAAGCGGTAATGACTCTTCTTCGTTATAAGGGTAAGAAGGTTCTTGATTTTGCCAAGAAGTGTTTTCTGTAAAGGAAATGTTATTGGCGCGTGTGGTGTTTTGTGTATTGTTTGACGGAGCGAACCTAGACATATTCGATTCTTCCGTTTGCGCGAAGCGGTTTTGTTGCATGTTTGGCATAGTTGCGCGGTTACGTATACGTTCAGGTGTTGTAGGCTCAGTTGATTGCGCGCTGTTAGGTTGCATGCTTGACCTTGTTGGGAATGTATCGAACGAAATTTCTTCCCCTTCTTCATCATCTTCGCTGTTGGCGAACGATTGCAATGCTTGCATGTTTTGTAAGTTGGTGGTGTTTCGCGTTTCTTCTTGTAAAAATGCAGGCGTATCGGTAGCGGAAAACAAACGGTTTCTTGCAATTTCACGTGCAGAAGTTTGCTCTTGCGTGAAGGTGGTGTTTTGCGTTTGTGTAGTAAATGGTTGGTTGGTTTCTTCAGGCTCTACAAAGGCATCTACCGCGGTTGGTTGTTCTTGCGCTTGTTTTTTATTGACATATAGGTTTGGCAACTTAGGTTGCAAAATATAATCGCGCTTAGATTTAAATTTTGCAGGGTCGTACGTTTGTTCGCTTGAAAGTGTGTTGTTAGCTTGGTTGGCGTTTTGTGTACGTATTTGTTGTGCGTTTTCTTCTATTTTTGCCCACAATTCTTGTGTGTGTGGCGACGCTTGCAATTTTTGTGCCGTTGCATTAGAAGTTGTGGTTTGGGTTGAAGGTGCACTGCTATTGGTTGCAGGTTCTTCCGTTATAGTAGCGCTTGCTTCTTCTACATTTGTGGTTTGATTCGTATAAAAGGCAGAAGAATAATTTTCTGGTTCTAGTGTTTCACGTACGGCGTTGGTTGGATAGTAGTTGCTAGTAGTATTTACGTGTTCATCTTTTACCTTAGAAGTAAACATAATTTTTTTCTTGTATTGGTTTTGTGTAATACCTGCATCAATGGCAAGCCCAACAAATATACAAGTAGCAATACCCCATGCGACATAACTGCCCGCTACCCCTAGTAGGCTAAACACAAGGTAAACGAATAAACCAAGTATGCACCCACCAACGGAAGGATAGTTGGCGGAATCGTATAGGCAAGAAATGTAGTTTGGCAATTGCGCAATACCTTCGCACGTGTTTAAAATGTAAGTAGAAAGTATGGTGTGTAAAAGAGCAAAAAAGAAAAAGAGTGCAAACCCTAAGTAAGTGGCGTATTTTTTATCGAAGTTATAAACTTTATTAGAACATAAAATAACACCTAAGAAAACACCAAATAAACACAATGGATACAAACTATACCCAACAAGCCCTAAAAAGAAATAGCCTACGGTTTGACGTAAAAATGGCAAAACGCTACATAAAAACACGGCAATAGAAACGCCGATAATGGTTCCGCCAATGGCTTTTGATGTAGATGTGTTAGATTGGTTGGTTGCAATGCTCATAACTTACCCCTTTTACCACATATTCTCGTTTTATTGTAACACAAGCGTTTTGTAAGTACAAATAAAATGCATTAGGTTTTTTATTATAAATAAAAAAAGCCCCGCGAAAATATTGCGGAGCAAGTATATGCGCATGTGGTTACACCGATTGTTCAAGCGTTTTGGAAACAGTGGTTACGTTTAACCCTTTACTTAAAATAGCGTCTAAAATTTGTGGCAAAGCTTCCATGCTGGCTTTGGTAGGGTGCATTAAAATTAAATCTCCCCCTTTTATATCTTGCAAAGCGCGGGTGTAAATTACATTTACGTCTTGATCGCGCCAATCGATGGTATCTTTGGACCACATAATGGTTTTATAACCAAGATGGGTAGCGGCCTTGGTTGTATATTCGTTATAAGCGCCTGATGGCGGTGCAAATACGTTCATTTGTACACCTGTAAGTTCTTGCACAATTTTATGGCACATAAGTATTTCATCTAGGTTTTGTTGGTAAGAAAGCTTGTCGTGGTCTTTATGAAAATAACCATGGTTACCAAGTTCGTGTCCGTTTTCCACAATCTTTTTTAACATATTTGGATTTCTGTTTGCCCATTCGCCACCAACAAAAAATGTGGTTTGTATGTTGCGCTTGTTTAGTTCTTCAAGCATAGAATGAAGGTACTCTTCTCCCCAACACACGTTAATCATAACGGAAACGTTATTGCTTTTTTCGTCGCCTGAGATAATAACACCGCGGTAAGAAAGGTCTACTTGATTAAGTTTAGGAACATAGTAACTGCATAAAAAAACAGAACCAACAATACACAAAAGCAACCCAACAATAGCTAGTTGCTTAAAGAATGTTTTTAAAGAATATACACGTATGGTGAATGAAGATTTCATGGTAATAATGTATGCACAAAAGTGTACGTTAGAACTTGTTGTGGTAAGCATAAGTTGTGTTTGGTGTAAATGCCATAACATATATGTAAAAAACAATACGTAAAAAAGCGTTGATTGTTTGGCTAAAAACAGCAAAAACATGCAAAAACAGGTAAAAATAAAGAAAAAAACATAAAATTATGGCAAAAACAAGAGAAAAATAAAAAAACATAAGCAAAACGAACTATGGTTTGCTTATGCTTTTTTTTATATATTATGGAAGTATTAAAGTTTTTTTACAAGTTTTAAATCGACTCTGCCTTTTTCGTCAAGTTTAATAACTTCTACTTGAACTTTATCGCCAATAGTAACAACGTCTTCTACTTTTTTAACGCGTTTATCGGAAAGTTTGGAAATGTGAATCATGCCATCTACGCCTGCACGAAGTTGTACAAATGCGCCAAATTCTAGTATACGAACAACGGTGCCTTCGTACATTTCGCCTATTTGTGGTTCAAAGCAAATATCTGCAATAATTTGTTTTGCTTTTTCATTCATAGCTTCGTCGGTAGATGCGATGGTTACTTTACCTTCATCGGAAATATCAATTTTTACACCTGTTTCATCAATAATTTTATTGATAGTTTTACCGCCGCTACCAATAACTTCACGAATTTTATCTGGGTTGATATCGAATGAAATGATTTTTGGTGCAAACTTGCTGAGTTCTTTACGAGGCTCTTTTATGGTTGCTAACATTTTTTGTAAAATTTCAAGTCTGCCTAAGCGTGCTTGTTCAAGCGCTTTGGTTAAAATGGCTTTATCTATACCTTTAATTTTAATATCCATTTGAATGGCGGTAATACCTTTGGTTGTTCCGGCTACTTTAAAGTCCATATCGCCTAGGAAGTCTTCAATGCCTTGAATATCGGTAAGTACGGCAACTTTATCGGAATTTGCGTCTTTCATTAAGCCCATAGCAACACCCGCAACTGGGGCTTTAATAGGAACGCCTGCGTCCATTAAACTTAATGTAGATGCGCACACGCTTGCCATAGAAGATGAACCGTTAGATGAAAGTACTTCGCTAACCAAACGCAATGCGTATGGGAAATCTTCTTCGCTTGGAATGACAGGTTCTAACGCGCGTTCTGCAAGTGCGCCGTGCCCTATTTCACGTCTGCCTGGTGCACGCAATGGTTTTGCTTCGCCCGTTGCGTATGGTGGCATATTGTATTGGTGAATATAACGTTTATAATCTTCGTTTTCTAAGCCGTCTACTTTTTGTGCGTCGCCAATGGTGCTTAGCGTTAAAGCGTTCATAACTTGGGTTTGACCACGTGTAAATACACTAGAACCGTGTACACGAGGAAGCATGCCAACTTCGCACCAAATTGGGCGAATTTCGGTTAGTGTTCTTCCGTCTGGACGAATACCTTCTTCTAAAATTTTACGACGTACTTTTTCTTTCTTTAATGCGTATAATGCATCGCCAATTTCACGTTCTTTATCTTCAAAAATGGTGGCAAAATGTTCTTGCGTTTCTGCTTCTACTTGGTCGACAAGTTCGGTACGAATGGTACGGTCTTTGGTTGGAGTAAGTGCCTTATCTAATTTTTCACTTGCAAAAGCGCGTACGGCTTCTTCGATTTCTTGTGGAACTTTATAGTATTCGATTTCGGCTTTAGGTTTGCCTACGTCTTTGTGAATAGTTTCAATGAAGGCAACAATTTTTTTAATTTCTTCGTGTGCAAACATAATAGCATCTAGCATTTCTTGTTCGCTAACTTCTTGTGCGCCTGCTTCTACCATCATGATGGCATCTTTTGTGCCGGCTACGGTTAGGTGCATAGTGCTTTGTGCTTGTTCTTCTTCGTTAGGGTTGACAATATATTTTCCGTTTACCATGCCTACAACAACAGAGCCTGTTGGTCCAGCAAATGGTATATCGGAAATAGAAAGTGCTACGCTTGAACCGATCATGGCCAAAGCTTCTGGTGGGTAGTTTTGATCTACCGAAAGAGCGGTTGCTACAACAGCTACGTCGTTATAAAAACCTTTTGGAAACAATGGACGAATTGGTCTGTCGATTAAGCGTGAGGTTAAAATGCCTTTATCGGTTGCTCTACCTTCCCTTTTTTTGTAACCGCCTGGGAATTTACCAACGGAATACATTTTTTCTTCAAAGTCTACGCCAAGTGGGAAAAAGTCCATGCCTTCGCGTGGTTGTTTTGCCATGGTTACGTTTACCATAACGCGGGTATCGCCAGATGTTACAATGCATGAACCGTTTGCTAAACCTGCATATTTGCCAAGTTCTACGCTGATTGTTTTACCGCCGACTTGTAATGAATAATTTTTTCCTTCCATAATTTTCTCCTTTGTTTATAAAAAGGGACGAAAAAATAAATATTTTTCCGCCCCCTTTATTGTTTGTTATTTTCTGATGTTTAGTTTTGCAATAAGTGCACGGTAACCTTCTAGGTTGGTTTCTTTTAAGTAATTTAAAAGTCTTCTTCTTTTACCAACAAGTTGCAACAAACCACGACGTGTGTGCTTATCTTGTTTATGCACTTTTAAATGCTCGTTTAAATGATTGATTCTTTCTGTTAATAATGCAATTTGAACTTCTGGAGAACCAGTATCGCCTTCTTTGCGTGCATAACTAGAAATGATTTCAGTTTTTTTAGCTTTATCCATTTACTTTTTGAACTCCTTATTTAAATTTGCCCATAACTAAGTAACCCGCTGTTCCTTCGTGGCCCTGAGTACTGGGTACCCAAGTATAATAGCATATATACATACGTTTGTAAACACTTTTTACAGTTTTTTATTAAAAAATTCTGCTCGTTTTTGCATGAGTTCTTCAAAACGATTTTGGTAAAGAGTAATATCTTTAGGTTGTGCTAGGCGCTCTATTTTCCCCGTTTCTAATGCTACTCTTTTACTAATAGCACCTGCGCCACAAGCAATAACGGAAGCACATTCTTCCATGGTGTGTACATTGAATAAGCACGGCTTAGTTTTTGTGTAGCCGATGTTTTCTTGATGGTCGAACATGTTTTTTTGTTTATACATGTAATAGGGTTTGTAATGGTGTTTGGTTAAATAAGCATAGGCGCGAGTGACCATGCGTTTTGTGTGCGTAGGTGTTGGTTGTAATTTTTCGAGAGGTGAACCCTTTTTAACTGACAGTGTGTGCACGGTGATTTGATGAGGTTTTAAAGCAAGAACTTGTTGCAAAGTAGATGCAAACATGGCTTCTGTTTCGTTTGGAAGGCCGGCAATTAGGTCGGTATTGATTTCAAAACCAAACGGCTGGGCTAAGAGCTTAGCTTCTTTGATTTGCTCGGCAGTATGCCACCTGCCTATGGTTTGTAAAGTTTGGTTGTGCATGGTTTGCGGGTTGATGCAAATACGCGTTACACCGTAGTTTTTTAATACTTGTAGTTTTTCTTTGGTAATGGTATCGGGTCTTCCCGCTTCTACTGTAAACTCTGGTATGTTATTTGGTAAAATAGAAAGCACGTCTTCTAGTTGTTCAGCACTAAGCGTGGTGGGTGTTCCTCCGCCAAAATAGATACTTTGTAGGGTTAAGTTTTGTTGCTTAATGACCCAAAGTGCATTTAAAATATCTTGTTTTATGTAGAGTATGTATTTTTGCAAGGCGTGTTTTTGCGTGCAAAGTTCTTCTGCTAAAAATGAACAATACATACATTTGGAAGGGCAAAAAGGAATATGAATATATAAATGCACATGGTTAGCAGGAACTTGAAGTGCGCCTTGCGTTTTTATAATTTGAAACAGCATTTTTATTTTTTGGTGGCTTACCCCATACACGCTATGAAGTTGGTGCACAATTTTTTGTTTGGAAAACCCTTGCTGTATAAGTTTGCGAACCACCATAGTTGGATGAATACCTGTAAGCGCGCCCCAAGCAAAAGATGTGTGAAAAAATTTTTTTAAAGCCCAATACAGATGCGCTTTATGATAAGCTTTTATGAAACTTTTTTCTTGCAAAAAACTGCAATTTTTAGGTAAAAAATGTGAAAAAGTATATAATTTTTGCTTGTTTTTATGAAAAATTTGTATTTTTGATGTATATTTTTTGTTTTGTGCTACGTACGTATTTTCTTGATGAATACATGTGGTTTCTTCGAAAAAAGGAGAGAAAAGTTGTGCAACATCTTTTCCCTCTTTAACCATAAATTCTTCCGTTTGGTTGGTGGTGTACTGCATTATCTTTTAACCTCAATAATTCCTTCAATTTGACTTAGTTTATTGATAAGTTCACGAATTTGTTCGCGCTGTTTTAACATAACAGATAATTTTATATAGGCCGTTTGGTTAGGATTGGTTTTGGCTTGTATTTGCACGATAGGTATATTGGCCATAGAAATAAGTGTGGTTATTTTATTCATTAAGCCTGTAATATTTTGTGCGTAAATATGTAATTGCGCTTCGAAACTTGTTTCGGTGTTGGCGTTTGCCCAGCAAACATTTAGTTTTCTTTCGGGTGCTATATTTTTACAGTTTTTACAATCTACGCGGTGAATGGTTATACCGCGCCCTACCGAATAACCAACAATTTCATCGCCCGGAACAGGTGAACAACATTTGGCGAGTTTTACTGGAATGTTGGCTTCGCCACAAACAAGTACACCGCCTACGCTTTGTAGTTGATTTGGTGTGACGCCTGTTTGCGCCATCTTTTTTTCTTGTTTTTCTTGATTACGCTTTTCGGCAAGCAAACGCTGTATAATTTGGTGGCTTGTTAAACTGCCTGCACCAATAGAAGCGTAAAGTTCATCTATATTGGCAAAGTTATATGTTTTTTGCAAAAGCGCAAATGTTTCTTCTGTAAGTAGCGAGTTAAGCGGTAACCCTTTGTTTTTTGCTTCTGCTTCTAGCATGGTTTTACCCGTTTTTATGTTCTCATCTTTCATCATATTTCTAAAATAAGAACGTATACGGTTACGTGCTTGTGAAGTTTTTACAATATTGAGCCAATCTCTGCTTGGTGCTTTTGGTTGAGGTGATGTAATAATTTCTACCATATCGCCCGATTGCAATGGCGTGGTTAACGGTACAAGTTTGCCATTAACTTTTGCGCCCATGCAATTATGACCTAAATCGCTATGAATAGCGTATGCAAAATCGATAGGTGTAGATTGTTCTTTTAATTCTATAACTTTACGGTTTGGGGTAAATGTCCAGATTCTATCTACGGATAAATCGAATTGCAAGTTTTTAATAAAGGCATCAGGATTTTTTGTGTTTTTGTTATTTTCTACAATTTGTTTTATGGTATCTAGTTTACTTTCTAAGTTTAAAGCATCGGCTGAGCCACCTTTGTAACGCCAATGTGCAGCTAAACCATATTCGCATATTTTATGCATGTCGAATGTTCGTATTTGTACTTCAAAAGGTGTGCCATCTTCTAGCAAGCATGTGGTATGCAATGACTGATACCCGTTAGGTTTTGGGTTTGCTATATAATCTTTAATTCTGCCAGACAATGGCTTCCAATGGTTATGTACGGCGCCCAAGACAGAGTAACATTCTGGTACGGTTTGTACCATAATGCGTAAACCTATAATATCGTAAATTTTTTCTATGCCTTCTTTTTTAACCTGTTTACGGTAAATACTACTTATATGTTTAAACCTTCCGTTCACTTCGCCTTGTATATGTAATTTTTTAAGCAATGCTTCTAGTTCGTGAGTGATTCTTTTAATTTGAATTTGACGTTTTTCAAATTTACGTTCTATTTCTGCTTCTAGTTTTTTATATTCCTCTGGGTGCAGGTAATATAAGCATAAATCATCCATCTCCGCACGTATAGAGCAAACACCAATACGCTCACACAATGGCACAAAAATTTCTTTGGTTTCTTTGGCTATTTTGATTTGTTTTTCACGCGATTTATAGTTTAATGTGCGCATGTTGTGCAATCTATCGGCTAATTTTATAATGACTACGCGTACATCTTTACCCATGGTAAGAAGCATGCGACGCAAAGTTGCTTTTTGTTGTTCTTCTTCGTGGCCACGTAGTTTAACAATGCCCACTTTGGTTAAACCTTTAACAAGCATTTCTACTTCTTTACCAAATAGTTCTTTTATTTCTTTATAGGTTGTTTTTGTGTCTTCAATGGTATCGTGTAGAAGCGCTGTAATAATAATAGTTGCGTCCATTTTTAAATCAATCAATATATTAGCAACAGCCATTGGGTGGATTATATATGGTTCTCCACTATCGCGTTTTTGCCCTGCGTGTTTTTCTTTCGCGAAAAAATATGCCTTTTCAATAAGATCGGCGTCTTCGTATTTTTGGTGAATACGTTGTAAAAATTCTTGTTCTTTCATTGATCATTTTTCCTTTTACATAAATTGCTGATACAATATAGAATTTGAAAGCTCGGTTTTTTTGTGGGTATGTACTCGAAACGAAGGTTGTGTAACTGAAGGCACGGTAAGTATGCCAAGTTCTACAAACACAAGTAAAGTAAACATGACGTGGTGCAAAGGTTGTTGCAAATTTTTTGAAATAACTTCTGCGCATGTATAAAGATTGGTTGTATTTTGGTACACCGAAGGTTTATGTTGCAACAGTTGAAACACAGTTGCAAAAAAAGCGCGTGATGTGTTTACAGTTATTGGTTTTATAGTGGCAGTAGGTGCGTATGTTACAGTAGCGCCCCATTGTTCAAGAAAGGCAAATTGATTGGTGTGGTAATAAGGTTGATTGATAAAAATGTTTGTGTACCCTACCCAACTTTCTGGCGTAATTTTATAGCCTAACACTTGCGCATTTATGCGAGATTTTGGTAAATTATACACAGGTGCAAATGCTTCTTCTGGTGCTAAGCCCCACACCAAGCACTGACGCTTGTTTACTTGCGTTTGTTTGGTAAATTGTTCTAAGCTCTGTGTGTTTTTGTGTGCAGGGTGATTGCCTTTTTTGTTTTGAGCAAGCATATATAATGCTTGCGCTTGAGCAAACGTTGGTGGTAAAGCGCTATGTGATGTTATTTCTTGCAACACAGCTTGTGCTTTAGGAATACCTTGATAAGTATTGACAGCAAGTTGCAAATATAGAGTTTTTTCAACATCTGCTTGTAATAATTCTAAGTAAGGTTCTGCAAAAAAGCAAGTAATTTCTTTGCCTTGTGGTAGTTGAAGTGCTACATGCTTTCCGCCTTTAAATTCACGAAGTGTATGGGCGTTTGTGGTAAGTGCGCACAATGGTTTTTCGTTGCCAAAGCCACAAGGCTCTAGTAGTTCTAGTTGCTGAGCAAACGATAAGGAAATATCTTGGGGTTGTATGTTTACGTATTCTTTTTGTGGTAAAACGGGTTGTTCTGGTGTTGGCATAGACGCAATGTAAGCGCATAGTTCTTGAAATTTTTCTTTATATACGGTCATTCCGCAAGCAAGTTTATGCCCACCTAACGCTTTAAAATATGGCAATGGTAAAAGTTGTGCGTGCAAGTCTTGCCCCTCTAAACCACGGGCAGAGCCTTTATAGTTACCGTCTTTATCTTGCGTGAATACAAAAGAAGGTTTTTGATAGGTGTTTACCATGTAACTTGCAACAATGCCTAGTATACCTTCGGGTATGTTTGGAGAAACAACCACTAACCCGTTTTGCTTATTGAAGTTGTATGTAGCAATTTGCGCATCGGCAATTTCTGTTGCTGTTTGCTTTGCTTGCAGGCGTTCTTCGTTATTATTTAGCATAGTTTGCAAGGCTTTATTGCGTATTTGTGGGTTGGTTTCGGTAAGCAACTGAAACGCGGTTAGGGCTGTATCCATTCTTCCACAACTATTGATTTTAGGAACAATTTTAAAAGATATATCGGTTGCTGTTGGTTGTGGCAATTTGCTGGAAATACATAATTCTTGCAAGCCTTTATTAGGGGTTTTATATAATTTTTCTAGCCCTAGTTTGGCAATGGTTCTGTTTTCGTTGACAAGTGGCACAATATCGCCGATGGTTGCAACAGCTACTAGGTCGATATATTCTAATGCTTTTTCTGTACCTGCCAATGCTTGCACAAGTTTAAACGCTACCCCTGCTCCGCAAAATTCTTTAAATGAAGCAGATGCATCGGTTTTAGGGTCGACAATGATGCAGTTTGGAAGTGTGCTGGCTGGCTCGTGGTGGTCGGTAACAATAACATCTACACCGTGCTTTTGTAAAGTTTCAATTTCTTCAATAGCGGTTATGCCACAGTCTACCGTAATTACAAGGTTTGGGTGCACAGAAGTTAAAATGTGTGCAATGGTTTCTTTACTTAAACCATAGCCGTTTTCAAACCTATGTGGAATAAAGATTTGTGGCGAGACTCCTACGCTTTTTAAATATAAGTACAAAACAGAAGTTGCGCAAACGCCGTCGCAATCGTAATCTCCATATATAACAATGGTTTGGTTTTGCTGTATGGCTTTTTGTATACGCTCTACCGCTTGCGGCATTCCCTGCATGAGCATTGGGTTAGATAAATGCTTTTTTTGCGGATAGAAAAACTGCAAAAGGTCTTCGTTTGAGGTGTAACCCTTTTGTTGTACCCAATGTTGAATGCGTGTGTCGATTTGTGAAATAGGTATTTCTTTTTTCATAATAGAAATGCAAAGCCCTACGGTTGTAGGGCCTAAATTTAAGAATTATTTTTTGATCGTTTTTGTTTTTCAATTTGTTGTGCGTTTTGTTGTAATTTGGCTTCTAGGCTCATGCCAAAGAAGGCTGAACTATATATGCTGATAACAGTTGCAAGTAATAAAGAAAGCATAAACATAATAACGCCAATAGCGCCACTAAACATGCCAACAATACTAAATATCCAAATAACAGCAGAAAGTATAAGCATGGTAGGAAGCGTAAATGTAACAGCTTGTTCTATGGAATGTACTTTTGTTTTTGTTTTATCTAGCGTAACCACATCTACGTGTTCTCTATGTTTTTCAAAGATGCAAATGTTATACACAATCGTTAAAATAGTTGCAACAGCAATACCTACTAAAACGCCTGTTGTAAACAACATGCGGGTAAAAATAACCACGCTAAACATTAAAAGCGTTGCATGCAAGGTAGACAATAGCATGCTAACAGAACTTAAAATTCCGTAACGAATCCATGCAATAATAAATACAGCTACGGCAGTAAGCATTAAACCAACAACAGCCATAACAATGTATTTTGTAGAAACGGTGGCTGAAATGCTTGCTGTAGAAATACTGCTTGTTTCTACGCCTAAAGCATTTGCAACAGATTGTATTGTGTTTTGTGAAACCGTTTTGTTTGGTGTTCTTACAACAATATAAGATTCTAGTTGTTTATTTTCGGTAAATGCATGTTCTACAACAATGCCTTGTTGTTTTAATTCGGAAACGGCGGTTTCTAAACTTTTATCTGCGTTTTCTTGTGATGTAATATTGATTTCAATTTGTGTTCCACCCATAAGTTCTACTGATGGACGAATTCCTGCGCTTAAAAGTACAATGACACCAATAAGAATAAGTGTAATGGATATGGTTAGAAAGTATTTTAATTTTTGTGTTAAGTTTTGAATTTTCATACTATCTTTCCTCCCTTGTGAAATGGAACAGTTTTGGGTTTTCGGTGAATAATAAAGTCATACGTAATAACCCACGGAACAAAACAAGGTCGGCAAGTATAGCAAGTGCACCAAACAAGGCAAGTGTTGCGCCTAGTGCGCGCATACTTGTTAAGCCTACAACGGCTAAAATCATGCCACAAACGAATAGACTTATACCTATGATAATGGTAGTAAATAAAGTTTTATGACTTGCATTTTCAATAGATGCTTGCAGGGTTTTACCCGTTTGATATTCTTTTTGCGCGGTATGCATACGAATGTACATTGGTAACCATGTGAATAAAATTCCTATTACCCATGTAAATATATAAGTTGTGTTAACTTCTACCCATGGCATTGCGTTGGAAACAAGAAGTGCAAAAATAATGGAAAGCATAACAGAAGTTAAACTTAATGCGCCTAGAAGTTTATATTGAACAAGTGTATAAATAGCAAATGCTAACAAACTAAGAACGCTAGCGCAAATGAGTGCAATGATGGTTGCATTTTTTGTTAGTTCTGCCCCACTAATGGATGCTTGCATAACATCTACCACTTCATTATTTGCATCGAGTTCTATTGGAAGGCAACCAAATTGGAAAGCCATTTGGAATTGTTCGGTGTAAGCATATTCTGTCCAACCGAACGTGATGGTGCCCGTAGTGTTAATTTCTTCTACCGTTACTTTACCGCTAGATGAATCTGGATACACTTTTCCGCCTAAGAAAATGTAGTACGCGCTAGAACTTGATGCCATAGCGTCAGTTGTTAGTTTTTCTAGTTGTTTGGCACCAGCTTTATTTAAGTTAATTTGTACGTAATGTGTGCCCTGATATGATGAAATGGTAATGCTTTTTACATGGTCGCGACCGTTTACATAGCTGGCTTCATCTTCGCTATTGTTTAATTTTAATTCAAATAAACCGCCGTTTATGTACGAAAGTGCGTTGTACGCGTTAGATAAACTTGTTGCATCTTGTGGTGCAGAGATTTCTACACGCAACGTTTTTCCGTTAATATCGTAAACATTACTGTTGATATAATCGTGGTCTGCTAAAATTTCGGATATTTGTGTTTTGGCTTGGTTTAGTTGTTCTTCACTATAACTGCCAATCATTTGAAACTCTGCATATACCCCACTGGTTATATCGACGCTTTGCCCTATGTTTTTAGCAAGCGATGCATAGTTTGTGTAACCAAACGTCATTGGTAAAAATGCAAAAATTGCCCCAACAACAATGACTAGGTATACCCAAACAAAGCCGATAATGGCCCATACTTTTTTTGTGTTTTTTGATTTTTTCTTCATTGTTAGTCCCATAGTTAGTCCTTTACTTAATAATTTAACATGTCTATTATATATAATTCCATGTGAGCGGTCAAGATTTTTTGTCATTTGTTTTCTTTAATTATTCCTATTTTACGCAAAAAATAACACATACCTTAACGCTATGTTGCGTTTTTTGTATGTGCTATTTTGTTTACGATGTAAAATACATTTATAAAGTTTCTTCTATATCGTTTTTTCTAGGAATATTTACGGCAATAATACCTAAAATTCCACCCATTGCCATGCCAATGAGAAGGTCGTAAATAAAGCTAAGTGAGAATGTGAATTGCATAGCAAGTAATGAGAAAATAAATGTAGAAAGTAATGTGTATAATAAGCCAACCACAACTCCCTTTTTTAAGCCATTTTTTTGGTTGCGGGTAACAAACAAGCAAGCAATAAATAAACTAACCACTTTTATAACATAGTTTACAGGAACAATGGCGGAATCGGGCAAATGAAACCATTTAATAACAAAAGCAAAAAGTAAAATAAGCGCTAACGAAATAAGAATGGAAATACATGTTGCAAGTAATGTAGAAAGTATAACTTTTTTTGTAGGAGAAAGTGTTTGTGACATAAATAGGCTCCTTTACATTGTTTTGTAGTATAACCTATGCACGCCATAAAAAAAATAGCACACTTGGTGCTACTTTTTTTAGTTTGACAAGTTATTTATTGGTTGATTTTTTTGTCGATTTTTTTGCTGTTGCTTTTTTTGCAACTGGTTTTTTAGCTTCTTTCTTTTCTTCTACTTTTGCTTCAGTGTCGCTAGAAGCGGTTTCTTCTGCCTTTACTTCTTCGGTGTTTTCTACCGTTTTTACGTCTTCTGCTGGTGCTTGTACGGCTGTGTTTTGTTGCGAAGAAGTTTCTTCAGCTGGTTTTGTTTCTTTGCTTTCTTCTTTTGCTTCTGCTTTTACAGCTGGAGCAGTGCTGTGAAGAATATAACCAATGCTGTTCATTGAAAACGTCATGGTAGATTTGTTGCCTTTAGAACCTGTTTCCATGGTGAATGTTTGCATATCGCCTTTGCGGTCGATTCTGGTAACGCGACCAATAATTCCGCCAACGGTGCATACTTCGTCGCCTACGTGTAAGGCATTTAACATATTGTTATATTCTTTCATTTTTTTCTTTTGTGTAATGGTTGGTAAAACAAGCATAATAACAACAAAAACAATTAAAACAACCCAAAGCCACCAGCTATTTGTAGGGTTAGTTGTATTGGGTGTTGCGCTTGCATTTGATAATAACATTGTAAACATACATTTTCTCCTTCAACTTTTTGTGCATTAACTATACCATGTTTCCCATAGGTAGGCAATTATTTTATAGGCACATTTTGAAATTTTTGGGGTTTATTTGTCGTACCCTGTCTTTTTAAAATACTCGTCACGGAAGGCTAGCAAGCGGTTTTCTTTAATGGCTTGTTTTATATCTTCCATAAGGTGTGTTAGGTAATATAAGTTATGATAGGTTAAAAGTTTTGCACCTAACATTTCCCCTGCTACCATTAAATGACGAATATATGCTTTTGTATATTTTTGGCAAACAGGACAATGACATTCTGGGTCAAGCGGGGTAAAATCTTCTTTGTATTTTGCGTTTTTTATAACCACTTTGCCTTGGCTGGTAAACGCTGTTCCGTTACGCGCTATGCGGGTTGGTAAAACGCAATCGAACATATCGATACCTCGAATGACGCCTTCGATTAAGCAATCGGGGCTACCTACGCCCATTAAATAGCGTGCTTTATTTTCTGGATAATGTGGTGCCATGGCGTCTAGCATTTCGTACATTAGAGGTTTTGGCTCGCCCACGCTTAACCCGCCAATAGAAAACCCTACTTTTGCAAATGGTATGGTTTTTTGCAAAGATTGTATGCGCAGGTCTTTATAGAAATTGCCTTGCACAATAGGAAACAACATTTGCTTTTCGTTTTGTTGCTCGCGGTAACATCTTTCTAGCCAAGCAAGCGTGCGCTCCATGGCTTTACGGGCTGTTTCGTAATTGATGCCGTAGGTGGTACATTCATCGAATGCCATAACAATATCGGAACCGAGTTTGTTTTGTATTTGTATCGCTTTTTCTGGGGTGATAAAATGTTTGCTTCCGTTTAAGTGCGAGCGGAACTCTACCCCTTCGTCGGTAATTTTACGTAAGCTGGCTAGTGAGAATACTTGAAAGCCGCCGCTATCGGTTAAAATAGGTTTATGCCACTGCATAAACTCGTGCAAACCGCCTGCCTTAGCAACAAGTTCTTCGCCCGGGCGCATATACAAGTGGTAGGTATTGGAAAGAATAATTTGTGCGCCTAACGCTTCCACTTCTTGGGGCTCTAGACCTTTGACGGTGGCTTGTGTGCCAACGGGCATAAATACAGGTGTTTCTATGGTTCCGTGTGGCGTTTTTAATTCACCAATGCGCGCGTAGCATTCGTTAGATTTTGTTTTGATTTTAAATGAAAAGTTTTCTGCCATATTTGTTTCCTTTTTTATTTGTGTTTTTTCATTTTGTATGCACAAGTATAAACGCTTGTGATGTACATTTAGCTTATGCATACTAAAAGTTTAGTTTTGAAAATAACGCTACACATTTTTAGTGTTGCGTAAGGCGGTGAAAGTGTTAGTAAATAAACATAGCATCGCCAAAGCTGAAAAAGCGATATTTTTCTTTTACAGCAACTTCATATATATGCAAAGTTTCTTCTTTGGTGGTTAGTGCAGACACAAGCATAATAAGTGTGCTTTCCGGTAAGTGAAAGTTTGTGATAAGTGCATCGACAAATTTAAACTTATAACCCGGGTAAATAAAAATATTGGTTTCTTTTTTGCATGCTTGCAAAACGCCCTGTTCATCGGCTGCACTTTCAAGGGTACGTACCGTGGTTGTTCCAACCGCAATAATACGGTTGCCATTTTGTTTGGCTTGATTTAACGTTTGAGCAACTTCGGGTAAAACTTCCATATATTCAGAGTGCATAACGTGTTTGGTTACGTCGTCTACTTGCACAGGACGAAACGTACCTAAACCTACGTGAAGTAGCACTTTTACAATTTTTACACCCATTTTTTCAATTTTTTCAAGCAGATTTGCAGTAAAATGTAAGCCTGCGGTTGGTGCGGCAGCGCTACCATCTACCTTAGCGTACACGGTTTGGTAGTCGGCATTGTTTTTTAATTTTTCTTTTATATAATGTGGTAAAGGCATTTCGCCTATACGTTCGAACTCGTTTTCAAGTGTGCCGTGTTGTAAGGTAAAGCGAATAACCCTACCCCCTGCTTCGGTGTTTGCAATGATAGTTGCTGTTAAATTATCGGAAAAAACAAGTTCTGCCCCTACCTTTAAACGCTTGCCTGGTTTTACAAGGGTTTCGTAGTCGGTTAAATTCAATCTTTTTAAAAGCAAGATTTCCATAACGCCTGTGCAACCCTTTTTATGCCCATATAAACGTGCGGGTATAACTTTTGTTTGATTGATAACTAACACATCGGTAGGTTTTAGGTAAGAAACAATATCTGTAAATATTTTGTGCTCTATGGTTTTTTCTTGTTTGTTATATACAAGCAAACGAGCGCAATCTCGTGGTTCTACGGGATGTTGCGCAATAAGTTCTTCGGGTAAGTGGTAGTAAAAATCAGATGTTTTCATACAAGCTCCTACAAAAGGAAAACGCCTTACGCAAAATCATAAGCGGTAGCGTTTGTTTTGTTTTTATAAAGTTATGGTTGTTTGTAACGCGCCTTGTGCGCATATACATACATCATTGTTTTTTTAACACGCTTTTATACGTATACGCGTATTATGCGTTTGGATAAGGTAAACCCAAATGGATGTAGGCAGGTTCTAGCGCAATTCTACCGCGTGGGGTACGAGAAATAAAACCTAATTGTAATAAGTATGGTTCGTATACATCTTCAATGGTGGCGCGTTCTTCACCTGTGCATGCGGCTAAGGTTTCTAAGCCTACAGGGCCACCGTGAAACTTTTTGATAATGGTTTCTAAAATACGACGGTCGATAAAATCTAGGCCGAGTTCATCGATTTCCATTTTTTCAAGCGCTTTTTGAGTAATTTGTTTGGTAATGGTTTTGCTGTTTTCTACTTCTGCCCAATCGCGCACGCGTTTAAGCAAGCGGTTGGCAATACGTGGTGTGCCACGGCTACGTGAAGCAAGTTCTATGGCGGCTGTTTCTTCTATGGTGATACCTAGAATATTGGCAGAACGTTTGATAATTTTGGCTAAATCTTCTTTTTCATATAATTCTAGCCTACACATAACGCCAAACCTATCTCTTAATGGGCTTGAAAGCATACCTGCTTTTGTGGTTGCGCCAATAAGTGTAAATTTTGGCAAGTTTAAACGCATGGAACGTGCCGATGGCCCTTTGCCTATAACGAAATCTAGGCAGAAATCTTCCATGGCTGGGTATAAAATTTCTTCAACGCTATGGTTAAGCCTGTGTATTTCGTCGATAAACAAGACATCGTTTTCGTTTAGGTTGGTTAGTATTGCCGCTAAATCGCCTGCTTTTTCAAGCGCTGGACCGCTGGTAAGTTTTAATTGCACGCCAAGTTCGTTTGCAATAACAGAACTTAAAGTGGTTTTACCTAGCCCCGGTGGCCCGTATAAAAGTACATGGTCTAATGCTTCGCCACGTTTTTTTGCAGCGGTGATATACACTTGTAGGTTTTCTTTCACTTTATTTTGACCAATATATTCGCGCATGGTTTTAGGACGCAAAATGTTTTCAACCTCTGCGTCTTCTTCTGTTAGGTTACTGGTGATAAAGCGCTCTTCATCGTATTCCATAGCGTTTTCTCCTTTAAAAATTGCAAATTTATATAAAACTTAAGTAAATTTTGTGCATTTTTATGTATTTTTACTTGTTTATATGTAATTGTTTTTTTTGCGTTGATAAGTTGTTTAATGATGGAAGTAATTATACATTGTTTTTATATTATTTACCAGCGCCTTGCAGGCAGGCTCGTATAATTTCCTCGGCGGTCATGTTAGGTGTTGCGTACGTTTTTACAAGTTTTTCTGCTTCGTTTTTAAAACCAAGAGAAATGAGCACGCCTTCTGCTTCTTGCATGGCTGATGTTTTGGCTGTGGTTGGCGTAGATAAAAAGTCAAGCGATGTATTGTTTGGAAGTTCACCCATTTTTTCTCTAAGTTCTACAATAATACGTTCGGCAGTTTTTTTACCAAGGCCTTTTACACCCGATAAGGTTTTAACATTACCATTAAGTACGCTAAGGGCAAAATCTTGTACGGAAATTCCCGAAAGTATTTGAATGGCCATTTTAGGCCCGATGCCTGAAACGGTAATTAAATTTTGAAACAATTCTTTTTCTTGTTGGTTAGAAAAACCGTATAAAGTAAGTGCATCTTCGCGTACTTGTAAATACGTTAAAAGCGTAATGGTTTCGGTTTCTTGACTAACAGCAATAACGGTTGGTGTGGAACAAATAACGCCCCATGATATGCCGTTTGGTGTTTCAAGCACAACTAAATTTTCTTCCGTTTTTACAACTTTGCCTTTTAAAGAATAAATCATAAATGCTCCTTTTTTTGCAAATTTATAGCAAAAACAATAAAAATACATGTGTTTTTACGTAAATTTTTATAAAAATTGCGTTTTTTATATAGTTTGGTTATTTGCAAGTGTATTGTTGGTTTGCGCGCAAGTAAGCGCTACAGCTAGTGCATCGGCTGCGTCGTCGGGTTTGGGTATGCTTTTTAGGTTTAACATCATGCGTGTCATGTATTGCACTTGATGTTTCTCTGCCCTGCCGTTACCCGTCATGGCTTGTTTAATTTGCAGTGGTGTATATTCATACAACCGACTTGGTGAATGAATAATAGAAATTAAAATAACACCGCGCGCTTCGGCAACGGGTATGCCTGTGGTGATATTGTTGTTAAAAAACAATTCTTCCATAGCTACTGCATCGGGTTTAAACTTTTTTATAAGTTTTTGCATACCTTCGTATATCATGGCAAGGCGAACAGGAAAAGCTTCATTTTTTGGTGTTTGTATAGTTCCGTAATCAATAATACGGCAAGAACCATTTTTCGCTTTTTCTATAACGCCCCACCCTACAATAGCATAGCCTGGGTCGATTCCTAAAATAATCATAGTAGTTCCTTTCTTTATGCACTTATTTGCTTTTATATATAAGTGCGCGTTTGTGCTTTTGTAGGTATTGGTTTATGAACATGTAAAACGCAAATGCTGATTGCGATAATACATAATTACGTTTATAAAGATGTAACATAAAAGCGGGAATGGTTGCTTATGAACTGCGCGTACATAATATGCTTGGTTTATAATACCTAGGCAAAGCTACCAAAGTTTGCGTATTGTATGCAATAATTATGCCTTGCTAGCCGTTTAGTCTTCTTCTACTTCTTCGTTAAGTTCGGTGTTTACGTATACGTTTTGTACGTCGTCTAAATCTTCTAACTTATCTTTTAAATTCATAATTTTTGCTTGTGCACTTTCGTCTAGGGTTAGCATATTGTTTGGTACGTATTCTACTTCGCTGGAAGCAATGGTGTAACCTGCTTCTTCTAACCCTTTGACTAGGCCGTGCATATCGGCTGGGTCGGAATAAATAACAAACATATCTTCTTCATCTACAACGTCTTCCGCGTTAAAATCTAGGGCAGTTAGCATAAGTTCATCTTCGGTAACACTATCGGTTTTTTCAATAAGTACCACGCCTTTACGGTTAAACATATACATAACGCTTCCGCTTGTTCCAAGTGAACCACCGTGTTTTTCAAACAAATGGCGCACGTCGCCTGCGGTGCGGTTACGGTTATCGGTTAAACATTCTACAATAAAGGCAACGCCATTAGGGCCATAGCCTTCGTAGGTGATAGCGTCGAAATTAGAGGTATCGCCCCCTTCGCCTGCTGCTTTTTTAATAGAACGCGTGATGTTATCGTTTGGCATGTTGTTTTGTTTTGCCTTTTGAATAACGTCGTACAATTTACTGTTGGTATTTGGATCAGGACCGCCCATTTTTACCGCTACTTGTATTTCACGGCCAATTTTTGTAAATATTTTGCCACGTTTTGCGTCGGCTTTATCTTTGGTTGCTTTAATGTTGTGAAATTTACTATGTCCACTCATTTGTATGTCTCCTATCATTTTGTTTATTCGTTGTGTATATTTTTTCCGTTACATAAATACATTAGTACACTTGCAGATACACCTGCGTTTAGCGATTCCATTTCCCTTAGCATGGGCAGGGCAATAAGAGAAGTAGATGCTTCAATAAGTTCGTCGCTTGGACCTGCAGACTCATTCCCGATGGCTAAGCCGTATACGGGTTCGTTTATTTGAAAAGTAAAAATATTTTCTCCCCCAGCGTCGGCTGTGTATAAAGGAATATGTTCTTTTTGCAATAATGCAAGTAATTCTTCTTGTTGCATGGGATAAAACGATGTAAAGAAAATGCCCGAAGAACTACTGCGCACGGTTTTTGGGTTAAATGGGTCGACCGTTTGCAAGAGAACAATATCTCGAAACCCTGTGGCTGCCGCAGTACGAATAATGGTGCCTAGGTTGCCCGGGTCTTGCAATCTGTCGAGTACCAAGAATGGTTTATACGGAATAAACTCTTTACTTGGGCGCATGGAAAGAATAGCTAAAATGCCTTGTGGTGTTACTGTTTCGGACAGTTGGCTAAATACGTTTGGTGGTACAAGTTTTACAAGGTTTTGTATGGGTTGTAATGTATGTTCGAACTTTTCGTACGATGTGGTTTGACAAACAACGCATACAATGTTTTGCCCTGTGAGAATAGCTTCACGAACCATGTGCTCGCCTTCTACTAAATACTCGCCATAAAACTTACGATATTTTTTATCTTTTAGGCTTTTAATTTTTTTAATAAGTTCGTTATTTGGGCTGGTAATGTTTTCCATGCATATTCCCCCTATATTACCTTAGTTAAGTATACTTTGTTTACTATAAAAGTGTCAAACAAATGTACGAAAATTTTGTGGTTTAGCCCAAATTACGCTTAGTTGCGCGTATTTTTAAACATAAAAAAGCACGCTGCGTTAGCGTGTTTTTTTTATGTTTAAAAACAACAAAGCGTTTGTATGGTTATTTTGCTAAAGCTTGTTTTGCTTGGTTTGCAAGGTTTGCAAATGCAACTTTATCAGTTACTGCCATATCTGCAAGTACTTTACGGTTTACATCGATGTTAGCAACTTTTAAACCATGCATAAAGTTGCTGTAAGAAAGCCCATTAACTCTAGCTTCTGCGTTGATGCGAGCGATCCACAAATTACGCATATCTCTTTTCTTTTGTTTTCTGCCAATGTATGCGTAGTTGCCAGATTTCATAACAGCTTCACGTGCTACGCGATATAATTTGCTTTTAGAGCCACGGTAACCTTTAGCTGCTTTTAAAATGCTTTGTCTTTTTTTATGTGCGTTAACGCCTCTTTTAATTCTCATTGCTGTTTCCTCCTATTAACCCACAAGTTTTTTGATGGTCTTTTCTTGTGTTTTAGAAACGTATGTTCCTTTACGTAGACCTCTTTTACGTTTGGTTTCTTTTTTTGTTAAAATGTGTCTTTTGTTTTGTTTTGCGCGTTTTACTTTACCACTTTTTAATACGGTAAATCTTTTTTTAGCAGCGCTGTTTGATTTTTGTTTTGGCATAACTTTTCTCCCCTTATTTTATTATTTTTTATTGATTGGTGCTAGAAACATAATAATGTTTCGGCCTTCTACCTTAGGCTCTTTTTCTATGGTGGCAACATCTTTGGTGTAGTTTGCAAAGTTTTTTACAATTTCTACCCCGCGAGCTGCATACGCTTGTTGACGGCCAAACATACGCAAAGATACCTTTACTTTATCGCCATTTTGTAAGAACTTAACGGCGTGCTTTGCTTTAATTTCTACGTCGTGCGTGTCGATGGTCATGGATAGTTGAATTTCTTTGGTTTCAACAATTTTTTGGTTTTTACGTTGCTCTTTTAATTTTTTAAGTTGTTCGTAACGGAATTTGCCATAATCCATAATTCTGCACACTGGTGGTTGCGCGTTTGGTGAAATCATGACCAAATCGAACCCTTCTTTTTCAGCAATAGCGTTGGCTTCTTCTGCGGAAACAATGCCTAATTGCTCCCCTTTTGATGATATTAAACGAACCGAAATTCCTTTAATATCTTCGTTGATAAGTGCTTCGTTTTTAGCGATGGTTGTATACCCCCTTGCGTTATTAAAAAATGAGTGGTGCAAGAAACACCACTCATAAACACAATAGGCTAATGTAGCCTTTAATAACTTTGTGTATGTTAACCAAGCAAAATGTTTCATTCGATTGGTGGAAAGTGGCCTTTCTCTTTGAACTCTTGCGCTATTATATAGGTTTTTTACTATGTTGTCAAGAGTTTATTTGCTTTTTGTACGAATTTCTTCTTGGAAATTTTGAAGAACGTTTTGTAAAGTTAAGCCTTTAACTTCTTCCCCGTTACGTTTACGGATAGATACTGTGTTTGTATTGGCTTCGTTTTCACCAAGAATAACCATGTAAGGAACTTTGCTTAGTTGTGCTTGACGAATTTTATAGCCAATTTTTTCGCCACGCAGGTCTACTTCGGTACGTATGCCTGCCTCACGCAATGCTTGGGCAACTTCTTGTGCGTATGCTTCGCTCTTTTCGCTTACGTTCATAACAACGGCTTGAACTGGAGCTAACCACATTGGGAATGCACCTGCATATTTTTCAATTAAAAGTGCAAGCGTTCTTTCGTAGCAACCTAGGCTGGTACGGTGAATAACGTATGGGTATTGTTTTTCGTTGTTTTGGTCGGTGTATACCATTTCGAAACGTTTAGCTAGTTGGAAATCGATTTGAATGGTAATAAGTGTATCTTCTTTACCAAATACGTTTTTAATTTGAATATCTAGTTTTGGACCATAGAAAGCTGCGTCGCCGTTAGATTCTGTAAAGGTGATGCCTAAGTGATTTAAAATGGTGCGCATTTGATTTTGCACCGTTTCCCACTCTTCGGCTGAACCAATGTATTTCTTTTTATCTTTTTCGTCCCATTTACTGAACCTATAAGTTACATCTTCTTCTAAGCCCACAGTTTTTAACATAAATTGTGCTAGGCTTAGTGCATTTTTAAATTCTTCTTCTAATTGGTCTGGACGGCAAGCAATGTGACCTTCAGAAATGGTGAACTGACGTACACGAATTAAACCATGCATTTCACCACTGGCTTCGTTACGGAAAAGTGTAGATGTTTCGTTATAGCGAAGTGGTAAATCTTTATAACTACGTGGTTTATTTAGGTAGGCTTGGAATTGGAATGGACACGTCATTGGGCGAAGCGCAAACACTTCCTCATCTTTTTTCTCGTCGCCTAAAACGAACATACCATCGCGGTAGTGATCCCAGTGACCAGAAATTTTGTATAAATCGCTTTTTGCAAGTAGCGGTGTTTTGGTGAGTAAATACCCGCGCTTTTCTTCTTCATCTTCTACAAAGCGTTGTAATAGTTGCACAACACGTGCGCCTTTTGGTAACAAAATTGGCAAGCCTTGTCCAATAACAGGGCTAGTTGCAAACAATTCTAGTTCTCGACCTAATTTGTTGTGGTCACGCTTTAAGGCTTCTTCTAGGCGAACAAAGTATTCATCCATTTCGCTTTTCTTTTCAAACGCTACGCCGTAAATACGTGTTAGCATTTTATTGCGGGAATCGCCTCTCCAATAAGCGCCTGCAACTTTCGTTAACTTAAACGCTTTAACCATGCCCGTGCGTGGCAAGTGTGGACCACGGCAAACATCTTCAAACTCACCTTGTTTATACATGGTAATTTTTTCGCCTGCTGGAATGGCGTCGATGATTTGTAGTTTAAACGTTTCGTCTTCTGCTTTCATATGCTTAATGGCAGTTGCTTTGCTTACTTCTTGGCGAACAATTGGGAAATCGGCTTTGATAATGCGTTTCATTTCTGCTTCAATTTTTGCTAAGTCTTCATTGGTTACGGTTTCTTTGAAATCGAAATCGTAATAGAAGCCATCTTCGGTGGCTGGGCCAATGGCTAATTTTGCCGTTGGGTAAATTTCTTTTACCGCTTGCGCTAAAATGTGTGAAGTGGTGTGACGCAAAATCTCTAAGCCTTGTGGGTCTTTTAGCGTGATAATGGTAACGTTATCGTTTTCATTTAATGGTGTGCTAAGATCGACAAGTACCCCATTGACTTCCCCCGCTACAGCGTTACGTGCTAAGCCTTCGGATAGTTGTTTGGCAACATCGAGTACGTTAGCGCCTGCGCTTATTTGCATGTTTTCTCCGTTTTTTAATTGAATGTTCATGTTGTTTTCCTCCCTTTTTACATAAAAAAACCTTATGCTAAACGTTAGCATAAGGGCGAATAGATATATCCGTGGTTCCACCTTATTTGCATATTACAAAAGCGCAATATGCCACTTATTTCATACCTGGCGTATGTGGGCCTGAGTTTTTTGTTGTGGTGGTTTGGCGCATGTACACGTGCAAGGGCACTTCCAGCCTAGGTGCCGTTCTCTGGTTTGTGTTATACGTGGCTACTTGTCCGCTAAACTCAATATAACTACTTGATAGTATACGTTTTTATGCTTGCATTGTCAAGTAGAAATAAAAATTTTTAAGAATTTATATTGCTTGACGAAGGCACGGTTTGAAAGGTTTGTGTGTTGGTGTTTGTGTGTATGGTGTAGGCGTTATGTTCAAATAGTTCAACTAAAAATGTAGCAAAAGCATTGTTGGTTTGTGTGTGAATATAGAGTTTTTGCGGAAGGTGCTTTATAACAAACGTTAAAGCTTGGCGTTGTGCAGAGTGGCTTTGCGCTAAGGACCAAGAAGCCAAAGGTTTACTAAGGTTTTGACTAATTTCTATATGTGTGGGCGTAAAGACAATATGCAGAGACATGCATTGTTTTGGCTCGGATTGCAACACATATTTTACAAGTTCGGTGGTGCTATTGGTGAGCATTAAAGCTTGCAGGTTTTGTGTAATAAGGCTAGAAATTTCTTTCCACCTTTGGGTAAGTGTGTGCATGTGAAAATATACGAAACTACTAATGCTAAACCAATGTTGAAAATGTATAGCGTGTTCAAGCATTTGAATATCGGTTTGCTCATCCATTTGTGTTAGCGTTAAGAAAAAGGCTTCTTTCCACCACTCACTTTGACTAGAAAACATAATGTTTTTTACAAAGTACTGATATTTTTCTTCTTCACAAATAAAACACGCTACATAGTGCCTAATTTGTTTTTGCAACAACGCAGAATATTTTTCAGGAACGGCAAACGTTAATTGTTTACCTGTTGGTATGTGTAGCGTGGCAAGTAGCCCATGATGTGATTGAATAAACGGCTGTAATTGCTCCGCCAATTTTTGTAATATGTGCATATGAGATGTGTTTGCTTGGATGGTTGTTTCGTACATATTTTTTTGACCTCATTGCTAGTGTATGCGAAAATTTTATGCATTACTCATAAGTTTTGCAAAAAGACAAAATAAGATAAAAACCACGCAGAAACTCGCGTGGTTTTTTGTGTAAAGGTTGTGATGTATATGTGCGTTGTGCTGTGCATGTATGGATATGGTATAGGCTTACACATAATTGATTATAACAACATATAATAAATAAATTTTTAGGTATGTAAGCAAAGTGCATAAAGTTAGGTTACATAATAAAAGCACATGCAGATTATTTTTTAAAACGACTAAATGCGGTATTTGTATTTTTCGTCAAAGGTGGTAGAAACGTAAGACTCGCTTTGGTCGAGTACGGCTTTGTTGCCTAGTATTTCTGTTTTGGTGGTGTTTGCCCATTCTATAAGTTCTTCTCTATCTATAAGCCTTACGCCATGTTCGCGTGCTAGGGTTTCGGCTTGGGGTGTAAAGTGCGTGTTGGTAACCACGATGGCTTCTTGTGCTTTATAGTGTGGCATAGCTCCCACAATTTCTGCAACGCTTTTACTGCCAACATTGCCTTTATAACGTTTGGTTTGTACAATGCTGGTTATGCCATCTTTTTCTAACACAATATCGGCGCCATAATCTTTGCTTTTGGTGGTAACGGTGGCTTGATAGCCTTGGTAGAAAAAAAGTGTGCGAATGTATTCTTCAAACACATACCCTTCCATTATATCGACTTCGGTAATGGTGGAAGAAAGCAAGAGTTCTCTACCCCGTTTGCCTTCTTTTTCCCATGCACGTTTTTTTCGATAAGAAACTATGCCCTTTACTATGGCATATATGCAAAGTATGGGCAACAGCACAATAAATAGTAAAATGAAACAAATTTTTACAAATGTGTTTTTTTGTTTTGCCAAGGGTATACCTCCCTTTTTTGATTTGTTATTTTACGCTTTTTGATGAACTTTTTACTTCGCTATTTGGTGTGGTTGATGTGTTGTTTGCGCCTTCTTTATCTTTAGCATGTTTTTGTTCTATCTTTTTTTGAATAAAAGCATACACCTTAGGTTCTAAGAAATATACCGCCAAAAAGGCTAACAAGGAAATGGCCCAACCCAGTAGAATATCGGTTAAGTAATGCACGCCTAAGAACATGCGATTATAGCCCATGGCAAACAGATAAACAAGCATGCCCGCAATGCTAAAGCCTTTTGCCCATTTATCTTTTACGCTACGGCAAACAAGCCAAATGACAAAGCACGTAATAACCATGGCGCACAATGAATGGCCACTAGGCATAGAATACCCGCTTTCTTCCATAAAGCATAAAATGCCGTTGCCTATGACTGTATAAGGGCGCGGACGTGCAATAATGCGTTTTAAAATAAAGCCAATGCCATAGGTTATGCCTTGGGTAATTAAAAAGCTAAGTGCAAAACGTTTGTTGTAGGCAAAGTAAAATACAAGTGCTAGTACTAAAACAACAAACACACTTGCTGTATAGGAAAATACGCGTTGCACGTAAATAAAATCTCTTGTTGCGCCTTGTTGCAAGGCTTTTATAACTTCTACTTCAAAGGGCATAATACTCTCCTTAGGGTTTATTATAATGATATGCTGGTATTGTGGCAAATAATTTTAAAACAGGTGCTACATTTTTATTGAAATATTTGGCGGAAATTGCTATAGTGATATGCAAAGGGGTTTAAAATATGATTGTAACGATTGATGGGTTGGCTTCAACTGGCAAAACAACGGCAGGTACAGGATTGGCAAAAAAATTGGGATTTGGGTATTTAGGTACGGGTGCGTTATACAGAGCGCTTACCATTGCTTATGTACAAGAAGGTGTAAATTACGAAAATAAAAAAGAAGTTGTTGCTTTGCTAAAGCGCACAAATATTTCGGTAATGTTTGAAAATTCAAACCAAAAAACATTTTTAAACGGTGTAGATGTTACGAGTAAATTGAAAGACAAAGAAGTTGCAAATACGGTGGCAAAAATATCGCCTATACATGAAAATCGCGTTTTTATACGTAAAATTCAACATAATACAGCAAAAAATGCAAATATTATTGTAGAAGGGCGTGATATTGGTTCGGTGGTTTTTCCTGACGCTGATGTAAAATTTTTCTTTTCTGCTCGCCCAGAAGTTCGTGCAAATAGAAGGTTTGAAGAATTGAAACGTTTGGGCAAACAGATTACATTTGAAGAAGTTTTAAAAGAGACCATAGAAAGAGATAAACTTGACCAAGAACGTGAAGAAAGCCCTATGGTTATTCCGCAAGGTGCAATTGTGATAGACACTTCTGATTCTACCCTAGAAGAAGTGATTGATTTTATGGAAAAACAAGTGCAAAAAAAGATGCAAGAAACGTAGGTAAATGTAAATAAAAAAAGAAGAACCGAAATCGGTTCTTTTTTTATAATAATTATAGGTTAGATTTTCTTAGGACATATAAAGGTTGCCATATTTTTTATTTCTAAATATGCCTAAGTTTATGAGCATATGTTCAAGTTACATAGATAAAAATTTTCAATGAACATAGAAACTTAGCAGGTATATGGTTGCAAAATTGTTTATTATGCATTTGTTTCGGTTGATGGGCGCATGCTAAATTCGCAACCGCAATAACTTTGGCGGTAAAGAGAATATTCTTTGGAAAGTTGCAGGCTTCGCAAGTAGCCGTTTTGCTTTTTAAAGTTGGCTTCTAAAAATGGTACGCCGTACTCTATTTCTAGTTGCTTACCAATTTCGTTAAGCATGGTGGCATTTTTGTGCGGGCTAACCGAAAGCGTGGTTGTAAATATATCAAACCCATGTTCTTTTGCATATTTTGCCGTTTGTTCTAACCGATAGCGAAAACAAAGGGCGCACCTTGCCCCACCCTCAGGCGCTTGTTCTTGCCCTTTTACTTTTTGTAAAAAGTTTTGGTGCTCCTCGTTTGCTACCACTACGTGTACTTGCGGGTAGGCTTTAGGTAAAAAAGCAAGCACTTCTTCTTTTCTACGTGTGTATTCTTCTAGTGGATAAATGTTAGGGTTGCAGA
Organism: uncultured Clostridia bacterium; assembly: GCA_944362705.1. Taxonomy (GTDB): domain Bacteria; phylum Bacillota; class Clostridia; order Christensenellales; family UBA1242; genus CALVTO01. The sequence goes on along the minus strand of CALVTO010000001.1, from coordinate 329,326 downwards.
AAAACACGGTAATTTGGTAAGCGTTTTCGGAAAGAAGGCGCTCGATTACCGATGAAGAGCATGGTGCACAACAAGCATGTAATAAAAGTTTTTTCATGCAATTTCCTTTAAAAAACACAATTTTGCATGTTATTTTTAGCAAAATTGCGTTTTTTTGTAATTGTTTTACGTGTAGTTTTAGTATATTGTGGTAGGCACATACTTTGTGCTTTATGTGAAAAAACACAAAAGTAGCACAAGCGCAAAGTATGCTTAAAGTAACCGCTGTTTACATTTTTTCTGGAATATCTATAGCCAATACGTGCAGAGCTTGCGCAATAAGCTTATAGGTAAATTCGCACAAGGTAAGCGAACTTTTACGTTTAAAGGTATTGGTTTCTGTTAAAATTTTAACATTATTATAATATGTTGCAAAACTAGATGCTAGGTTATACACCGCGTTACAAATAGGCGCTAGGCTATTATCTTGCAAAGCAGTTTCGTAGGATTCGAGTAGTTTTAACGCTTGCACAATTATATCACGTTCTTCTGCGTATTGCAATGAGAAAATGCCCCCTACTTCGTTTGCTTTTTTCAGAAGTGATTGAATACGCGCTGCGTTATATTGTAGGTATGGCCCCGTTTTGCCTTCAAATGCGCAGAATTTATCAAAATCGAAAATGTAATCCTTGCTGATACTATTTTGTAAGTCGCCAAATTTCATAGCGGCTACCCCTATTTTTAAGGCAAGTTCTGGGTTGTTTTCTATGCCGTTTTGTTTTAATTTTTCTGCCGCTTTTTCTTGAATTAGAGATATCATGTCTTCTAGTTTTACGGTTTCGCCACTACGGGTTTTAAATGGTTTGCCGTCTTTACCGTTCATGGTGCCATATTCTACGTGGTAAATTTGGTCGGCGGTTATAAAGCCTACTTTTTCGGCTGCGCGGAAACATTGTTTAAAGTGTTGCGATTGGCGTTTATCGACAATATAAATCATTTTGTTTGGCGCAAATTCTTCTTTACGCATAAGTATGGTGGCTAGTTCGCTGGTGGCGTATAAATCTGCCCCGTTATGCTTTTTTAAAATAAGTGGTGGCATAGGGTTTTTATAAAGTATTTCCCCATGTTCGTTGGTTTTATCGGTTGGAATATTTTCGCCTTCTTTGGCTACATCGACCACGAGCGCACCGTGGCTAAGGTAAGAAAGACCTTTGGTTGCAAAAGCGGTAAGTACTTTTCCAATATATGGTTCGGCATCGCTTTCGCCGTACCATAAATCGAAATAGCAATTGAGTTGGTTATAGCCCTCTTTAATTTTTTTAATGGAAATGGTTTTCATATCTTTATATACAGTGTAAACAGGTTCTTTCTTTTGTTGCAGTTGCAAAGTATAATCTTCGGCTTTTTTACGAAATTTTGGTTCGGCTTCTTTACGTTTGCTGGCTTTTGGGTAGGCTGTGTTAAGCATTTCAAGGGTGATGGTTGGTTTTGCTTGGGCGGTTTTGCCTGATTTAAAATAATAATCTAATACGCCATCGTCTTCTAACTGAGCAATGGTTAACCCCATTTGCAAACCCCAATCGCCTAAGTGCGTATCGCTAATGGTTTTGTAGCCGAAAAGTTGATACACTCTTTTTAATGCTTCGCCAATGTTGGCTGAGCGCAAATGCCCTATATGCAATTCTTTGGCAATATTAGCACCACCGTAATCGAGAAGTACGGTTTGTTTTTCTTGAATTGGCTCTACCCCGCATTGTTTGCTGGCTTGCACTACCGAAACAACTTCTTCTATTTTTTGTTTGGTTAGTTGAATATTGATAAATGCTGGCGCAGAAAACGTAAACGTAAAATCGGTTTGCGTTGGTAGGTTTTTAATAATATTTTGTGCAATTTCGCTAGGGTTTTGTTTGAGCCTTTTGCTAAGCGCAAAAGCTGCGTTGCACTGGTAGTCGGCATCTAGCGGGCGGTTGCTTGCGCTAATGGTGGCATATTCTAATGGGTAGCCAAGCGAAATAAAAGATTGTTGCAACAAGTTTTCTAATTGATTTTTAATAAACATATATTTTCTCCTATGGCGTATTATACGTTGTTTTCTGCGTTTTGTAAAGAGAAAACACACCAAAGCGCTGGTGTGTTTTTTTGTTTTGTATATAATACATGTTCCTGTGTTATTGCGTAAACGGCTATTGTTTGCCTAAACAGCAATTTGCCTACAATTACACTGCTTCGGTGGTTGCTTCTTTAGAAAATTGTGATTGGTATAATTGTGCGTACACGCCGTTTTGTTTTAAAAGGCTTTCGTGGTTGCCTGTTTCGACAATGTTACCATCTTTCATAACAATAATTTTATCGGCGTTTTTAATCGTGGAAAGCCTATGTGCAATAACAAACGAGGTTCTGCCTTGGGTTAAACGGTCCATAGCGTCTTGAATGAGTTGTTCGGTACGCGTATCGACACTACTGGTGGCTTCATCTAAAATAAGCATAGGTGCGTTTTCTACCATGGCGCGGGTTATGGTTAAAAGTTGCTTTTCACCGGCAGAAAGATTTGTGTCTTCGGTAATAAGCATATCGAACCCACCCGATTGTGATTTAATTAAGTGGTATGTGTTGGATGCTTTTGCCGCTTCTATAATTTCTTCCATGGTAGCTTCTGGACGAGCAAACTTTAAGTTTTCAAGCAAGGTTCCTTCAAACAACCATGTATCTTGCAGAACCATGCCGAAACATTCGCGCAGGTTCCCGCGGGATACATCGGTAATATTGATGCCATCTATGTATATAGCGCCTTTGTTAAGTTCGTAAAAGCGCATGAGTAGGTTGACAAGTGTGGTTTTGCCTGCGCCCGTTGGGCCAACAATGGCTACCTTTTCCCCTGCCTTAACTTCAAAACTAAAATCGTGAATAATTTCTTTATTTTTTGTGTACCCAAAGCTTACGTGTTCAAAGGTTACATTGCCTTGTACGTTGGTGAGTGTGCGTGTAACAGTTTCAGGCGCTTCTTCAGGTTCTTCTAAAAATTCAAACACGCGTTCGGCAGCCGCTACCGTAGATTGCAAAGTGTTGGTAATAGAACCTATTTGACGAAGTGGCTGGTTATATTGGCGAGAATAAATAACAAACGAGGTAATGGTTCCTAACCCAATAACGCCTTGCAAAACAAGTATGCCACCAACAACGGCTATGCCGATGTAGCCTAAATCGCCAATGAAACCAAGTAGTGGCATCATTAAACCACTTAAAAATTGTGATTTAAATGTAGATGTGTATAGTGCTTTGTTGTGGGTGTTAAACTGTTCTTGCGAGCGTTTTTCGCCGTTAAAAGCGCGTACAATGTTATGCGCAGAATACATTTCTTCTATGTGCCCGTTGACCGTGCCTAGCGTTTCTACTTGTTGTTTAAAATATTTTTGTGACGACTTTATAATAATTCCCATAACAATTAAGCTAAGTGGAATAATAATAATGGTAATAAGTGCAAGTTGCCAACTTACAATAAACATCATAACCGTTATACCAATAAGCGTAATAAACGATGTTACCATGCTAATTAGCGAGGTGCTTATGCTTTGGCTTACGGTGTCGACATCGTTGGTTACACGGCTTAATAAATCGCCAAAACTTGTTCTATCGAAATAGTTTAAAGGTAAGCGGTTGATTTTTTCGGTAATATCGGTGCGCATTTGTTTAGATAGTTTTTGTGCGGTAGTTGTCATCATGAAGTTTTGCGTGGTGTTAAATAAAAACGCTAAAACATACATTGCAACTAAAATAACGCCAATTTCTAGTACTTTATTTAAGGGAACAGATGTTCCGCTAGCTACGGCGTCTTGTGCCATGTTGGTAATTTCACCTAAAATGCTTGGAGCAATAACCGTAAGAACAGAACTTAAAATGGCAAAAATAAGTGAAAATATGATAGACCATTTAAAAGGCTTTAATGCGTTTAAAAGTTTTGCGGAGGACGCTTTAAAGTTTTTGGCTTTTTCGCCAACCATGGCTACGCCACCTGGGCCACCGCCTGGGCCACGATGTTGTTTATTTACATTGGTGTTACTCATGCGTTTAGCTCCTCCTTAGATAATTGTGAATGTGCAATTTCTTGGTATACTTTGCACGATTTTAATAATTGTTTGTGTGTGCCCTTGCCTACAATTTTACCTTGGTCAAGTACAATGATGGTATCGGCGTCCATAATGGTGCCTATACGTTGGGCTACGATAAGCTTGGTGCTATTTTGTAAGTGTTCGTTTAGGTTGGCGCGTACTTTTTTGTCGGTTTTATAATCTAGCGCCGAAAAACTATCATCAAAAATAATAATTTCTGGTTGCTTGATAATGGCGCGTGCAATAGACAGCCTTTGTTTTTGCCCGCCAGATACGTTTTTACCACCTTGCGAAATATACGACTGGTACCCTTTTGGCATTTGCGTTATAAATTCTTCGGCTTCGGCAATACGTGCGGAAGTTTCGATTTCTTCTTGCGTGGCTTCAGGTTTGCCGTAGGCTATGTTTTCTGCCACTGTACCTGAAAGCAATACGCTTTTTTGTGGGACGTACCCTATGCGCTCGTGCAATTCGTGCTGTAAATATTCACGAATATCTATCCCGTTTAAGGTGATACTGCCTTGTGTAACATCGTAAAAGCGCATAAGCAAATTGATAAGCGTGCTTTTACCTGAACCTGTGGAACCAATAAAGGCAATGGTTTCTCCTTTTTTTGCGGTAAAGGAAATGTGTTCTAGTACGTTTTCTTCAGCGTCTGGGTAATTAAAGGTTACATCGTTAAAGCAAATTTCACCATTTTGTGGTGTGGTTTGTGGTGTTTCGGGGTCGTGGATTTTAGGCGTGGTTGTAAGCACTTCGTTCATTCTTCGTGCGGAAACAGCGGCTCTTGGTATAAATACAAATGCCATAATTACCATTAAAAAGCTCATTAACAGTTGCATTGCATAGCCTGTAAAGCTGGTCATGATGGCAAGGTTGTTTGGGTTAGAATTTACGAGGTATGCCCCTACCCAAACAATTGAAAGGTTAAGGCCGTTGATTAAAAACTGCGTGAATGGTTGCATGAAGTTTAAGGCTTTATTGACAAAAATATTTGTTTTTGTAAGTTCTTGGTTTGTTTTTTCAAACTTGTTTTCTTGAATATCTTCGGCATGAAATGCGCGTATAACTTTAATACCAGTTAAGCTTTCACGTGTGATGCGGTTGACGTCGTCGGTTAATTTTTGCACTTTATTAAATTTAGGCAAAACAACCATGAAGATACTAGACATAACAACAATTAAAATAACAATAACAATAGCGGTTGTAATGGAAAGTTGTGCACTGTTTTGTAATATTTTAACCGTTGCCCCTACTGCCATAATAGGTGCCATTAAGAGTACGCGTAAACCCATAATAATGGCGAGCTGTACTTGTTGTACGTCGTTTGTAGAACGCGTGATAAGGCTTGCTGTAGAAAATTTATTCATTTCTTCTAAAGAAAAACCTTGTATTTTAGAAAACATTAAAGAGCGAGCGCGTGCAGAAAAACCTGCCCCTACGCGAGAAGCAATGTAGCTGATAATAACCGAGCACAAGCACCCTGCAAGTGCAACAAGTAACATAAGCAGACCGGTGTTCCATATTTGTGTAGATGGTGCGCCTTGTTGTATGTAGGTGACAATTTCTGCTAGTTTTTCGGGTAAATATAAATCGCACAAAGTTTGTGCAAGCGTTAAAGCGAATATAGCTAAACCCAAAATGTAGTAACTTGGTTTGAAAACCTTTTTTATAATAGATAACATAGTTTCTCCTTTACATAATTTGTAGTATATGCTTAGCAAAAATTGTTTGTCAAATTGTATTACGGTTTATTCAAAATTTACTATAAAATGTTTGTAAAAAAATGTAAATGAAAGGTTATGCGTTTGTATAAAAACCATTTTCTTGCGGTGAAAAAATAAAAAAACATGTTTGATGTTTTTGCAAGTATTTTAATGATATGGTGATACATTTGTTGTAACAATGTATAAAAAAAACAGCACGTGCTGTGCTGTTTTTTATGGTGCTGGTGATCGGACTTGAACCGATACGAAGTTTCCCTCGAGGGATTTTAAGTCCCTTGCGTCTGCCGATTCCGCCACACCAGCATTTGGAGGCACCACCCAGATTCGAACTGGGGATGAAGGTTTTGCAGACCTCTGCCTTACCACTTGGCTATGGTGCCAAAGTTTTAAAATGCCAAGTGCAAACGTTTAACTGCACCTGGCATTTGCATGGAGCGGGAAACGAGATTCGAACTCGCGACATTTGCCTTGGCAAGGCAACGCTCTACCGCTGAGCCATTCCCGCATAAATAAAGTGCCGTGTACAAAGGTTGCAAAACCCATGAGTTTAAGTGGTGGGAGCTATAGGACTCGAACCTATGACCGCCTGCTTGTAAGGCAGATGCTCTACCAACTGAGCTAAACTCCCGCGCTTGCCCTCGTGACTTGTACATAATACCAAACATTATAAAAAAACGCAAGAGATTTTTATAATTTTTTTTAATTTTTTTTAACCCGTCACAAAGCTAGTATATGACAAAAGTGTAGGGTTTAGTATACGCCTATGTTTTTTGTGCGCACGCTATGTAATGTAAGTTGTAGGTTGTGTGCGATGCGTTTGCGTGCGCGCGCACGAGTACATGCGCATAGCGCATAAAGTATAATGCATGGCGCGCGCGAGTGTGAAATAACGCTTAATAGTATTATGTAAATTAGAAAGTGTTTTGCTTGAGAGAACAAGCGTTGTTTATAAAAAACGCAAATTTACATGCAATAAAATAAAAAAATGCTTAAAACACTGCGTTTTTTGTGTTTTGTGATTTTATTTTGCATTTTCGGGTTTTGTGTGAAAGTGTGTAAATTGGAAGTTTTGCGTGCTTAGTTGAGTACAATGGTGTTGTATATTTCTTCATACATTTGCTTTGCACGCTGTTGTACAACAGACATGTCGATACGTGTTTTTAAATCGTTAAATATTTGCTCGGCGGTGCTAAGTAAATTGGTGTGAAAACCTATGCCTTGCAAAAGTGTATCTTTGCCATGTTGTTTTGTGCCTAAAATGGTTCCGCCCCCACGGGAAGCAAAATCGTACTCAGCAAGCATAAAGCCATCGTTATGTTTTTGAAAATATTGTAAACGTTCGATATTTTGTTCGGTGACATTTTCGCAGGTTAAAAAGCAATACGCCAAGTCGCCGTTGCGCCCTACTCTACCCCTAAGTTGGTGCAAGGTTGCTAAGCCAAACCTTTCAGGGTTTGTAATAACAATAATAGATGCGTCGGGAATATCGATGCCGACTTCTACAATGGTGGTGGCAACAAGAAGGTTGTATGTATTTTGTTTAAATTGGTCTATAATTTCTAAATTTTTTTCTAATGTTTGTTTTCCGTGAATAAGCCCTATTTTGGTTGGTTCAAAAACGCCACTTGTGCAAAGTTGTTTATATAGTGCGGTAACGTTTTGCATAGATTCGTCTTCGGTTTCGGCATCTTCTACCCTAGGGCACACCACAAATGCTTTTTTACCTATATCAAGTTGCTGGCGAATAAATTGCCACATAGCTGGAATTTTTTGTGTGGGTATTAAATGCGTTTGTGTTCTACTTTCGCCGTGTGGGCGCTCGTGAATTTGCGTAATAGATAAATCGCCGTACATAACAAGTGAAAGTGAACGCGGAATTGGTGTTGCGCTCATAACCAAAGTTTCGGGTGCTTCCCCTTTGTTTTCTAGTTGCGCGCGCGTACGTACGCCAAAGCGATGTTGTTCGTCGGTAATGACCATGCGTAAGCAGGCGTATTCAACTTTATTAGATATGATAGCGTGTGTGCCAATAACAAGTTCGTAAAAACCAATGCGAATGCCTGCAAGAAGTTTTCGCTTTTCTGCTGTTTTTAAACCACTGTGTAAATAGCAAATGCGGTGTTGTTTGCTAAATAATGTTTGTGCCGTTTGAAAGTGTTGTTTTGCTAAAAGTTCGGTTGGTGCCATAATGGCAGCTTGGTAGCCGTTTTCCATAGCAAAGTAACAAGCAAACATGGCAACCATGGTTTTACCACAGCCTGTATCGCCTTCTAGTAATCGGTTCATGGGGTGATTAGATAAGCAATCGTTGGCAATTTGTGTGATGGCCATAGTTTGTCCACTGGTGAGTTTATAAGGTAGTAGTTTTTGAAAATTTGCAAAAATTTGGTTAAATTCGCGAAATTTATAGTATTTTTCACTTTCTTTTTTTGAAATTTGCAATTTTAAAGATAAAATGTATAATATTTGTTCAATAAAAATTCGTTGTTTTGCTTGCATGTATTCTTCTTCCGTTTTAGGGAAATGCATATTTGTATATGCCGTTTGTAAAGGCATACATTGGTAAGATTGTTCTACGTTTGGAGGCATAATAGAAGAAATATTGGTTTGTTTTAGTGCCTGCTGTATAAGCGATTTGATAAACGCATTGCCCATGTTGGCTATGGGTTTATAAAAGGTAAACGATGTTGGTTGAGAAGCATGTTTTTCTTCGGTTTGTAAAATTTGCACGAGCAAAGTATTTTGTTTGGTTGAGCTAGGTTTACCATACACGTAATAGGTTTGCCCTACGGTGAGTCTATTTTTTATATATGGCTGATTGTACCAAGTAAGCGTAAGTTTTTTTTGTGAAAGTGTATCGGTAACAAGGCATGTGGTTGAGTTGAAGTTCTTTTTAATAAACACAACTTTGGCGGGGCTATGCACCACAACTTTTAAAAGTTGCCCCTGCCCTGTTTGTGGCGCAAAGGCTTGTGCGTTTTGAAAAAATAAAACACGTTTAGGAAAATAAGAAAGCAAGGCAAGTGTATCTTGTATACCTGCCTCCCTTAATTGTTGTAATCGTTTTTCGCCTATACCTTTTAATTCGTTTAATTGCATATACATATTGTAACATATTTTTTTGTAATAAAAAAAGCAAAACAACAAAATTGATCAGATAATGTTTTTTCTATATGTTTTTTTAACGCCAAAGGAAATAGATAGATTTTATAAAACGATACAGCGTGTGTAGCAAACATGTTTGAATGCATGTGTATACACCCTCTATTTGTGTAAAGCATGAATACATGTTTGATTATGCAATAAAAAAAGGTAACCCTAAGGTTACCCTTTGAAATAGATAAAAAGTTTGTAGAAAAGTGTTATTCAAGCGAAATTAAGTAATAGTATAATGGTTGGCCACCAAAGTGTGCGTCGATAGAGCAATTTGGATATTTGGCCGTTAGTTGTTCTGCTAAGGTTTGAGCTTCGACTTCTTGAACATCGGCGCCGTAGAACAAGGTAATGTTCATAACGTTTTCGTTCATAAGTTTTTCAATTACGTCGCTGGTAACGGCGTTAATATCTTCACCTTTAGCAATAATTGATTTATCGGTTAAGCCTATAATATCGCCTTCTTTTAGTTTAAAGCCATCGATGTGTGTGCTACGAACGGCATACGTTACAGAACCCGTAGTTACGTTTTCTATAGCTTGCAACATATTGGCTTTATTTTCTTCGACAGAAAGTTCTGGGTCTAAATTGATAGCTGCGGTAATGCCTTGTGGAACAGATGTTGTTGGAATAACCACAATGTTACGTTTAGATAAATCGTTGGCAAGTTGCGCTGCCATGATGATATTTTTATTGTTTGGTAATACAAATACCGTTTCGGCCGGAATGTTATCGGCTGCCATAGCAATATCTTCGGCACTTGGGTTCATGGTTTGACCGCCTTCGATAATGTGGTCGACCATTAAATCTTTAAAGATAGCTGCTAAGCCTTCGCCGGCACAAATACTTACCATACCAATTGGTTTTAATTCTTCTGGTTGTTGTTGTATTTTAAGTGCACGGTTTTGCTCTAACATGTTTTCAATTTTAACGCCGTTAATTTCACCTAGTTTTAATGCGTTTGTAAGCGCAACGCCTGGTTCGTTGGTGTGTACGTGTACTTTAACTAAGTTTAAGTCGCCAATACAAATAACGCTATCGCCTATGCTCATAAGCGTTTCACGCAATTTATCAATATCGGCTTCGGTGGTTTTTTTGTTGATGTTAATGATAAAGAATTCGGTGCAATATGCAAATTCTATATCGGCTAAATCGTTATAATCGACACTGGCTGGTGCAAATGGGTCGAGCTGGTTGGTGGTTGTTTGTGTGTCGGCCTCGAAATCAAGGTTGACGTCCGACTCGTCGCCAAGCACAACTTTTAAGAAGCCGTTTAAAATAACTAGTAACCCGCGACCACCTGCATCGACAACGCCCGCCTTTTTTAATACAGGTAATAGTTCAGGCGTCATTTTAAGTACTTCTTCGCCTTTTTCGAGTGTTTGTTTTAAAAACTCTGCCATATCGGTTTCTTTTTTGGCAATGGTAACAGATTCTTCACTCATTAAACGAATAACCGTTAAAATAGTTCCTTCTTTTGGTTTGGTTACCGCTTTATAAGCTACCTCTGCCCCTTCTTTTAATGCTTTTGCAAATATTTTTGTGGTAATGTTTTTTTCGTTTACGAGTACCGTAGACATACCTTTTAAAATTTGTGAAAGAATAACGCCTGAGTTTCCGCGTGCGCCTTTGAGTGCACCCTTACTTACTGCGTCTGCAATGCTATCTAAATTATTATTGGTACATAAATTAACTTCACGTACCGCTGATTTCATGGTAAGTGACATGTTTGTTCCTGTATCGCCGTCTGGTACTGGGAACACGTTTAATGAATCGACATAATCTTTATTACTTTCCAAATAATTTGCGCCACTGATGACCATTTTACGGAACATGGCGCCTGTAACTGATTTACCCATACTATTGTATATTTCTCCTACTTTCCTTTCAAATAGATTATTTTTCTTGGCGAATTGCTATACCCTAACCCCAACTACGTTGATGTTTACGGAATCGACAATCATGCCTGTAAATTGTTCGACATTGTATTTTACAGAACGACGTACAGATTCTGCAACTGCTTGTATGCTGACGCCGTATTTTAAAATGATATCTAAATCTATGTGAATTCTGTCGCCAATAGTTAAAATTTTAATGCCACGGGTACGTTGACTTTTACCAAACAGTTCTTTAATATTATCGCCTAATTTTTTTGCCACTAAGTCAACAACGCCATAACACTCTAACGCGGAATGACCGACCACAAGTGCGATTGCGTTTTCTGTAACCGTAATTTTTCCATAGGAATTGATGGTATTAACCGACATAATTCACCTGCCTTTTTTGACTTTGTGTTATTTTTGCCATACTACTAGCCTTATTTATTCTACAATATCTATACGTTTTTTGCAAGGATTTTTATAGATTTGTTGTTTTTTGAGTGTTTTTTTATTTTTCATTTTAAAAAGGGTTGCCAAACGCAAGGGTTTGTGTTACAATAGCAACCGAGACTTGATAGGAGGAAAAAACTATGTCGAAAGTTTGTAGCATTTGTGGTAAAGGAAAAATGACCGGCAATACCGTTAGCCACTCTAACAGAAAAGGCAAACGCACGTTTGAAGCAAATTTACACAAAGTAGAAGTTGCTGATGAAAAAGGCAAAATTTCTAAAAAATATGTTTGCACAAAGTGCCTAAAAGGTAGCAAAGCCGATAAATAAATATACATACATGCCCCTATTTTGGGGCTTTTTTGTTTGTATATTTGTTGTTTATAGTATGCAAAACAGAAAACTTCGTAGTGTAAACCTATGTTTTATGTACGCAAGAGATTGCGTGCGCATGCGTAAAAAAGTGTGATTTGACAAAAATGTAAAAAAACACCCCTATGGTTTGGGTGTTTTTTTATGATAAGAAACAAAGATAAAATATAATCAGTTTGTTTTTTTGTAAAAAAACAATTATACGTATGGAACACATGTAAATGGTGCACAACTTACGCTTGAACAAAGAAAAAACAAGCAACTATGGCAATATGGTTGAAACGCAATATGTAGAAATACATACTTTTTTGCTACAATGTAACACAAAAACGAAGTGTATATTGTGTTTTAGCCGTAGGTATATTTGCTTAGCGTAAGCGACAACAAACATTTATGTACTAGACTGCGACGAATTTTCTTTACTTTTTTTCTTTACAAATAATTTTAATACACCGCTAACAAGCTTTGGTGCTTTAATACAAACAATGGTCATATACCCTTTTCCCCCTTTTTCTCTTTGTGTAGTGTATTCTAAACAGAAACAAATTGTGCACAACATAAAAATTTACTTGCCTCATGTAGCCACAAAAAAACCACCCTAAAAACGGTGGTTTTTGTATGATACTATGTTTGAAAAAGAAAAACGCAAACTATGTGTGCGTAAGCATTTAGTCTTCGTCTTTTTTAAAGAGTTTAGCAAACTTACTTCCCCAACTGCCACGAAGCGCTTGAATGGTTTTGCGTATGTTTTTTGATTTAAACACGGTGCTACCCGAAACTAAAATGTTTGCCCCTACCGTACGCAAAAGTTTTGCATTTTTTAAGTTGACGCCTCCATCGATAGAAATAATGACGTTTTTATCCATTTCGCGAATTTCAGCTACTTTTTCTGCCATGCCCGGAATAAAGGTTTGTGCCGATGCGCCTGGCTCGACGCCCATAACTAAAACAACATCTACAAGACCTGTTTTTAAAAGGTCTTTGAGTTTATATGCTGGGGTTTTAGGGCTAATAGCTACACCTGCAAGCACGTTTTTAGAGCGTATGCGTTTTAGCACGGGTTCAATATCTTTACATGCTTCGTAATGCACGGTTAAAATATCGGCACCTGCTTTTAGGTAGTTGTCGATAACTTTTTCTGGATTTTCTACCATTAAATGTACGTCCATCATGAGCGTAGAACGGTTGCGAATGTACTCTACCATTTTTTCATCAAAGGTTTTGTTTTGTACAAACTTGCCGTCCATAACATCTAGGTGTATAAAACTTGCGGACGAATGTTCTAATTGGTCGATAACTGCGTTTAGTGTAATTTCGTTTTGCCAATCGACGGCTAAAATTGATGGCGAAACGCGTACCATTTTAAGTGCCATATCTGTTTTTCCACTCCTTTGTAATTGTTTCTAACGTTTGCGCGTAGCGGGCGTACCTTTCTTTTGAAATGAGCCCTTGTTGCAACGCTTGCTGTACGCCACATTGTTGCACGCTTGTAGTAACATGGTTACAACCCGCGAACTTACATTGTTGTGCGTATGGCGCAAACTCTGGGTATGCTTTTTGGATAAATATGTTTGGTGCTAAGTGTTTTAATTCTAACAAACTAAACCCTGCGGTGTCAACAATTTGCCCATAAGGCGTTGGATAGATTTCGGCATGCCGTGTGGTGTTGACACCGCGCTCAATTTTTTGCGAAATAGCTTGTGTTTTTGCCACTTGCTTGCCAAATAGCGCATTTAAAAAAGTTGATTTACCTACCCCGCTTTGCCCCGCAAGTGCTGTAAGTTTGCCCTTTAAACACGAAAGCAACGCTTGTGGTATTTGGTTATTGGTAGCGCTTATAGCAAAAATATGCCGAACTACGGCGCTATATTGCTGTTGAATGTGTTGCAAGGTTTGCGTAGAAAGATCGGTTTTATTCACCACAAGTATAGGCGTTATGTTTTGCAAGGAGGCTATAAAGAGAATTTTATCGATTAAAAAGTAATCGGGCTCTGGTTGTGGGGCTATAAAAATGAGAACTTGCGCAATATTGGCCACAGGCGGACGAGTAAGCGCGTTTTGACGCGGTAAAACGTTTTCTATGCTTTGGTTTTGCTGGTCGATTTGCACGTAATCGCCTACCATAAGTTTTTGGCCTTGGTAGGCTATTTTTTTGCGTGCAATGCAAGAAAGTTGTTGCCCGCTTTGTGTAACAACAACATACCTTCCTGATATATTTTTGACAATTTGTGCTTGTGTATACGTTTGTTTCATTATGAGTTACTTTGATTTTCTAAATATCTGCGTTTTAACTGCCCACATGCGCCTTCAATATCGGCGCCTAATGTGCGACGTACGGTTGCCGACAAACCTGCTTCTTCGAGTTTTTTACAAAATGCTTCGGCACGTGTGCGTGATACGGTGGTTTGTGCGCTTACGCCTTGGTTTAACGGAATAATATTGATGTGGCACAAAAGCCCTTTACATAAATTTTTTAGTGCTTGCACGTCGGCATGCGTGCCGTTGGTTGTGGTAAGCACGTATTCAAACACCACCCTACGCTTGGTTGTGGTTTGGTAATTTCGAACAGCGGTGATAAGTTCGGCAATAGAATATCTGCGTGCAATGGGCATAATGGCCGAGCGCTTAGCGTCGGTTGCTGCGTGCAAGGATATGGTAAGCGTGATATCTAAATTTTCTTGGGCTAGTTTTTCAATTTCGGGTACTAAACCGCATGTAGAAAGCGAAATGTTGCGTTGGCTAATACAAATGCCTTCGGGCGCGCTAACTTGGCGAATAAAGGCTATGGTGTTTTCGTAGTTATCTAATGGCTCACCGCTACCCATAAGCACAATGTTGGTAATTTTACGGTTTTGCATAGTGCCACCTATATGCTGGTTGACGCATAGCACTTCCCCTAGCATTTCGCCACTGGTTAGGTTGCGAAACCAACCATTTTTGCCACTGGCACAAAATTCGCAACCCATTCTGCACCCTACTTGGCTACTAATGCACAATGTATTGCCGTAGGTGTAATGCATTAAAACGCATTCAATGAGTTGATGATCTTGTAGTTGTAGTAAAAACTTTTGTGTTCCATCTTTGCTTGTGTATTCTTTTAAAATGGTAACGGGTGTTGATGTGTAAGATTGTTCAAGTTGTTCACGCAAGGCTAGTGGCAGGTTGCTCATTTCGCGAATAGGCGTATAATTCATGCACCAAGTATACATTTGTTTGGCACGAAAAGAAGGCTGATGCAACACTTGCATTAGCTGCTTTATTTGTGTAAGTGTGTAAGATTGTAAAATTTCTTTCATAGTTTTTTTAAACATGCAATTTGTTACGGTTGCGTGGTAAAACGCAGAAGCGCGCAAACATGGTTAGTAGGCAGACACAAACTTTTGGCCAAGTTTTAATTTATTGCCGTTAATGGCACTAGCACCGTCCATTTCTTTGCCACCTGCAAACTGTAATTTGGTAAGTTGCAACACCCCTTGCCCGCATTGCACAAACACGCCTTTTTTGTTAGACGTTGGTGCAACAATGGTGCCTTCGGGCTCTTGTGTGTTTGGTAGGTTGGTAAGTTTGGCTTCGTATATTTTTATAAGTGTGCCATCTTCTGTTTCGGTATAGGCTATAGGCGAAGGATTGGCGCCATAGATAAGGTTTTTAATTTCGTTATCCGATTTTACCCAACGAATACGCACATCTTCTTTCGTAATTTTTTTGGTAATGGTGGCCTGCACGTGTGATTGTGGTTGTGGTTGCAAGCCTTTATACTCTATTTCGTCTATGGTTTCTAAAAGTAGTTTTGCGCCTATATCGGCTAAGCGTTTAGATAGCTCGCCCGCGGTTTCGTATGGGTTAATAGGTGTAGTTTTGATAGAATAAATATCGCCTGTATCGAGCCCAAGTTCGGTTTTCATAATGGTTACGCCCGTAACGGTTTCGCCTTTCATAATGGCCGTTTGTATAGGGCTTGCCCCGCGAAATTTTGGCAAAATAGATGCGTGCACGTTTAGTATGCCGTATGGTGGAATATCTAAAATTTCTTTCGATATAATTTGCCCAAACGATGCAGTTACCATAAGGTCGGGGTTTAATTTTTGAATGGTTTCTACCCCATCTCGCGAGAGTTTTTCAAACTGAAACACTTTTAATTTTTGTTCTTTGGCAAATTGTTTTACCGGTGGTGCAACAAGTTGTTTGCCTCTGCCACTAGGAGCATCGGGGCGTGTAATTACACCAATAATTTCGTGCCGACTTTCTAAAAGTGCTTTTAAAACGGTTACGCCAAATTCGGGTGTGCCTAAAAATACAATACGCATAGTTTCTCCTTGCTTGTTTATTAAGTTGCTTTATGTTTTGTTGTAAAGCATTACATTTCGCTTTTTTGCTTTTTTACATGGTCGGTATACAATATACCATTTAAGTGGTCGTTCTCGTGGAAAACAGCGCGGGCTTGCAAGCCTTGATAGGTTTCGGTATGCATAGCGCCGTTTCTATCGTAAAATTGAATGGTTACTTTGTTTGGGCGAGTAACTTTATGCCATTCGTTAGGAATAGATAAACAACCTTCGTTGCCTTTTTGCTTGCCCGAAAAACTTACAATGGTTGGGTTAATGTATTCGGTAACGCCATTGCCTACGTCGATAATAAACACGCGTTTTAGTACGCCAATTTGCACGGCAGAAAGCCCTACTCCATCGTAATGGCGTAAGGTTTCTTGCATATCGGCAAGTAGCTCGTGAAGCGAAGCATCGAACGCGGTAACCGGTTTTGAGGGTTTGCGTAGAGTTTCGTCGGGTATGGTTAAAATTTTAATGTAAGCCATGAGTTCTCCTAAATTTACGATAAATTTTGTGGGTTGTTTTCTACAAACACCCATACATCTTTTGCTTTTGGTGTGGTATCGATAAGAGCGTACACCTGTTGGGTAACTTGTTGTGCCGTTATGTTGGGTAAGCGCATAAGCACTTGATAACGGTATTTGTTTTGTAGTTTAGATAATGGCGCACGCATAGCGCCTAGGTAAATAAATTGCTTAGGGTGCGCTTTTTTCTCTTTTAGTATAGCATCATAATACACTTTTGTTTGCGCTTTGGCAAGTTCTTCTTTTGTGCTGGTAACGAGTATGCGCACAATTTTAGCAAACGGCGGATAGTTAGTGTTTTCTAGAATATTACTTTCTTTATGGTAAAAGCCTAAATAATCGTACATTTTGGCAAAGCGGTATACATAATGACGTGGTGCGTAGGTTTGCAAAATAACCTTACCTTGCACATTGCCTCTGCCTGCCCTACCCGCAACCTGCGTGACTAATTGGAACGTTTTTTCGGTGGCGTTATAGGAAGATTGGTGCAAGCTGATGTCGGCATCGAGTATGCCAACTAAGGTAACGTTTGGGAAATTATGCCCTTTGGCAATCATTTGCGTGCCTACTAAAATATCGGCTTTATGCTCGCGGAATTGTTGCAAAATATGCAAATGCGCGTTTTTGGTTTTTGTGGTATCGTTATCCATACGCAAAATACGCGCTTGCGGGTAAAGTTTTTGCAGTTCTTCTACCACGCGCTCGGTACCAATAGCGCCATATTTTAAGTGCGCGGACCCACACTGTGGGCACTCGGTAAACATTTTAAAACGATTGCCACAATAATGGCATTTTAAACTATGGTCTTCTTTATGGTAAACAAGCGAAACGTCGCAATCGGGACAGTTGGCTACCCAACCGCACTCTTTGCACATGACAAAACTTGAAAAACCACGTCGGTTAATAAACAGCACCACTTGTTCGCCTTTTTGCAAGGTTTTTTCCATAGCCTCTTGCAAGGGTACGGAAAACATGCTGGTGTTTCCGCGACGCACTTCATCGGCCATATCGACAATATCTATGGGTGGCATTGGGTTGCCTGTGGCGCGGTGTTTTAATTCTAGTAAATAGTGCTTACCTATAACGGCATTATGGTAGGTTTCCATACTTGGTGTGGCACTGCCTAGCACCAAACGTGCTTTATGGTAGGCACGGCGAAACTCTGCCACTTCTTTGGTAACGTAGCGCGGGTTGGTTTCGCTTATGTAGCTTTGCTCGTGTTCTTCATCAATAATAATGACATCTATATTTTCAAGCGGTGCAAAAATAGCACTGCGAGCACCTACCACAATTTGCACCTTGCCTGTGGCAATTTTACGCCACTCGTCGTACCTTTCACCTGCGCTTAGCCCGCTATGTAATATGGCAACATTACTGCCAAACCTAGCACGCAAGCCGGATAACATTTGTGGGGTTAGTCCTATTTCTGGCACAAGCAATATGCCTGTTTTATGATTTTCTACCGCTTGGGAAAGCAGGCGCATATAGATTTCGGTTTTACCGCTACCTGTAACGCCGTGCAATAAAAAAGATGTATTTGGGTGGCTATTTAGCTCTTGCAATACAAACGATTGTTCGCTGGTTAACGTAATTTCTTGCACAGTTTCGGGGCTAGATATAGGTGTGCGGTAGGTTTCAGCACTATATTTTTCCACGATGCCCTTTTTTACAAGTTGCGAAACGGCGGATATTTGCGAAGATGTAAAGGTGGAAAGTTTACACGTACCTTTTTCTTGCAATGCGCGAACCACCTGCCACTGTGCTTTGGCGTTAGAGCGCAAAGTGGATAAAAGTTCTGTAGCGTTAGGCGTTAAGCGCACCATGGTAATTTCTAAGGGTTGCACTTTGCCTGTGCGAAGTTCGGCCGGTAGCAGTAAGCGGAGTGCGTCACTTAGCCCTGTATGGTAGGTTTGAGAAACAAACTTTGCTAAGCCCATAAGTTCTTGTGAAAGAACGGGCGTGTTATCCATAACTTTTAAAATAGGTTTTAATTTGCTTTTTTCTACGCTAGTGGTTTCTGTTTGTTCAATCACCCACCCAACAATGTTTCGGCCAGCAAAAGGCACGAAAACACGCTTGCCCACTAGGTTTTCGTTAGGGGCAATATAATCGAATATTTTATCTACCTGACTGGAGGCAATATCGACAATGACGCGTGCGTACATACAAACTCCTTTTATTTTTATAAAAACAAACGCCTAAGTTTGTTTGTTGGGCTTGTGCGGGTTACAGTGGTTACCTGTTTTTTTGTTTATGCTTTACGCGTAAAACTGGTATATTGCCAGACGTAACACGCGAAACTAACGAAATAGCGTTGTTTTTTATTTAAGCATACGTAAAAATAAAAAAACAAATATAAAAGAAGGGGTAACGAACGTTGTTTACCCCTTACCCTTTTATTATTTAGAAATTGTAAAAACACCTTGGAAAAACTCACGAGAAGCAACTTCTAGCGGTTTAATTCTTGCATCGGCAAAGGCTTCTGGGTTTTGCGTAATAAGTTCTTTAGCGCGTTTGCTAATGCCTACGCATAAGCCATATTTTGAGCCTGCTTTTGTAATAAGTGTTTCTACTGGCGGATCCATTAAAGCCATATACATTTCCCCCTATGTAAACTATATATAGTATACCACTGTGCGTTTTTGTTACACAACTAATTTTGACAATTTTTTTTATTTTTAAAACGCATGGCGGTTTGGTGATACTTAGCAAAAGTATACTATAACAACACAACTTATGCCATAACGAATTCTATGGTTGAAGTATAGCCAAAGTGTTGCAAAATGTTGGCTATAAATTGATATAACATGTGTGTTCTTTCGTCTTGCATTACGCTGTTTGCGTATATGTGCATTTGCACAACTATATGCGTATGTTGCGGTACAAGCACAATTTTTTTGATGTTATACGACGTTGCTTGTTTATATTTAGGTTTCATAAGTGCGCGAATGTAGCGACTGCGCTGGTTATCCATTTTATCGGCAAGAAGTAGCACCCACGCCACCTCGTTTGTGGTTGCGTAATTGAATTTTTCACGCTCGTGGTGGGCTATGGCGTAGCACACAGTTTCGCGCTCTTGGGGCGAGAGTTTATTTTGCAAATACGTTTGCGCAAAACGGGCGCTTTCTTCGGCGTGGTTTTCTTTACTAAAAAGCCTTCCTACATCGTGCAATGCGCCTGCAATGCATGCTAATTGTTGCGTGTTTTTAGAAAGATTTAGAACTTTGCAAATATGCTTTATGTTTGCAACAACGTGCTTAACATGCAACATGCCGTGGTCAATAACAAAGTGTATTTTGTTATTGACATCTTCATACATTTTGATAATGGTTGGGTCGGTTAAAATTTGCATGTAGTTCATGGCGTGTCTCCTTTGAACATATTAGCCTAATAATTTGGTGATAATTTGGTTAACAAGCCCCGCGTTGGCTTTACCTTTTGTGGCTTTCATAACTTGACCAACAAAGAATGCGAGTGCGCGTTTATTACCACCTTGGTAGTCGGCAACGGCGTTAGGGTTTTGATGGATAATATCTTGCACAATACTTTCTAGTTCGTCGGCGTTGTTTTGTTGTTTTAAACCCATGCTTTCTACAAGTGGTGTTGGGTCTTGGTCGGTTTCGTACAAAACATCTAACAACTGCCTTGCCCCTGCTTGCGCAATTTCACCTGTTTGGTAAAGCTCTACAAGTTTGGCAAAGTGTGCTGGCGTTATGGCAATTGGTGCGTCTTCATCTTCTACAAGTTCGGCGTTACGCTTTTTGTTAAGCTCGTTTAGTATAAAGTTAGAAAGCGCTTTTGGGTTGTTGTAAGTTTGAACGCAAGCATCGAAAAAAGTGGAAAGCGTTTTGCTTTGAGAAAGTAAGCCTGCATCGTATTCAGGTAAAGCATACGCTTGCATATACTCTGCCTTTTTCTCGGCAGGAAGTTTTGGTAAACTTTCTTTCCATGCCGAAAGTTGTTTGTTGGTTATTTTAATTGGCAACAAGTCTGGCTCGCGGAAATAGCGGTAATCTTGCGCGTCTTCTTTGCTACGCATTGGGAAGTTTTGGCCTAATGCGTCGTCCCACCTTAGGGTTTCTTGCACTACGGGTTTACCCTGCTCTAACAAACCTTTTTGACGCTCTATTTCATAACAAATCGCGCGCTCAATAGCCTTAAAGCTATTGATGTTTTTCATTTCGGTACGGTTGCCTAGTTGTTTTGCTCCTTTTGGTTTTAAACTTATGTTTACGTCGCACCTAAGAGCGCCTTGTTCCATTTTACATTCAGATATACCAATGTATTTATATATAGATTTTAACGTATTTAAGTAACTTATGGCTTCTTCGGCCGAGTGCATATCGGGTTCGGTAACTGTTTCAACCAAAGGTACGCCCGCGCGGTTATAATCGATAAGCGAGCCCATAGGTGTGTGAATAAGTTTGCCACTATCTTCTTCTAGGTGAATTTCGTGTATGCGCACTTTTTTCGTGCCGTTAGCTGTTGGAATTTCTACATACCCATTGGCACAAATAGGCACAACAAGTTGTGAAATTTGGTACGCTTTGGCTAAATCTGGGTAAAAATAGTTTTTACGCTCGAAATAAAATTCGTTATGAATGGTGCAGTGTGTGGCTAGCCCTGCTTTTACGGTAAACTCTACCGCTTTTTCATTAATGGTTGGCAATGCCCCTGGCATACCTGTGCATACTTCACAACAATGGGTGTTGGGTGCGCCACCAAATTGGTTTTTACAACCACAAAAAACTTTGGTTTGGGTGGCAAGTTCTACGTGTGTTTCTAAGCCAATAACAATATCGTATTCCATTATTTTGCCTCCCTTTCATAGAATTCTGCGAGTTGCAAAAGTGTTTGCTCTTCAAAATAGTTGCCAATAAGTTGCAAGCCTATAGGCATATTGTTTTCCCCTTTTCCACATGGGAAACTAATAGCTGGCCCACCAAAAATATTTACGGGAACGGTGTAAATATCGCTTAAGTACATTTCTAGTGGTGTGGCTTTACTGCCAAACGGAAAGGCTACCGTTGGTGATGTTGGCGTAATGAGTGCGTCGCACATTTCAAACGCTTTTGCAAATTGTTGTTTTAATACTTCTTGGCATAATGTAGCTTTTTTGTAGTATGCATCGAAGTAGCCTGAACTTAATACATAGTTGCCTAGCATGATACGACGTTTTACTTCGTCGCCAAAACCTTGCGAACGGCTTAAGGTGTAAATGTCTTCTACCGTTTTAGCCTCTGGCGCGCGACGGCCGTATTTAATGCCATCGAACCTTGCTAGGTTGCTTGCGGCCTCGGCGGAAGAAAGAATGTAGTACATATCGATAGCTTGGGCAATGTTTGGAATAGAAACATCAACAAACTCTACCCCGCTAAGTTTATAAAACGAAATGGCTTTTTCAAGCGCTTGGCGAACATCGTCGTTCATAGGTTGTTCAAAAATTTCTTTTACTAAACCTATGCGTAAGCCTTTAAGCGTTTTCAAAAATTTCCCTGCTGTTGGGGTACGTTTATGGTTAGAACTGGTGCTATCTTTGGCATCGTACCCGCGAATAGCGTCGAACAACAAGGCGGTGTCGGCAACATTTTTTGCCATAGGGCCTACTTGGTCTAACGAGCTAGCAAAAGCAACCACGCCCCTGCGAGATACTTCGCCGTACGTTGGTTTTAACCCAACAACTCCGCAAAACGATGCAGGTTGACGAATAGAACCGCCTGTATCGGTGCCTAAAGCGCCAAAGCATTGGTGTGCACAAACGCATGCAGCGCTACCACCCGAAGAACCACCTGGCACGCGGGAAGTGTTGCATGGGTTTAAGACTTTGCCATAAGCACTTGTTTCGTTAGAACTACCCATAGCAAACTCGTCCATGTTGGCTTTACCTAAAATAACCGCGCCTTCGGCACGTAGTTTGCTAACCACCGTTGCTTCGTATGGAGCAACAAAGTTTTCGAGTATTTTGCTAGAACATGTGGTTGGCAATACGTAGGTGCACATATTATCCTTTACAACAATGGGTGCGCCTAACAACAAACCGTTTGTGTTGCCTTGAGCAATGCGTTCGTCAATTTCATTGGCTTGGCGCAATGCGTCTTCAAAATTGGTGTGGTTAAGCGTGTTGTATTCTTTTGTTTTTTCTATTTGTTGTATGCAGGCTTGTGTTACTTGTGTACTAGTATACGTTCCGTTTTTAATGCCTTCTACAATTTCTGTTAATGATTTAGTAAGTATTTCTTCCATACGTAACCCCTTATTCTACGACCTTTGGTACGGCAAATGCGCCACCTTCTTGCTTAGGTGCGTTTTGTAATATGCTTTGTTGTGGCATACTGTTTTCTACCACATCGGCGCGAAGCGTGCCGAATGTTTTATTTTTACATTCTGTGTTGTGTGTGGGAATGTTTTCAAGTGCTTGAATGTGTGTAAGCACTTCGTTTAAACTTTGTTGCATGGCTTCTTGCTCGGTTGGGGTAAGTTGTAGTTTAGATAGTTTTGCTATATGTAAAACATCTTCTTTTGAAACGATATTCATAATAGGCTCCTTGTGTAAACATAATCGTATGCACTATACCACAAATGGGGTTTGTTTTGCAAATAGTTTTTTATGTTTCTATTAGGTAAATGTAGATATACATGTAAATGCATATACATATAAAAATAAATGCATGCGTTGTGCGTAAAGACGTGCGCGGTGCTAATGAAAGGAATAGAACTGTAAATATAAAAAACCACATACAAACACGTATGTGGTAAAAGGTAATAGAAAGCACATAAATTTAAAAATAAGAAACAACTTTATGAAGAAATAGATTGCATAAACTCTGCTTCGGTTAAAACGGTAATGCCAAGTTGTTTTGCTTTATCTAGTTTACTGCCCGCACTTTCCCCCGCAATAACGAAGTCGGTTTTTTTTGAAACGCTGGTGGTAACCATAGCCCCATGGTTTTCAAGTATTTCGGTGACTTCGGGGCGCGTGTAGTGTGTAAGCGTGCCTGTAAGCACAACCGTTTTACCTGTAAACATAGATTGTTTTTGCGTTTTTTGCGCTTGTTTTTGCATATTTATGCCGTATTTTGCAAGATTTTGTATTTCTGTTTGGTTACTTTCAAACGAAAAATAATCGACAATATCTTGCGCGGTTATATAAGAAATGTTTTCTATGGTAACTAGGTCGGCAATGGTGGCCTTAGAAAGCGCTTCCATGTTTTTGTATGTGTTGGCTAAATCTTTAGCGGTTTTTTTGCCAATGCCATCGATGCCTAAGGCGTAAATGACGTGTGCAAAATCACGCGATTTACTTTTTTCTATTTCGCCTAAAATGTTTTGTACCTTTTTTTGCTGAAACCCTTCGAGTGCAAGTAGTTGCTTAGGTTGCAATGTATAAATATCGGCAAAACTATATAACAATTTGTTTTCGTGCAGTTTGGTAATGGTTTGTTTGCTTAAACCTTCAATGTTCATAGCGTCTCGCGTGCACCAATGCGTTAGGCGGGAAATAATTTGTGCAGGGCAATTGGCGTGGTTTGGGCAATATATATTTACTTGCGTTTCTACCACTTTTGCGCCACAAACTGGGCAATGCGTTGGCTTTTGTATAGGTTTACTAAACGGATAAGTTTCGGCAATGCCTAATATTTCTGGAATTACATCGTTGCTACGGCGTAAGAACACGCGCGAATCGAGCATAAGTTGCTTACGGTTAATATCGGCAAAGTTATTAAGTGTGGCGCGCTTAACCGTAACGCCGTTTAAGTCTACAGGCTCTAATTCGGCAACTGGGGTTAGTTTGCCTGTTCTTCCCACTTGCCAAACAACGCCGTTGAGCATGGTGGAAATTTCTTCGGCTTCAAATTTATAAGCAATGGCCCAGCGTGGAAATTTTTCGGTTCTGCCAAGTTCTTGACGTGTTTTTATGTCGTTAATTTTTATAACCATTCCGTCAATTAAAAAGTCGAGTTTGTTGCGTGTTTTGCCAACTTGCGTAATGAGTGTTTCAGCCTCTTGCAAAGAGGACACAACGTGAAAAAACGACGAAACATAAAAATGGTTTTCTTTTAAAAATTCTTGCATTTGTTGTTGGGTGGTAAACGTTTTGCCTTCTATATAGTTTACGTTATACATAACTAAATCTAGGTTACGTTTAGCAGTAACTTTAGGGTCTAAATTACGTACGCCACCAGCGGCTGCGTTGCGTGCATTTTTTAAAGGAATATCGGCGGTTTTGTTATAGGCTTCTAGTTCGCTAAGTTTCATAATGGCTTCGCCCTGCACTTCTACTTTGCCTTGGTATGGTATAGTAAGCGGAACAGTACGCATGGTTTTTACTTGTGCGGTTACATTTTCGCCTACTTCACCATTGCCACGTGTGGTGGCAGATTGCAGTTCGCCATGGTTGTATACAAGCGCCATAGAAAGCCCATCGAACTTATATTCCACCGAATATTGTACAGCGTGTGAAAATAATTTTTGGTTACGGGCTTGCCATTCATCTAGTTCTTCAAACGACTGCGCTTTATCGAGGCTCATGAGTGGGGTTACATGCTTTTGCTTTTCAAAACCTTTTAAGCACTCGCCCCCTACTTTCTGCGTTGGAGAAGATGGCAAAACCACGCCCGTTTCTTTTTCAAGCGCTAAAAGTTGGTTGTATAAAGTATCCCACTCTTTGTCAGAAATGGTGGGTGCATCGAGCGTGTAGTACCTGTAAGAATGCTCGTTAATGACGCGGGCAAGCTCTTGCATTTGTTGTATTTTTTGGTCGTTTTTTGTGTTGGTTGGTTCAGACAATGTAAACCTCCTTTCTTTGCAAATTTTGTAGAAAAATTGCAAAATATAATAAATTTATTGTAATTTTGTGCTATTTTTTATTGTTTTTGCTTATTTCTTGTGTTTTGGAACGTATGTTTTTATGTGCGGTGTTAGCCTTCGCTTTCTATAATTTCAAGTGGCGCAAATTTTAAGCTAAGCGTTTTCACACCTACGGTTTCAAACTTTACGGTAACAAATAAACTAACAAAATCGGTAACGCCTAACGTAATTTCGCCTTTGCCAAACGTTGGGTGTGTAACCAATACCCCTGTTTTATAAAGTGCGTAATTTTTCTTTGGTTGTTGTGCAGGCGCTTGTGGTTTAGATGCAGAAATAGCGCTACTAAGTTTTGAGGCAAGTGCTTCGGTTTGTAGTTGTGTTGACGACTCGCTGTAAGTGTAACGCGAGCGAACAAGTGCGCCCGAAGAAGCTTCTTGAAACCCACCCATTTCTTTTAAAAATCGGCTTTCGGTGGTGTATTCTAGGCTATGCGTTTCAAAGGAAAAACGGGTACGGCTACGAGTTAAGTATAACCTTTTTTCGGCTCGGGTAACTGCAACGTACATAAGCCTGCGTTCTTCTTCTAATTCGCTTGGGTTGTTAGATTTAATAGCGCGTGAAAGTGGAAACACGCCTTCGTTTAAGCCCACAATAAATACCACAGGGAATTCTAGCCCTTTACTTGCGTGCACCGTCATAACGGAAATGTAGTTTTGTGTTTCGTCAAACGTATCGATATCGCGCATAAGGGTAATGGATTGCAAATAATCGGTAATTTCTGCGCCCGTGTTGGCGTCGGCAAATTCTTTTACACTTTTTACAAAATCGTCTACGTTTAATTGTTTGGTTAAATCTTCTTCTGTTTTACTACCAATGGCTTCTTTAATGCCTAAGTACCCAACTATGTGTTCTACCCATTCTGCCATAGGCATTTGCGTAACCGTTTGCTCTAAATATAATAGTTGCTGTTTAAAAGGCTCTAGCTTTTTTTGCATAGCAGGCGTTAGGTGGTTGCCTGTTAAAATGAGTTCGTGCATGGTTTCGCCATAGGTTTGGCTAATGGTGTAGAGTTGTTGCACCGAAGCATCACCTATGCCCCGTTTAGGGAAAGCAATGGCGCGCGTTAATGCGTCGGTATCGTTAGGGTTGGCTACTATGCGCAAGTAAGCTAATGTATCTTTAATTTCTTTACGTTCGAAGAATTTAAAACCACCATAAATTTGGTGCGAAAGGTTGTAGTTAAGTAGTTTTTCTTCTAAAATACGAGATTGCGCGTTTACACGCATAAGAATAGCAATATCGCTATTTTTATAACCGTGTTGCAACAATGTGGATATGGTTTGCGCAACGTATTCGGCTTCTTCTATATCGTTATAGGTTACGTATTCTTCTACTTTTACGCCCTCTTCATTTTCTGTCCACAAGTTTTTTTCTAGGCGCACCGAGTTGTTTTTGATAAGCATGTTGGCTTTTTCTAATATCTTTTTGGTAGAGCGGTAGTTTTGTTCTAGTTTAAACACTTGCGCGTTTGGGTAATCTTTTAAAAAGCGCTGAATGTTTTCGACTTCTGCCCCACGCCATGTGTATATACATTGGTCTTCGTCGCCTACAACAAAAATATTGCCATGACCTTGGGCTAAAATACGTACAATTTCGTATTGCGCTTGGTTGGTGTCTTGAAACTCATCTACATGAATATACAAAAAGCGATTTTGGTAGTAAGTGCGCACATCTTCAAAATCTCTTAAAAGAATGTACGTTTTTACAAGTAAATCATCGAAATCGAGTGCGTTACTTGCTTGTAGTTCGCGTTCGTAGAATTGGTAAGCTTTTATAATAATTTCGGCATGTTTATCAAACCGTATGGTATGCGCATAAGCTTCTACATTTTGTAATTTATTTTTTGCATTAGAAATGTGCCAACTAAGTGTGTTGACATTGATTTCTTCTCCTAGTTGGTTTTCAGCAATAAAGCGCTTTAATACGCGGTCACGTTCTTGGTCGCCATAAATAGAAAATTGCGAAGTGTAACCTAGTTTTTCTGCATCGCGCCTGAGCATGCGGGTGCACATTGCGTGAAAGGTAGATACTTGCATATCATCTACCCCGCTTATCATTTGTGATAAGCGTTCTTTCATTTCGTTGGCCGCTTTATTGGTAAAGGTTATGGCTAAAATACGGTAAGGGGCTACATTTAATTCTTGCACTAAATAAGCAATGCGGTGTGTAAGCAACCTAGTTTTACCGCTACCTGCCCCCGCTGTTACTAAAACCGCACCTTGTGTAGCAAGGGCGGGCTTTTTTTGTTCTTCGTTTAAGTGGTCTAAAATCATATATTCTCCTACCTTTGTATTGTAGCACATTATTTTATTTTACCCAATAATTTTGGGGCATAAAAAAACACCTTGTAATTTTTTTTACAAAGCGTTATCGCGTTTTTTTCTTCATTTCCTTTTTCCCTTTTTCTTTTATTCTTTTTATAGCGCTAGTAAGGACTGCTCTTGTAATAAGTCTTGCTCTACTTGTTCTTTAATGCGTTTATAGTGCTTAGATAAGCGAATAATGTAGTTTTGTTTTTGCAAACTAGATAACGCATCGTAAATTTTGTGGTCTATCATATCGCCTATGGCTGTGGGAGTATCGGGCATTTCTTTTAGCATACGTTTTACTTTGTGGTAGAGCGGGTCTTTACGAAGTAGCGTACTTTCTTTTTCGCGGTAGTATTGCATACTTGAAACTAAATACATGGTGCGATTTTTAAAGTGCGATGCTGGGTGCTCCTCATTTTGTAGTTCGGCAGATAATGGTTGTTGCATTTGCCGTGATGCAGCGCGTAAACGATTTTTAGCATTTTGCGCAAGTTGTTTTAGTGCTTGGTTCATTTTTTTTCTTTCTCTCTCCTTTTTTTATATTTTTATAACAACGCTTGTAACTATAGCAAACTTTTAGGTTGGTGCATACACGGTTACAAAAGTAGTAAAAACTTTTTAAAACCCGACACTTGTAGATAAAATGAGAAACAATGTTTATTTTTGTTACAAAATATGGCAAATGTGGTTTTGTGCAACAAGAAAATGTTGGTTACAAAAGAAAATTAGCTTGTATGTGCATGCAATATAGGTGTGAGAAACATATTGAAAATAAAACAAGGTATAGTGCGTGTGCAATATGTGTGTAATAAATTATATAAAAAAATGTAAACAGATAAAAACGCCAAACGCACAAAAAACGCGTTTAGGTAAAAGTGAGTTGTAAAACTAAAGGCGCTTAGCATTTGTATAAAAACAAAATAAAAAACCCACACACAAGGTGTGGGTTTTAAGCCTAACATAAAACGTGAGGTTTAGCCTTTACGATTTCTTTTTTGTGCGGCTTCTGATTTTAATTTACGTTTAACGCTTGGTTTTACGTATGCTTCTTTACGACGAATATCACCAATGATACCATCTTTTTGGCATTTACGTTTAAAACGTTTAATTGCGCTATCTAAGCTTTCGTTTTCGCCAACTTTAACAGTACTCAAAGAACTCACCTCACTTATACATAAATTTAACAAAACAAGTATAGCAACAAGAAGTTGGTTTGTCAACACATTTTTTATGTGTATTGTTTTTATGGCAAACGTAATAGATTGGCAAGTTCTTCTAAATTGATTTGTAGTGGTTTTGTTGCGGGTTCTTTTAAAGGTTGTGTTGCTTTGGTTGGTAAAATGTGGACATGTAAATGATGCACACTTTGCCCTACGGTTTCGCCAGAATTGATTTGTATGCGCATGCCTGTATACCCTTTTGCATAATAATGTTTACAAATTTTATTTACGGTTTTAAAAACATTATGTAGCGTGCAGTTTGTGGCATCTTGCATAGATGCTTGATGCTTTTTAGGTATAACGAGTGTATGACCTTCTACATCTTTTGAAATATCTAAAAATGCAAGGGTTGTTTCGTCTTCATAAATTTTATAACATGGAATTTTCCCCTCAATAATTTGACAAAATATACAGTTGGGGTTTCGTTTTGTTTTCATGAGTGTACTCTCCTTTTTACATTTTTTTATACAACAGGTTCAACAATTAAATACATGCCGTCTCTGCGCAATGGTTTTGTTTTTACAATAGTGCCTATGTCTAGTGGTGTGTTAGAAGAAACCAAACATTCGATATAATTTTCGCTAAAACCGCGGTAATACGCCCCTTCTTTGCGTTCTATAAGCACTTTTTGCATAAATTTTAAGTTGTTTTGCAAAAATTCTATTTGGTTTTCGTGTGCAAGCTGTGTTAGTTTTTGCACGCGTTGTTTTACATTGGTAGCCACATTTTCTAACTTGCTAGCAAAAGTGCCCGAGCGTTTAGAGTATGGGAAAATATGCATTTCCGAAAATTTAAGAAGGCGCACGGTTTGCATGGTTTCTTCAAAATCTGCTTCGGTTTCGGTAGGAAACCCTACAATAACATCGGTAGTAATGCCTGCGTTAGGAAAATAAAAGCGAATGGTTTGCACCTGCCTAATAAACTCTTGCACGGTGTATTTTCGGTTCATGTTTGTAAGTGTTTTATTGCAACCGCTTTGCATAGATAAATGAAAATGCGGGCAAAAGTTTGGAAGCGTTACAAGTTTTTGTAAAAATTCTTCTGTAATAATGCCGGCTTCCAACGAACTAAATCGAAAGCGCACAGGCGCGTTGCGGAAAAGTTCGGCTACATCGGCAAGGCTTTTTTGTGGGTGCAAATCTTTACCGTACTCAGTTAAGTTTACGCCAGCGACTACAATTTCGGAAGTTTGCGTAAACATGGTAGAAAGTTCTCGCTGAATACTCTCTAACGTTCGGCTTCTGCTTCTGCCACGAACATACGGAATGATGCAATAGGTGCAAAAACTGTTGCAACCATCTTGCACTTTAATGACGCCACGGGTGCGCATAGGTTGCGCGCGCATTGTATCTTCGTAAGCGTTTGCTATGGTGTAGTTAAGTATAATAGGTTGCTCTTGCTCTTGGGGTTGTTGTTGCAAGGATATAATAAGCTTTGCAAGGTCCATTTTTTTTGCCGTACCGAAAATAGCCTTTACATTAGGTTTTTCATATTGTTGGTACGAGCGTTGTGACGAGCAACCGCATACATAAATTTGCGCATTTGGGTTAAGTTTTAAAACCTTGGTTATGTAATTTCGGCTCTTTTTTTCGGCCTCGTTGGTAACCGCGCATGTGTTGATAATATATATGTCTGCTGGTTGTAAACCAAGCTTTACTTCATACCCTGCTTCGGTTAAAAGGTTTGCCATAGCTTCGCTTTCGTAAAAATTAACTTTGCAACCTAACGTTTCTATACAAATGGTTGGTTTCATGTTTCTCCTTTTATTTTTTGCAAAAAGCAGATTGTTTTTATAAAAAACAATGTGTATTTTGCGATTTTTGCTTGTTTGTATGGTATATGGATTAAATTTTCATAAAGTTGGCTATAATGGCTGTAGCTGCAATGCTTGCAGTTTCGGTACGCAAAATGCGTTTACCTAGCGTGCATACTTTTGCCCCACGCTCTTCTAAAAGTGCAATTTCTTCAGGTGCAAAACCACCTTCTGGCCCTACAATAATGGCTACGTTGTTGGCTTTTGGGTAGGCATCTACTACGTTAGATATGGTTTCAATTTGTTCTTTTTCGTAAAACACAATAGTGAAATCGTACTTAGAAAGTTTATCAGCAATTTGTGGAAGCGTTAAAATTTCGCCCGTTTGCACAAGTGTGCTTCTACCACATTGCTTGCTGGCAGATATGCAAATTTTTTCTAAGCGCTCTACTTTATGTGTTTTTGCGGTAACATTTGAGTAGTTACTTTCAAAAGCTACTAAAGCACTTGCACCAAGTTCGGTAATTTTTTGTGCTACAAGTTCCATTTTTTCGCCTTTACTTAACCCGTGAAACACCGTAAGGGTTTTGGTTGGGTCGGCCGGGTTAAGTTTTTTAGATGTAACCTCAGCCGTAAGTTCTTTTTTATCTATGCTTGTAATGCGTGCAGTGTAAGTGTAGCCGTTGCCGTTAAAGGCAAAAAATTCGTCCCCCACCTTCATTCTTAGCACTTGCACCATGTGGCGAAATTCTTCCGAACGAATGGTGAGCGTGGTTTCGGTAAGTGTGTCGGTTGGATACATATAAAAACGATGCATTTTGTTTTCTCCTTATATTTACATGTAGTATACCAAAACATAATAAAAAAAGAAACACTTTACAAGGTGTTTCTTTATTGTTTGTTATTTTATTTTGTCTTGGAAATTTTTTGTTTTTGTATATGCAGAAGTTGGTATTTGCTCTGCCATGTTGGCTACCATTTGCTTGGTTTGCTTATCAAGCGACTTTGGTAACTCTACCACAATGGTTGCATATAAATCGCCATAGCCGTTAGCGTTTAAGCGTTTAGCACCTTTACCTTTTAAGGTAAGCACTGTGCCTGTTTGGGTAAGTTCTGGAATGGTAAGCGTAAGGGTTTCGTTAATACCACAAATGTTTACCTTAGCACCTAGTAAGGCATTGGTAACCGTAATAGGAACTTCTACGAATACATCGGCACCTTTACGTTTTAAAATTTTATGCGGTTGCACGCGTAGTTCTAAATATAAATCGCCCGCTGGGCCACCATTTTTTCCTCCATTGCCTTGACCACGTAAAGTGATAATTTGCCCATCTTCGATGCCGGCTGGAATGTTTAAATCTATTTTACGTGTTTGGCGCGTGTACCCTGCACCTTTACATGCATCGCACTTGGTTTTTATTTTTTTACCTGAACCGCCACAATCAGGACAAACGGTTTCGGTAACTACCCTACCAAACATGCTGTTTTGTGCGCGTTGTACAACCCCTGCGCCACCACATGTTGGGCAGGTGGTAAATTCAGTACCATGTTTAGCACCTGTGCCTTTACATTCTGAGCATGTTTCGTTGCGGGTAATGGTGATTTGTTTTTTAGCGCCGAAACAAGCTTCTTCAAAGGTAAGTGTTAAGCGCATTTCTAGGTCTGACCCTTTTTGAGCCGCGCTAGGGTTTGCCCTATTACCACGGCCACCGCCAAAGCCAAACCCACCAAACATGTTACTTAAAATATCTTCAAAACCGCCAAACCCACCAAAGCTTGCGCCACCTTGACCACCACCGCCAAAGCCACCAAAGTTGCCTGCGCCGTTGGGGTCGCCAAATTGGTCGTAGTTGGAGCGTTTTTGTTTATCGCTTAAAATCTCATAAGCCTCGTTGACTTGTTTTAATTTTTCGGCTGCTTCGGGATTATTAGGGTTAAGGTCGGGGTGATATTTTTTTGCAAGTTTACGATACGCCGACTTTATTTCGTC
The DNA here is from genome assembly GCA_944362705.1 of uncultured Clostridia bacterium. GTDB lineage: Bacteria > Bacillota > Clostridia > Christensenellales > UBA1242 > CALVTO01. Next base: position 296,668 of record CALVTO010000001.1, on the reverse strand, counting down.
CTCGGTGGCCGTTTTTGACACACCGAGAACATCGTATGGATTAAATTTCATGATTGTTTCCTTTTTTATTCTGTTTTAAAGTCGCCGAAATTATTTGGGTCGAAGTTTCCGTTGCCATTACCTTGGTTATTTCCTTGTGCACCACCGTTAGGGTCGCCGTTTGTGCCTTGAGCGCCACCTTGTTGTGCGTATAGCTTACTGAAAATTTCTTGGCTTACTTTGGTTAAGTTTTCTAGTTCGGCATCTAGTTTTACTTTGTCTTCACTGTTTTTGTAAACATCTTTTGCTGTTTCTAGCGCTGCGTTAAGTTTGGTTTTATCTTCTTCGCTTACTTTATCGGCGCTATCTTTTAGCACTTTTTCAATGCTTGCAATCATTTGGTCTAGTTTATTTTTTGCATCTACCACTTCTTTACGTTTTTTATCTTCTTCTGCATATTGTTCAGCTTCTTTAATGGCTTTATCTATTTCTGCATCAGAAAGGTTAGACGAACTTGTAATGGTAATATCTTGACTTTTGCCTGTACCTAAATCTTTGGCGGTTACACTAACAATACCGTTGGCGTCGATATCGAAGGTAACTTCAATTTGTGGAACGCCACGTGGTGCAGGTGGAATACCTGTTAACTCAAAACGACCTAGTGTTTTATTGTAGGCTGCAAGTTCACGTTCACCTTGTAATACGTGAATATCTACGGCTGGTTGGTTATCGGTTGCTGTAGAGAAAATTTGTGATTTTTTGGTTGGAATTGTTGTGTTTCTATCAATAAGTTTGGTAAATACCCCGCCCATGGTTTCAATACCTAAAGAAAGTGGTGTTACATCTAGTAGTAATACATCTTTCACTTCGCCACCAAGTACACCACCTTGAATAGCTGCACCAATAGCAACGCATTCATCTGGGTTAATACCTTTAAATGGCTCTTTACCGCATAGTTGTTTTACTTTTTCTACAACCAAAGGTACACGGGTAGAACCACCTACCATAATCACTTTGGCAATATCGGCATTGGTTAGTTTAGCATCGGCCATTGCTTTTTTAACAAGAGTTATGGTTTGGTCGACTAAATCTTCAATCATGCTTTCAAATTTCGCACGAGTAATTGTAACTTCTAAGTGTTTAGGGCCTGTTGCATCGGCTGTAATAAATGGCAAGCTTACAGTTGTGCTGTTTACGCCAGAAAGTTCAATTTTAGCTTTTTCTGCAGCCTCTTTCAATCGTTGCATTGCCATTTTATCTTTGCTTAAATCGATGCCTTCGGCTTGTTTGAATTCGCTAATTAAGTAAGAAATAATGCGTTCATCGAAGTCATCGCCACCTAGGCGGTTGTTACCTGCGGTTGCTAAAACTTGGAATACGCCATCTTCAATTTCTAGTACAGAAATATCGAATGTACCGCCACCTAAATCGTATACAAGAATTTTTTGACCTTTTTCTTCTAGTTTATCCATACCATAAGCAAGTGCGGCTGCGGTAGGTTCGTTAATAATACGTAATACGTCTAGCCCTGCAATTTTACCTGCATCTTTGGTTGCCTGACGTTGGCTATCGGTAAAGTATGCTGGCACGGTAATAACAGCTTGGGTTACGGTTGTGCCTAAATATCTTTCAGCATCGGCTTTTAATTTGCCTAAAATCATGGCTGAAATTTCTTGTGGGGTGTATTGTTTGCCACCAGCGGTTACCTTTTTATCGGTACCCATATCTCTTTTAATAGAAATAATGGTGTTTTCTGCGTTGGCTACGGCTTGACGTTTGGCAACTTGACCTACCAAACGTTCCCCATTTTTTGCAAAGCCTACCACACTTGGGGTAGTTCTTGCACCTTCGGCGTTAGGTACTACGGTTGGTTCGCCACCTTCCATAATAGCCACGCAAGAGTTGGTTGTTCCTAAATCGATACCTATAATTTTACTCATAATTGTTTCTCCTTTTTTATGCGTACACAACAACGGTGCTGTGACGTATGATTTTTCCATTTTCTCCAACGAATTTATAACCCTTTTGCAATTCTTGTGCAATCTTCCCTTCGTCGGCTGGGTTGGTTGCTTGTGTGTTCATAACCGCGTTGTGCAGATTAGGGTTAAACTCTGTACCCGCTTGTGCTGGAATAAGTTCTATGCCATAGTCTAAAATGGTTTGTTGCAATTTTTCGTATATCATGCGTATGCCCTTTGCTTCGGTTTCGGGCATGGCAGAAAATGCATGTTCGAAATTATCGAGTATTGGAAGCAATGCTTTGACTAAGTTGGATGTAATTTTTTCACTTAACTCAGTTTCTACATTTTTATTACGCTCTTTAAAGCGTTCTAAATCTTTTTGATAAACTTCGGCACGCTTTTCGGCTTCTTGTAGTTTGCTTTCGGCTTTTTTGCGCGCGTCGTCAAGTTCTTTCATGGCGCTATCGATTTGTTGCATAAACGCTTCAAATTGTTTGCGCTCTTCTTCACTTGGCTCTGGTTTTGCTTGTTGATTTTGTTCCGCTGTTTGTTTGGTTACTTGTTCTGCATTGCTTGTTTGTTGCTCGTTTTGGCTTGCAGATGCTTTTTTCTCTTCATTACCATTTTGCGCGGATTTTTGTTGTTGGTTTTTAGCCTTTTGTTCTTCGTGTTTCATACGTTTCTCCTTCATTTGTTTGGCGATTGTGGCGTAGGTTTATTTTGCGCATCTAACGTTTCGGTAAGTACTTTGGTTACGCCTTTTAGGGTAGCAACCACGGTGTCGTAATCCATGCGAACAGGACCAAACACACCCGCAACCCCCGCCGTTTTGCCATTTACTTTATAGGTGGCTGTTACCACCGAACAATCTTCTAGCCCCGTGGAAGCATCGTTGACTTTAATAGATACTTCTACGTCGCCACCCGATGTAAGCACAGGGTAAAGTTTCTTTTTATCTGCCATAATGCTTAGCGCTTGCCGTGCTTTTTGTTGGTTTTGGTATTCTGGATAATTAAACAAGTTGGTTATGCCTTCTACCGCCAATTTTTCATCAGCATTTTTGTTACGCTCTTGAATGACGCTAAGCACAAGTTGAAATAAATCGGCAAATTCGGCAAAACTTTCGTTTAATGTTTCGTCTTCGCAAGAAACTTCTTGCAAGGTTCTGCCTGCAAACGCATGATTTAAAAATTTACTTGCAGTTTCTAAATAATTTTCTGCTGTGTTTTTAATAGGCAATGGTTTAACTTGCGTAATTAAGCCCACATCGGTTTTTACCACAATAACGGCTTCGGTTTCGGTTAGTTTTACAAGTTTAATAAGTTGTATGGTTGCGTCGTCGTATACGCCTGCATAGGCAAAAGATGCATAATTGGTTTGCTCGCTTATAATGCTTGCCGCTTTTTGTACTAAGTCGTGCACGCTGGAAAGTTTGGTAGAAAAATCTTCTCTTAACTTTTGCACGGTTTTGGGGTTTGGCGAAATGCTTGGTAACACTTCTTCTACAAAATACCTATACCCTTCGGTTGTAGGAATACGCCCAGCGGAAGTGTGTGGCTGGTATAATAATCCTAAACTTTCTAAGCTCATAAGTTCGTTACGAATGGTGGCAGAACTAACATTTTGCATGTATTGTTCTTGAATTTTACCACTACTTACGGGCTCGGCGTTTTCAATACTTTCGTGTACCACAGCGCTTAAAATTTTACGCTTGCGCTCAGATAAGTTTTTTAAATTCACCTAGTTGTTCCCTCCTTTGTTACACTATACCATAGTATAAACAAGTTTAGCACTTTTTATGCCAAAGTGTTAGCAGTTGTTTGGTTTGATTGCTAAAACTAAACGTAGTATATGCTTTTGAAAGAAGGTTTGTCAACACTTTTTTGTAAGTTTTTGAAATTTTTTTGACTTTCTTTGACTTTTTATAAAAAATAGTGAAAAAACATAAAAAAACACACCATTAAGGTGTGTAAAGAGCAATAGGTGTATAAAAGAAAACAACGGTAGTAAATCATATGCAAGGTAATATGATACGGAATAACACGATAAACAAATATACAATGTGTTTGCGTATAGGTAAGCAAAAATAAATATAAATTCGTTTATTCTATGACCAATTTTCAAAAATGCTTTATGGGTATGTAATACTTTTGTTGTACATATATTGTAAATTTTAATATATGGGTGCAAGCATTTATTTCTTATGAATTTACCAACTCTAAAATAATGCGGTTTAGTAACATAAAGCCGGCGTCGGTGGCTTGTAAAAAACCATCTTCTGTAAGTTTTAAAAGTTTAAGCTGTATAAGTTTGTGTATTTGTGCTTTTTTGGTTTGCAAAATGTTTTCTTTAAATTCGTTTGCGTAGGCTGTGGTATCTAACCCTTGTGCTGTGCGAAGCGAAAGCATAACACATTCTTCTTTTGCTTCTTCAGTAGAAATTTTTTCGGCGTCACTTAGCGGAATTTTGTTTTGCTCCATAAACGAAATGTATTCGTCTAATTCGTCGGTGTTGGCCATGCGTACGGGGTGAATATAACTGTGCGCAGCTAGCCCTAACCCTAAATAGTCTTGCCTATTCCAATATACTTGGTTGTGTTTGCTTTTATAGCCCGGTTTTGCAAAGTTACTTACTTCGTACCTTGTGTACCCCGCCTTTTTAAGTAACGATGCCGTTAGCGCATACATTTTTATGGTTTCTTTTTCTTTTGGTAAAAATACTTGTTGGTTATCTACCATTTCTTTTAGCGGTGTTTCGTCTTCAACTGACAGCATGTAGGCAGATATATGTGGAATGTTAAGTTTGATTAAATTGGTTACTGTTGTTTTTACATCATCTTGCGATTGCTTAGGAAGACCAAGAATAATATCGACACTTATATTGTTTAGGTTGCGTGCGCGAAACAATTTTACGCATTTTTCAAAATCGGCATATGTGTGTTTTCTGCCTAAAAATTTTAACAAACCACCTTGCGCACACTGCAAGCCAATGCTTACACGGTTTACACCGGCAGCAATATATTCTTGTACTTTTTCTTCGGTAATGGTGTTAGGGTTTACTTCTATGGTAATTTCCGCATCGTTTTGTACGGTAAAGTTTAAATAAATGGTGCTTAAAATGCGTTTAATAACCCCTGCCGTCAAACAACTAGGTGTACCACCACCAATATAAATGGTGCGAATGGTATATAATGGGTTGTATTGTTTTGCCCTTAGTTTTATTTCTGAAAGCAAGCATTGCTCGTATTGCTTTTGTTTATCGGGTGTTTCTACACTAGATACAAAATTGCAATATATGCATTTACTTTCACAAAATGGTATATGAATATATAAACTTAAATCTTTACGCATAATTCCCTCTTTTTATTTTTTATTAAAAAAGTGCAAAATGATTATATTTTATATGAAATTTCATTAAAATTTTAACAAAATTGCATTTTTTATGTTTTGTTTGTTTGTTTTAACTAATCGTCTAATTTTAAAATGCTCATAAATGCTTCACTTGGTAATTCTACCGAACCTAGCATACGCATACGTTTTTTACCTTCTTTTTGTTTTTCTAGAAGTTTACGTTTACGAGAAATATCTCCACCGTAACACTTAGCAATAACATCTTTACGAAGCGCTTTTACGGTTTCACGCGCAATCACTTTATTACCAATACTTGCTTGAATAGGTATTTCAAACAACTGGCGCGGTATAACATTTTTTAATTTCTCGGCAATTTGTCTGCCACGCGTGTAGGCTTTTTCGCGATGAACAATTAAACTTAACGCGTCGCACACGTCGCCATTAAGTAGCATATCCATTTTTACTAAATCGCTGGTTTGGTAGCCCGCTAAAGTGTAATCGAAACTTGCGTAGCCGTGGGTACAAGATTTTAAGCGGTCAAAAAAATCGTACACAATTTCGTTTAGTGGTAATGTATATTTCAAACAAACGCGTGAAGCATCTAGGTATTGTAGGTCTTTATATTCCCCACGTTTTTCTTTGGCTAATTGCATAATATCACCCACGTATTCAGGTGGTGTAAAAATTTCGGCAGATATCATGGGCTCTTCCATGTGGTCTATTTCTTGTGGCGTTGGTAGGTTGCTTGGGTTAGAAATTTCTAGCATATCGCCATTGGTTTTGTACACGTGGTATGCAACACCTGGTGCTGTGGTGATAATATCGAGTTTAAACTCACGCTCTAAACGTTCGGTGATAATATCCATATGCAACAACCCTAAAAAACCACATCGAAAACCATAGCCAAGTGCCGTAGAATTTTCTGGTGAAAAGCGCAGGCTAGCATCGTTAAGTTTTAATTTTTCAAGCGCGTCTTTTAATAAACTATATTTATCACCTTCTACCGGGAATATACCACAATACACAACCGGCATTATTTCTTTATACCCCGGTAGTGGCTCTTTGGTTGGGTTTTGCTCTTCGGTAATGGTATCGCCTACTTTAATATCGGAAACCGTTTTAATGCTGGCACAAAGGTACCCAACATCACCTGCGGTAAGCTCTTGCTTAGCTTGCGTTTGCGGAACAAAAATGCCCACTTCTACGGTTTCGTACTGTTTGCCTGTTTGCATCATTTTAATTTTTGTGCCTTGTTTTACCGTGCCTTCTACAATACGAATTAAGCAAACGGCGCCTTTGTAATTGTCGTAGTAGCTATCGAATATAAGTGCTTTTAGTGGAGCGTTTGGGTCACCTTTCGGTGCTGGAACATGCTCTATAATATCTACTAAAACATCTTCTACGTTTAAGCCAGATTTTGCAGAAATGCATGGCGCCTGAGAAGCATCTAACCCAATAACATCTTCAATTTCTTTTTTGACTTCTTCTGGGCGCGCGCTTGGTAAATCTATTTTATTGATAACGGGTAAAATTTCCAAATTGTTATTTAGTGCCAAATAGACATTCGCTAGCGTTTGTGCTTCTACCCCTTGGCTGGCATCAACAACCAAAACAGCGCCTTCGCATGCTGCAAGCGAACGGGAAACTTCGTACGTAAAGTCGACATGCCCTGGCGTATCGATTAAGTTTAACGTATAGGTTTTGCCGTTATACTTGTATTGCATGGTTACAGGGGTTAGTTTTATGGTTATGCCACGTTCTTGTTCTAGCTCCATACTATCTAGTAGTTGGTTTTTACTTTCGCGCTGAGAAATAAGCCCCGTTTTTTCCATAAGCCTATCGGCTAGGGTGCTTTTGCCGTGGTCGATATGTGCAATAATAGAAAAATTGCGTATGGACTGCATATCGCGTGGGGTTGTGTTATTATTGGTTGTATGTATAGCGCTTTGTGATGCGCTTTGTGATGCGTTTTCTGTATGGTTATTCATACCTAATAGTGTACCATACCCTGTATATTGTTGCAAGCGTTGCCTAAACATTTTAAAAAAAAAGCCCCTTTCAGGGCTTGGGTTACATGTTGTAGGTAAATGTAAATGCGTTACTTATACATGCATATGCTTGTTCGGTGGCAGGCAATACAAAATATAACGTGTATGCCCCATTTTGTGCCGTAAAGTTAGAAAGTGAAATGCCTTCAGCCGTTATTTCTACTTTATGTAAATTTTTCCAAGAAAGTTGCGTTTGGTTTGGTAGTAGCTGTGCAACAATGCATGTGGTTTGGTTTGTGTAATTTAACGGCAAGAATGTAAAGGTTTGTTCTTGTGCGTTGTATTGTAATTGTTTGATAAACAATTTGCCGTTATCTTGCACCATGGCTACATATTGCGGTATAACATCTTGCTGCTTTAGCACTTGCGCCACAAGTTGTGCTGTACCAGAAGATGTAAAGCCCACAGCAATGCCGTCAGGAATATCGTTAGCAACGTTTTCTATATGTAAAAATAAGATACCGTTTTGCGCAAACGTGGTTGCGTTTGTGTTTTCACCGCGTAAACTGTAACTTTGCGTTTGTTCGGCACTTTGTGTATAGGTGGTTTTGCCTACGGTATAGGAAGCTACGCGGTATGTTATGGTAACGGTTTGTTGTTCTTCAAGTTCTGCTACGGTTGCAAGTAAGCAATTTTCTTGTGCTTTTTGCCATGTTGCATGTACATTTGTTTTATATTCTACAAAGGTTTGTGCAGGAACATTTTGTAGATGGAAAGATGCGTACACGTCGCCATTAAAATCTTGATACATATTTACGCTTGCTGTGTTGCTTTGTGTTTTTGTTGTGGCACATGCCGTAAATACAAACATGCTTGTTAGCACTAGAAAACACAGCATACAGCTTATGGATAAAATTCTTTTCATTTGTTTTCCTCTGTGTTTGAAAATGATTCTTTTTTATTGTTTTGTATTTGAGTGATATTTTTGGGTGGCATATAGTTTGGGTATTGTAATTCTTTTGGGCGCCACGCAATAAACTCTTTGAGCGTTTTGCCATATAACGAAAGCACAAGGGTTACGTTTTCTTCGGTTAAAGGTAAAAAGCCCGTTTCAAGTTGTTCTACAAAATACTTGGGTTTGCCAATTTTTAGGCTGGCCGCTTCCATAGTTAGTTTGCGCGCTCTGCGTAATATGGTGAGTTTATATTGCCACTCTAATTCATATAATTTTTTTTGCATACCCTACCCTCGTTAAGATTTCGGGCGAACATTATCAAAAATGTAATTATCGGCCACTTTTTTTGCTTTTTCTATATCTTCTGGCGTATGTACACACCAAGCAATAAGCGGTAATTCGCTATATTTTTTTACAAACCTGTTTGGTAAATCTTTTAGGTTATAACAAATAAAGTTTGGTTCGCTTATTTTATTATTAAGCAACATTCTTTTTAACGCAAATTTTTTAATGCAACCTAAGTTTTCGCCTTTAAAGAAAGATGAAAGTTGCCCACGTTTAATATGTGGTGCGTTATGCTTAAACCATTCTAAAGAATATGGGTTAAAAGATTCTACTGCCCATTCGCCTTTGTAGGTAGATAAAATTTTATATACGTCTTTTTCAAAGCCAACTTTATTCATATTTTTTATTTCAATTAAAAGTTCGGTTCGCCCATTCACTAATGCTAGCACTTGTTCTAGCGTTGGAATACATTCGTCGGTTTTAAGCAAACGAGCATCTTTAATATCTTCATACGTGCAGTTGGAAATGTACCCATCGAGCCCTGTCATTCTGCCAAGTTTATCATCGTGAAAAACAACAATAGTGCCATCTTTTAACGCGCGTACATCTAGCTCAATAGCGTAATTGTTGGCAATAGCGTTTTCAAATGCAGCGAGTGAATTTTCTGGCTTGCCTTCTTCAAACAACCCACGATGTGCAATACGTTTTTGTACAAGCCAACTATCAAATATATTCATACTAGTAACCCTCTTTGTATATATTTCTTTTTATAACTATACAATATTTTTCAAAATAATGCTAGTAAATTAGGGCGCTTTTTGTATTTTCGTAAACGTGTGGTTTGTTTTTTGCTTTTATTTTGTAAAAACTGGCGAGGCTATAAAAAACATAATAAAAAAGCAACGCTTATTGCGTTGCCTTTAAAGCATTTTATTTACATTCTAGAACCGTATACTTGAATGGTGAAATCAAAACTTTGACCATTTAAAATCATGTTTGCAGTATTTGGTACATAAAGCACTAATGCATAGTATGCGGTTTCACCATCAGCAATTGGTGCTAATTTAACGGTGCCTTGTGCACCTAGTTGGTCATCTACTGTACCTTTTGAAAATTCGTAAGTTTGATAACTATGTAATGCCATTTTAGCATTGGCTTTTAGTTGTTCGTCTGCATTTTCGCCAAATTCAAGGCTTACATCAAAGTTTTTATAGTTGCCTGCGTTGGTTACGCTAAAAGCAATTACCATAAAGTTGCCTGCATCGGTATATACATATTCTACAAGTTCTTCTGCGGTTTGACCAGGAACTACATAGTCTTCAAGTAAATAATCGTTACTAATTTCGATGGTGTTTTTTGGTTGGTATGTAAAGGTTTTATTGATTTTCATAACGTTTGGTTGACCATTTACATTTACCACATTGCCTTCTTCAACTAAACCATACCCCATGTTAATACTATACACCGTTTGTTTCCCTGCAACCGGTGTTGTATCTGCTGCGGTTAGCAGAACACCAAAAGTAACCGACAAGCTTGCAATTAAAGCAACAACTGCTACGCAAAACATTGCTACAATACTTTTATCCTTTCTCATTTTTTCCTCCCCCACGAGCGATTTTATTTCGCTCTTTTGTTTTATTAACTTTATTATAAGGCACAACCTAAAAGTTGTCAACAATGTTTTTTAAAATTTATTTTAAAATAAAGCATTTGACAAAATACCGTTATATAACTACAATGAAACAAGTAAAAAACAAGGTGTTTTTATAAAAATTTTTATCTTTTTTATAGAAAATTTCCAGAAAGGGTGTTGTTTTATGAAAGAAAATATACCTGAATTCAATCAAAAAACAGGCAAAAACGCAACAAATGACGCAAATTTTCAAAATTCTTTAAGCTATTTTGCAGAAAAATTACAAATGACAGAAAACGCAGCTTTAGCTTCGTATATTGTTTTAAAAGCGAAAGGCTACCCATTTTTTCGCATAGATGAAGATGTAAAAAAAATGGCAGAATGTTTAGGTTTTACATTGCCGTTTACTATGCGTTTGGTGCAAGGTTGCCCTAACCTATTATTATATAACCCGCTGGCCATACGAGAGAAAATTAAGTTTATACGAAATGTACTAAACATTCGTTACGACCAACTTTTGCCAGCGCTTGCCAAATGCCCCAAACTTTTAGATATAGCCCATGACCGCATAGCCAAACAATATATGTGTTTATGGAAAACGTTAGGGTTTGCCAAATTAGATATTGTAGAAATGTTTCGTGAGTGCCCTAGTATATTTTTATTGCCTGTAAAAGAAATGCAAGAAAAAATTTCGCTTGTGCAACAAATATTACACGCATCAAAACCTTTATATGCTTTACGTTTAGTGCACACCTTTCCTGCGCTTTTGTTATATTCTAAACGCATGATTGCCAAACGTTTGCAAGCTTTTATGCAACTAAATATTAATTACAATTATTTGGTGTATCACAGAAGTATATTTACCATTAGTTACTATCAAATATATGCAAAGCTTATGTTTGCAAAGGTATTTTTACTAGATGGGTATTTTGAAGAAGTAACACAATTAAGTTTTCAAACACTTTATGCAAGGTACAGGTTTTTGCAGAAACAATTCCAAAACAACTTTAACACGTTAGATATAGTTGCTTCCGAAGAAGTTTTTGCTAAAAAATATCATATATCTTGGCGTGAATTGCACACGCGCGCACCAATAAAACCATATGTATATGTACGGCTTTATAACCGCTACCACTTTTTAGGTAAACAGTACGGTTGGAGCTCTGCCCCTATTTTGCCATGGCGTATTCAGTTATGGACAAACCGCATACTTTTACCAAAATTGCCACAAGATATCAAAATAAATAAAAACCTTAGCCAAGAAGAACAAGTTCGGCAGATTTTTTCACAATTAGGTTTATACTCCGCAGATACGGAATGCATAGAAAGGGCTTTGGGCGATTTAAAAAATGTAACCACCGAACGAGTTTTAGGGCTTTTACAAGCGTGCTTACTTTTAAAGCAAGAGCCTTCTACATTTGCTAGTTTACTTATTTCAAACCCTTATGTGTTACAACTTACACCAGAAGAGTTTTTACATAGGTTAAACCAAGTACTAACAACGCACCCAAAACTAACATTGCAAGAACTTATATTTAATAGTGCAACCTATTATATATAAAATAAAGTATACATACATGAAACGCGGATATCATTTAAAGCATAAAAAAACGCACCTTGGGGTGTGCGTTTTTTTACTATATTTTCTTGCATACGTGGCTACCTAGTAACAAACGTGCAAAACACTTTACATACAAGACATTGTTTGTTGAGCGAAAAATGTAAACGTGTTTTTATACTATATACAACCATTTCTAATGACTCGTTTGCGCATTATTTTTGCATGCGGCACATAGCATCGTACTTTGCAAGGGCTGTACGAATATCTTCCCCTTGCATATCTACTGCTTTACGCCAAGTAAATGTACCACGCATTTGTTTTTTTAGTTTAACCACGCGCTTAATATTTATGTTACGTTTTTGCAACAATATAGACCCATTTACGGCAACTTTGCGGTACATGTTTTCCCACATAAACATTCCGTACACACAGTTAATAGCTGATGCAACATAACTAATAGCAATAACTAGTGGCGATAAATCTCCGCCTATCACAATAATGGTCCACGTAATAATGGTGATGATATTGCTTAAAAGCCCGAACAACCAATGGTTGGTAAAACGTAAAATGTAGGTAATTTTACCAGCCACGCTAAGCGTTAGCATAAAACTTGAAAGTAATAGTTGAGATGTGTTTAGTAAACCTAAAATAAAGTATGCGGTAACACAAAATACAGCACAAAGCAAAAGCGTAATAACCCATAATTTTGCATTCATTTTACGAACAATAATGGTTTGTTGTTTACCAAATTCCGATGTACCCTTATTTGTTTTTATGCTTTTTGTCCACGAAACAATACCTACAATGTTTAAGGGTATGCTTAGCGCAAATTGCTTTATAACTTCACCATATAACCCGTTTAAAAAACAAATAACGGCGTACACAACACACTCGGCAATACTTATATACAAAGCAGCAATCACACCTTTGGTAGAAAGGTTGCTTTGCGTTAAAAACAAAATAACATCTATATTGGTTAGTAATAAAATATAAGCAAAATTACCCGTGGCAATAATACAAATGTTTGCAGCTATGGTAAGCGTTGCAAATATAAAAATCCACCATAAGTCGAACTTGCTTTTCGAACGAATGGCTCGCAAAAAATCAATACGACGTATAGCAACATCGAATTGTGTAATGCTATTTGTATTTGTAATGCCTTTTGTGGCGGTAACTTTTCCTTTAATAAGTAAATCGTTTTGGTACATAGTTTGCTTCCTTTATATAAGAGTAATATCATTAAGTGAAAATGTTTGTTTTATATATTTTTAGCACATACATTGATGCAGTACTCTTTTTTAATGCTAAAACATTACTTAAACCATAATCGTGTGTAAGTAATGCGTGCAACTTTGCGTGCTTACGTTTTAAAAATTGCATGCAAGGTAACTTGCCCACTCCCTGCGCGCACGTAGCACTTGTTGACACATGCGTGGGGTTTATTGGGTAATGCTTGCCTTTATGTGCCCACCTTCCATTTCATTTTTTGAAAACGGTGTTTTAGTTTGATAATTTTACGAATGTTCAGTTTTCGTTTGGCTAAAATTTTACCTTGAAACGCTTCCGATTTATGCCATAAATTTTGCCAATACACAACGCCACGAATACTATTAACTAACCCAAACACACTGCTAAACGCAACCGGCAACATGGAAATATCGGTAACCGAAAGACCTAACCATAAAGTTATGGAAAGTGTGTTACTTACAATATAAAACCAAGAAAATTGTTTATAGCGTAAATTACGAATAATATCACCCGTAGCGCCAATAGCTATGCTAAACGCATTGATAAGCGCTAGTTTTTGATGCAACACAACGCCTAAAATAACGTAACCAATAGCCGAAGCTATGAGCGGTATTGTGGTTGAAAGCACCCATGCTTTGGGTGTAAACGACTTTATTTCTAACTGCTCGGTTTCACCTGAACGGTTTTTATACCAGGTAACAATACATGCAATAGAAAGTGGCAGGTATAAAACTACATTTATAAATATTTCGCCGTATACGCTTTGAATGATACACAAGGTAATATAAACAAAGTTGTTGATTGTTCCTATAATAGGTCCAAGCAGTTTTCCACGAGAAATAAGTAAATTAGAACAAGAATATAACAAAAAGGTTGTAATAGATAAAATGAATGTAATTGTAAAAGGTTTAATAACAAAACATAACACAATGGTAGTTACAACAAATAATGCAAAGCAAATATAATCAAACCAATTGATGCCGTGCACAATGTTTAGCATTTTTTCTCGTTTGAGCATGGCTAAATATCTGGAATTGGTACGCGTTACGCCTTTGGTTGCTTTGTGCTTATCTTTAATTAAACGTACATAATGCGTCTGCATGCTTGGCTTTATGCTCCTTTTTTATTTTTTGCGTTTTCTTTTGGTAAAACAACTATTTTGTTAGTTTTAACGCGTATTTTTATATTTTTACAACCACTTTTTGCAGTTTTTTCGTGTTGTGTATGGAAAAGTGTATACACAATACTTTGAGGGTAGTTTACGCACTTTTACACGGCAAAGGTGCAACAAAGTGTTGCACCAATGTTATTTTTGTTTTGGGATAAGCGTGGTTAGTTTTTCGCGATAATATATAGCTAAATAATGCAAGGCACGTGTAACCACTACGTAAAACAAGTTTTTGTCTTGTGCGGTGTAGTTTGTATTGTCGGCATCTAACACAAGTACGGCATCAAACTCTAAACCTTTGGCAATGTAACTTGGAATAACCATAACCTTTTCTTCGCTAAAAGCATTGTCTTGGTTGGTCATAACTTTAAAGTGTGATGCCTTCTTTTTGGCTTCTAACAATTTTTTAAATTCTAGTGCTTGGGCTTCGGTTTTGGTAATAACCGCTACCGTATGGTAGGTTTCTTTTAAACGAATGGCATCATCAATAATGCGTGATGCATTTTTTTGAATACCATCTTTAAAAATATGTACAGGCTCGCCATGTCTATCTACCTGCGTATAGTTTTCGGTTGTAGATAAAATAGATTTCGCAAAATCGTTAATTTCCCAAGTAGAGCGGTAGGTTTTGGTTAAATAGCTTTCGTCTACTACGGCACCTTCTCTACCTTCTTTTAGCGTGTTGATAATTTTTGCTAAATCGGTGTATTTGTTAAATGGCATAATGCATTGGTTTACGTCACCTAGCACGGTAAGTTTACAATTTTTAAATATTTCGTTGATAATTTTGTATTGCATAAGCGTATAATCTTGCGCTTCGTCTATAATAACATATTTTAAATTGGTTGTTCCCTTGGTGCCAAGTAACCTACTACGCAAATACATAAACCCTGTTACATCTTCAAACGGAATAATGTTTTTAGATAGCAACTGAGATGTGTATTCAAAAATATCGGATAATTGTTTTATTGTTAAGCGAACATCTTTTGGCGTGCCTGTTTCGTTATAAATGTCTTCTATCATAGAAATAAAGGCATCTTTATTTGAATACAGTTCTAGGTATAAATTTTTTGGTTTAATTTTATCTACCGCGCCTTCAAGTTGCTTTTTAAGTTTTGCACGTTGTTTTGGCTCTTTATGCAATTTAATATCTAAATGTAACAATATTTTTTGTACAATGAGGCGGTTCCGTTCGCGGTAACTTTTACCTGTGGCTACTAATTCGTCGGAATATTTGCTTAAAAATTCTTTATCTATTAAAACTTTGCCATCGGAAACGTAATCGGTGATGCATAAAAGCTGGTCTTTCTTTTGATGCAAAAAGTTTTCAATTAAGTTGATGTACACTGCGCCAAATTTTAATTTTGCCGAATAATACATAACCGAACGATTAAGTTCGTTGCCATATACTTCTTCGTATATTTCGTTCATGCTACCTTTCACTTTAAATTCGTGTAGGTTACTTTTAATGTAATCCATAAAGGTGGTTTGGTAAACGTTATCTTCACCCATTTCTGGCAATACGCCTGAAATATAATCTGAGAAAATTTCGTTAGGGCTCATAATTAAAACGTTTTCATTTTTAAGTGTTTTGCGTTCGCTATATAATAGGTAGGCAATTTTATGCATAGCAACACTGGTTTTACCGCTACCAGCTGGGCCTTGCACCACCAACAAATCGGCTTGTTTACGAATAACTTTGTTTTGCTCTTTTTGAATGGTTTTTACAATGTTCTTCATTTTGGTAGACGCATTGCCTTCGAGCATTTCACGCAAAATTTCATCAATAATTTGTGTGTTGGTATCAAAAATTTGCACAATGGTATCGTTTTCTATTTTATACTGACGCTTTAATGTAATTTTACCATGCACCTCGTCGCCGTTTGGTAAAGTGTAACTCGCGTCGCCTAGTTCATAATCGTAGAACAAACTAGATATTGGCGCGCGCCAATCGTATATGTAAAAGTGACCACCGTTTTCTAGTGTGGCAATACCAATATATACCGGCAACACTTCTTCGCCATCGTCGAAATCTATACGAGCAAAGTATGCGCTTTTAATCATGCGGGCGTACACTTGCTTTTGTTTATCGGCATTGGCTACCGTGGCTTCTTCTCGGTTGATGGTTTGCTTAATTTGCGAAATAATATCTGGGTCGTTTTCTCCTTCTTCCCACACATACTTCATTTTTGTGTAAATAGATTGTTCCATAAGTTGTTGCCAACCATCGTATTTGGAAATTTCTTTTTCTAAAATGTAAAGAACGGTTTTTAAATAATCTCTTTCTTTTTTAAGTTCTTTTTCACTAATCATGGTTTGCGTCCTCCTTATGTTTTAATAGCGCTTGTTTTTCTGGCGGAAGCACAATACTTTTTTCGCTTCCGTTGGCACTTGGTACATAGTATACCCTATGTTTAAATTCATCGGGCATGTATTGTTGTTTAGCATAACCGCCTAGGTCGTGCGGGTAAATATATTTCGCGCGTTTTTCATTCATGTAATTGGTGTTTTTTAAATGCGCAGGCACCGCACCTGAAAATGAATTTTTTGCATCTTCTTGTGCTTGGTTAAGCGCAATAATGACGCGGTTTGATTTTGGCGACATGCACACGTAAATAATAGCATGCGCTAGTGGAATAAGCCCTTCGGGTTTGCCTAAATTTTGGTACGCCGTAAGTGCCGATGTAGCCACCACTAATGCTTGCGAGTTGGCTAAACCAACATCTTCGCTGGCATGGGCTATAAGCCTTCGGCAAATAATAAGCGGGTCGACCCCTGCTTCAATTAAACGAAAACTCCAATACAATGCGGCGTCGGCGTCGCTTCCGCGCAAACTTTTGCAAAAAGCGGAAAGCATATCGTAATAAATATCGGTATCGATGGCTAGAATGTTATGCTTAGAACATTCGTCTGCAATTTCTTTGGTAATGGTAATAGAGTTATCTTCGGCGCTAGGGGTGCTTAAAACGGCAAGTTCTAAACTGCTTAGCGCGCTACGCGCATCACCCGCACTACGATTTGCTAAAATTTCAAGCGCTTCGGTAGAAATGTGTATGTTTAATGCACCAAACCCACGCGTGCTATCGGTTAGCGCACGGTTTAAAAGTGCTAAAATATCGGTTTTGGTTAGGGCGCGAAATTCAAATATTTGGCAACGCGAAACAATGGCACGCGTCATACTGGTAAACGGATTTTCGGTGGTGCTACCAATAAAGGTAATGTACCCTTTTTCTATAGCTTCGAGCATGGAATCGGACTGCGCTTTATTAAACCTATGACATTCATCTAACAACAAATAGGTTTTTTTACCTAAAAGTTGCAAGTCGCGTTTGGCTTGGCTAATGACTTCTTTTACTTCTTGCACCCCACACGAAACGGCATTTAATTTCACAAAGTTGCCTTGCATTTGGTTGGCAATAATACCCGCTAACGTGGTTTTACCTGTACCCGGTGGCCCAAAGAAAATACAGCTACCTAAAGTACCTGCCGTAATGGCACGAAACAGCGCCGAACCCTTGCGAACAATATGCCCTTGCCCTAAAAATTCTTCTAAGGTTTGTGGGCGCATACGCTCGGAAAGCGGTGCAAGCGTGGCTGAAGATACATGAAATTCTTCCATACCCTACGTTCTCCTGCCATAAGTATACATATTTTGTTTTTGTTTGTAAAACAAAAGCACACGCTTTTACGTAAAGGAAATAAAGTTTTTTACAACAAAAAAAGCAAAGTCGCATTGTGCGTTTGCTTAAAAAAATAACAAAACAATATTTGTGTTTTTTTATATATGTGTTTTTTTATGGATTACGATGCAGATGCTTTTTTACGCCATTTACCTGCGCGCGCTTGTTCTTTTTCGCGTATAATTTCAAATAGCCAACAAACCAAATGTTCTATGTGGCGCTTGGTTTGTAAACTCTCTTTTACCACATGCTTTGTCGCCTTTACCCCTGCCTTTTTATGTACGGAAAACAAAGCAATTTTTGCTTCACTAAAAGCGTAAGCACCGTACAAAAATGCCGGCGATTGTTTTACCACACGCAAGGAAAATTTTTTGGTTTGTTTACCTTTTTGAATTTGTTTATGCATGGTTTGCACATCACACACAAGCGCATACAATAGCGAAATAATATGTAAGCAAATAAGCGTGGGTAAAGCTTTTATTTCTTTTTGCGTAGGCTTGCGAAAAGCGTATATTTGCGTAAGCACACCTTGCAAAGACATTGGTTTTTTTAAGAGCATATCACACGCAAAAAACCAAGCAAACATAGAAACCACACACTTAGATTGAATATGCCGAAACGTTTGCCCATGCAACTTTTCGCACTCTTTTTTTAATGTTTGACACACCGAAAGTAGTGCTAGTTTATATTTATACAAACAGCTAAGCGGTAATAAAAATGTGTTAGGAAAATGTGAAAGCGTATGCATAAAATTTAGTAGGTTTTTACGCGCATTATATAAATACAAAGGCGCTGTTTTTTCTAAACTTTGCAAACTAGAATTTTTTGCAAAATGACAAACGTTTTGCGTGTTTTTTGCGTTTTTTATATTGTTTTTAGCATATTTTTTTACCATTTTGCGTTTTTTGTGCTTTTTATCATATGCAAGTTTGTACTGATTTTGTAAAAATAGAAAGCCATGCTCTACGCCCAATATATCGAAAGGCAAACGTGGCAAAAAGCGCGTTTTGCATAAAACACATAACACGCCCGCCATACAAATACAAACGCTTATACAAATAAAAAGCATACAAAGAGTATGCCCTATTTGCGCAAAAATACACATACCATTTTTACATGCTTAGCCCTTTTTCTTGCGCTTTTTTACGCACAAGCAAAATTGCTTTATTTTCTATGCGTGAAATATACGAACGCGAAATACCCATTCGTTTTGATAATTCAATTTGTGTGAGTGGCTGTTTGCCATTTAACCCAAACCTGTATTCTATAATTTCTAAATCTCTTGGTGTAAGTGTAGCTTTCATAATAGCAAGCACTTGCTCGTATATAATTTTTAGTTCTGCTATATATGTGCAAGAATCAGTATCGGTGATGTAAACTTCTTTTAAATATAAATCGTTTCCGTCTTTATCTTTACCTACGCTTTCTTCTAACGATACATCAGCTTGGCGTTTCTTCTCTGCTCGAAACAGCATAAGCATTTCGTTTTCTATACAACGAGATGCGTATGTAGAAAATTCATTTCCTTGCGCAGGCCGAAATGTTTTAATGGCTTTAAATAATCCCACACTTCCTACACTTATAAGTTCTTCTTCTAATGGGCTACCTTTATATTTTTTTGCTACATGCGCAACCAAACGTAAGTTGTGCTTAATAAGCTTTTCCATGGCCCAAGGCTTATTTTGTGTAAGTGCCTCAAAACACTCTGCTTCTTCTTCGGGTGTAAGTGGTTTGGCAAATGCCGATTGTTTAGAAAGCTTGCCTGTAAAAAAGAATAGTTTTGTAAGTAATTCTAAAATAAAATTCAATGCGTGTTTTCCCCCTTGGTTTACCTTATGCAACGTTTCGACATAATATACCAAAATGTAAGGTATTGTTGCATACCCAAGTAGAAGCAAAACGCTTAAAATAAAACAAATGGGTTGACATCATAAAAGAGTAGAAAAGCACAAAAAGTGAGCAGCATAAAACAAAAGTAAAGGTGTATATATTTTTTTAAAAAATAAAAGTTTTAAAACAAAATATGCAAAAATTGTTATTATTTTTGTAAAAACTATATTATTTTAGCATGTTCTTGCATGCATTACGGAAAATATAAAAACAAAGCAAGCGAAAGCGTATATTTTATGAAACGTAAAAAACAAACAAAATAAAAGCGTAGCAAAAAGCTACGCGTTGTTTTGAGTTGGCCTGTAAGCCGAGTTCTGTCATTGAAGATGGTTATCTATCTCGACGTTATGTTGCCATAACGCTCTAGCGATTGGGGGAATCTGGCGAGCAGCGTTATAACGATTCCACATCTTGCATCGGGTGGAGTTTACAGCAGAAACATGTCACCATGCTTCCGTGTGCGCTCTTACCGCACATTTCCATCCTTGCCGGCCGTAAGGCTTAGGCGGTTTATTTCTGTTGCCCTCTTCCTATGGTTACCCACGCTTGCCGTTAGCAAGCACCCTGCTCTGTGATGCTCGGACTTTCCTCACAACGCACAAGGCGTTGCGCAACCATCCAACCAACTCTAATATAGTATATGCAGTTTATATAAGTTTGTCAACATAAGTTTTTTTAGTTACCGATAGGCAAAAAAACGAGTAAAACATACGTAAGAATGTTTGCTTAACTATTTTGTAAACAAACAATGAACCAATGTATACTTGCATATATACAAAGCATGGTTGTGTTTACGCTATGGACATATACAAATGAGTTGTATAAACATACATTGTTAAGGTTTATTATAAAATATACATTCATTTACACGTAATGCATGCACGTAATGATACACACAACACCATGTTACATGTATGTAAAAGCATAAAAAACACATACCATATTCTTTTTATAGGCACGTGTGTTATTTGCGTAACATATCGCCTACCTGACACTGCGGTGCTAGGCTTGTGTATATTTTTAATTGTTGTTGCACAAGTTTTGCGTCGGTTACCCTTTCGCCTTGCATGGTTTCCATACGTTGTACAGTAAGCGTTTTACCAAATAGCGCAGTTGGCGAAAGTATTTCTAACACGTCACCCACTTTAAACCTATTTCGCATTTCTACCACAATATAATCGTTTTGCACATCTTTCACAAGGGCTATAAACACGCTTTCTTGTGTTTGCACGCAAGTTTCGTAATTTTGTTTTACGGTTTCGTTGTTTATGGTAAACCCTGTGGTATATTGCCTATGGCTAGCCTTTTGTAGTTCTGCCATAAGTGTTGGGTCTGGCGTGTAGCGTGCGCCCAATGGCAAGTTTTCTAGTTGGTTGATAGCACGGCGATACGCATTGACTACCGTTGCCGTGTAATAAGGCGATTTCATTCGGCCCTCAATTTTGAAACTTGTTACACCTGCTTGTGCTAAAATATCTAAATGTGCAAGTAGGTTCATATCTTTACTATTAAAAATATATGTGCCGTAGTCATCTTCGGTTACCGAGAGTTCGTCGGCATGTTTGGTGCGCTCTTGCACTTTATACATAGGCACTTTTTCACCTTGAACGTTGGTTAATTGCCAACTCCAACGGCACGCTTGTACGCATTCACCGTGGTTACTATCGCGCCCTGTTAGGTAATTCGAGAGCAAACACCTTCCACTATAACTAATACACATAGCGCCATGCACAAAACATTCTAGCTCTATATTCTCGGGTAAGTAAGCGCGAATTTCTTGTATTTCTTCTACCGTAAGTTCGCGCGCTAAAATAATACGCTTTGCGCCTAAATCGGCATACATTTTTGCTGTATATTTATTGGTTGTATTAGCTTGCGTGCTAATGTGAATGGTTAAATTAGTGTGTTGTTTTACAAATGTAAACACACCCAAGTCGGACACAATAACGGCATCTACCCCTGCGTTTTCAAGCGTTTGCAAGTATTCTTGTAAACCCTGAAAATCTTTATTATGCGCAAAGATATTCAGTGTAATATACACTTTTACGCCATGTGCATGCGCATAGGCTACGGCTTCTTGTAATTCGTTATTAGAAAAATTACCGCTATACGCGCGCAAGCCATATTGCTTGCCTGCCATGTAAACGGCATTTGCTCCAAAATGAATCGCGGTTTTTAGTTTTTCCATATCACCCGCTGGGGCTAACAATTCTAAGGGTTGTTTCATAATGTTTCCTTTATAGTGTTTATTTAAAAATTGTGTATAAACAAGCGCCATATGTTATAGCGCTTGCACGTGCATACATGTAGCATATACTTGTATACCAATAAACGTTCAAATAGAACGCATAAGCCTGCACGTAAAAATGTGCGTACTACACTTTATTAGCAAGCAACACGCCGTCTTCAATTTCCATAATTTCTACATTAATTAGTTGCGGGTGTTGTTTAGCCTTAGCTAAAAACTCTTGCATGCGTTTTACAATGGTTTTAAAACGTTTTGGTGTAGGTTCTTTGCCTGTAACGTAACCGCGGAAAAGTACGTTATCGGCAAACAGTATACCACCTTTATTAAGTAAGGCTACCAAATGTGGCAACAAGCGAATATACTGCCCCTTTGGCCCATCTAGAAAAATAAAGTCAAAGCCCATGCCTGCTTTTTCAAGTTCTGGCACCGCCACCATACAATCTTCTTCTAAAATGGTTACGCGCTCGTCTACCCGCGCTTTGGCAAACGCTTTGCTTGCCATTTTTACGGCGCCTGGGTCGAGTTCTATGGTGACAAGTTCACACGATGGGCTATTAGAAAGAATGATGGTACCACTATACCCTATAGCTGTGCCAATTTCTAACGCACTTGCTGGTTGCACCTTGCGTACCATTTGTTTTAATAAGCGTGCCGTGCCTGTACGCAAAATAGGTACAAATTGCTCCGACGCGTATTTTTCTAATTTTTTTAACACCGCCTCGGCTTGCTTTTCGTTATCTATATACCCCATAACGCGTTTACCAAGCATATCTTTGCTTAGGGTTAAATCTTGTGGCGTTTGGCTAGCTGATGCATGCTTGTTAGCATGGGTATGCTTGTTTGGGTTTGCGCCTTGCTCTACGTTTACATCTTGGGTTTGCGTTTTGTTTGCATGGTGTTCTTTGGTTTGTGTTGGGGTTGGCTCGTTTACGGTTTCGGTTTCTTCTTCGGTAATATCTAAAGCATCGAAACTATCTAAATCGTTAAACCCAGAAAATTCTTCGTTTTCCCACGCTTTGTTTTGCATGTTTTGCGCTCCTTTATACTCTGTAAATAATTGGCAATATCATTGGCGTACGTTTAAACTTTTTAAAGAAGAAATTACGCAATGGTTTACGTATGCTGTTACGCACTTCGTTCCAATCTTTTACTTCTTTTAAGTCCATAAGTTTTAATGTGTCGAGCAATATTTGTTTGCTTTCGTTGTTTAACTTTTCCATTTCGTCTTGGTATACAAAACCACGACTGATAACGTATGGTTCGTTTACCACTTCGCCACTGGTGCTAGATATACCAACAACAATAATAATTAAGCCATCTTCGCTTAAAAGTTTACGTTCACGTAATACCACACTGGTAGCTTCGCCAATGCCTAAGCCATCAACGAGCATTTCGCCAGCAGGTACTCTGCCTTTTTCCATAATGTATTTATTGGTAACTTCTACACACATACCAATTTCTGGAATAAGCATGTTGTGTGGGTCCATACCTAAATTTTGTGCAAGCAGTGTGTGCTCTTTTAAATGACGGTACTCGCCATGCACCGGAATAAAGAATTTTGGATGAATAAGTGAATGAATGGTTTTTAATTCTTCACGGCAGGCGTGGCCTGAGGTATGTACGTTTTCATGTATAACAATAGCGCCACGGCGATATAGGTTATTGATAACCGCATTTACGCTGTTTTCGTTACCCGGAATAGGCGAAGATGAAAAGATAACCGTATCGTTTTCGCCTACAACAATTTTGTTAAACTCACCTCTTGCCAACCTAGATAACGCGCTCATAGGTTCGCCTTGGCTACCTGTAGAAAGTATAAGCACGTTCTTATCTTCCATATGCCCTACTTTTTCAATATCGACAAAGGTTTCTTCCGGAAATTTAAACTCGCCAATACGTTGCCCTGCATCAATGTTGTTAATCATACTTCTGCCAACTACCGCTACCTTACGGTTGTATTTTATGGCAAGCTCTATAATTTGTTGTATACGATAAATGTTACTTGCAAAAGTTGCTACAATTAAGCGTTTATCGGCGTTCGATTGGAAAATGGTATCTAGCCTTGCACCAATTACCGATTCACTTTCGGTGTACCCTGGGCGTTCTACGTTGGTACTTTCACCCATCATTAACAATACGCCCTGTCTGCCAATTTCGGCAATACGTGGTAGGTCTATCATTTCGCCATCAATCGGCGTAAAGTCTATTTTAAAGTCGCCCGTGTGGAAAACAACACCAACGGGTGTGGTAATAGCAAGCGCCATAGACCCTGCAATAGAGTGGTTTACACGCACAAATTCTACTTTAAATTTGCCAAGCGAAACGACATTTCTTGGCTTAACCACAACACCTTTAATGCCTGTAATATGGTGTTCACGTATTTTATTACCAATTAAGGTAAGTGTCATTTTAGAGCCGTATAGTGGCACTTTTACATCTTTTAATAAATAAGGCAACGAGCCAATATGGTCTTCATGCCCGTGGGTAAATACAATACCGCGAATACGGTCTTTGTTTTCTTTTAAGTAGGTAAAATCTGGAATAACCAAGTCTATGCCTGGCATTTCTTCACTAGGAAAAGCCAAACCGCAGTCTATAAGCATAATATCGTCTTCATATTCTAAAGCGGTAATGTTTTTACCTATTTCACCTACACCACCTAAAAACATAACTTTTAACTTACCTTGCGTACGTGTTTCTTTTTTGCCGTGCGCGTTGTTTTGTTTGTTTGGTTGGTTACGATTGGTGTTTTCGGTTTCTACCACGTCGTCCATGCGGTTTTGCATGTTTTCTGGTTCAATAACCGCTTGGGTGGGCTCGGCGTTTGCTTGAAGCCCCGCGTTGTATACGTGTTTACGTTTACGTTCTGCACGCATTTTGCGCATTTGTGCATTGGTAGAAAGTGTTTCGTTTTGTTTTTCTTGCATAAATATATAATTCTCCTTTGTTTTTGCTTGTTTTTTAAGTTAACTATGTTTACGCACCTATGCACGCAAAAAAATATTGCTTGCATACCACGTACATTGTTTTTTTAACGAACTTTTACATAAAAAAGCATGCGCGCGCTACATACGCGCCACACATCCACATAATAAGGTGGCTTTGTAAAAGTAAATAGATAAAAGTATACGCTACGGGTGTACCCCACTCGGCAACATGTACGCGAAAGGTTTGCCGTATTTGCCATAGGTTTGTTTATGGTTTAAAAATGTAGGGTTTACTTAACACAAAATGCAATGGTTGCCCCCAAGCATAAAAAAGTTTTGCATCATAACTTTTCTATGGCAAAAATTGTAACGTGGTGTTTACGAAGCTTGCGTAAAAATGAAACAACGCACCACCGCCACCTGCGCACAATACAAAACGGTTGTTTGCATAGCTAGGGTTACTTTGGCATATTGCCTCGCATTGTAAGAATAGTACCTAAGTGTTATTTATTTTCTGGCTTTGTTGGTTTTTCAGGCTTTTGTAACGATTGTTTTGTTTCTGGTTTTTCTGCTTTTTTTAGCGCTGGCTTGTGTAAAATAGCAGGCGCTTGTTGCTTTACGGGTTGTGGCGCAAACGTGTAGGTTGGCATTTGTTCTATTTCTGGTTTTACATGATGCACCAACACCTTAGAAGGCGCTAACGGTTCTGGCAATTTTTGCATTTCTGCCTGGTATACCGCCGTTTGTGATTGCGCATACACCAAAGGTTTTTGTTGTTCTTGCGCAGGTGAAATTTGTAACGATGCCACTTTTACGCCTTTGGTACGAACAACAGGTTCTACAATCATGTTTTCGGCTATATAATAGCGACGACGTGTGCAAGTGTAATATGTAACCAACTGGAATGCCGACACAGCCACTATCGAGCACGGAACAGTAACCACAAGTGCAGCGCCTAACGTAAACACGCCAAACACAAGGTTTACTAAAAACATAATAAGCACCAAAACAAAGGCGTTAGAAAATACGCGCCCAAACATAGGTGCAATAATATCGAACCCGCGCCCAAACGATTTACGTACAGAAATTTGTTCGTTAATTAAGCAAGGCATAACGCCCGAAAGCACGGTAATATGCAAACTAGCAAGAAGCATCCACAATAACAAAAGCGGACTTAAAAGCAGAATGCTAGAAAGAAACGATTTTGCAAGCAATAAATAAAAATAGAAAAAGCAAAAACCTAAAAGCCAAAATGGAATACTAACCAAAAGTTTTACAAACGAATAGCCAATACTCTTTTTTAAAGAAACCACAAGTTTGTTGGAGTAACTATCTTTAATATTCGATGACATTTGACTGTTTACCACTTCACCAATGGTGTATATGTTTATGTTGTGCAATACATTATAAAGCACGCAAAAAACAATGGCAAACAGCAAGTAGTTCCACCAAAACGCATGTGTGTTGTTAAGAATAACCGAGCCTAGCATAGAACTTGTATCGGCAAAACTTTCCGCCACCTCTTTTGGCGACGTGTACATGGTGGTAAAAAAGGCATTTACTTGGCCAAACCAGCCAACTTCTTGTAATTTTTGAAAAAGTGGTAAAAGCGTAACATACCCTAAGGCGCCTACAGCCAAACCACACACAAACATGTATAAAAAGGCTTTCCAAACTATATAAAAATTATTCGTTGTGACTTTACAAGTGTTTTTAAACATGGCGTATTTCCTTTACCTATTCAAACTGTATATTTTATATATAATGAATGCACACAAAACCCTGCTTTCTATAAAAAGCAACGTAATAACCCATAACAGCCGTAGGTGCACTTCAAAATATTCAGAAAAAAATATATAATTTGTGCACTTAGTTTACAAAACGCACGCAAAATTGTCAAGTGTTTTTGTTACGTATTGCAAAGCTATATTTAATACTTTTATATGCTTTATTAGAAGTAACCTTTTACCATTTGCGCTTTTTACAAATGTAAAATCACGCATATACGTTTATAGGTGGCACGCAAACATAAGGCCATGCAATACAAATAAAAAGAACATAAAAAAAACACCCCAACATGCGGGGTGTTTTATGAAAACCAAATACGCGCAATAACAACGCATAGTTTGTGTAGCATTTGTAAAAAAGAATATCTACGCTTGGCTTGTGCAAACCAACGCAAAAATACGCGCCGTTTGCTGTATGCTTTTTGTTTCCGTTTATATGCCTGCACGTTTTTCATACATACATGCACAATCACCTACCACACACACCACTTACAGCGATGCAAGTGTTGCTTGCAAAAAGGCAATGCGTTGATTTCTATTTTCTATGCACACTTGTAATTCTTGTATGCACGTGGTTGCATATAACTCTCTGCTTTCTTTTAATATAGCAATTTGTTGTTCATCGGCGGTATTTGCGTTTTGAAGCATAAGAATTTCTTCGGTTATTTCTTTTTGTTTTTGCATGTTTATTGCTTCTGCCTCTGCGCTTGCCTGCACTGTGTTTTGCGCAGGTTGCACGCTTGTAGACGTTTTTTCGGCATCTATTAGCACCGTTTTGTTGAATGCATCTTCTTGTTTAAGCGGTGGGGCTTGCTCGGTTTGTTGCGTAGCAAGCGTTTGCTCTATTGGCGCATGCACCGAAACACTCGCTTGCGCTGGTTCTATTTCGAAAACAGCCTGCGTTGATTCTTGCCCACTTTGCACACCTGTTGTTTCTTCGAAAGCACAAGATGGTGCACTTGGGGTAAGCACGCTTGCTTGGTTACCGTTTGTTGTTTCTACATTTTCTAATGAAAAGGTTTCAAGTTGGTTGCTTGCATTTTGTTCAGCTTCGCTTGAAACATGTAACGGTTGTGCTGGAGCGTTTGTTTCATCTTGCGTTTGGGTTTCAAGCAATGTTTGCGCATTTTCTACAATATCTTGCGCTACCTGTTGCGCCGTTTGTTCTACGCTTGTGATATCGGTTGCCTGACTTTCAATAGCAAACAAAATTCCGTTCGATAGTTGTGTTACTGTGTAGGTTATATTTGCTAGTTGTAAGGCTTCTTCAAAGGCTTTTGCTTTTTCTTTGTCTGTAAATACAATATGTTCCATGGTTGTTTCCCCCTGTTGTTTTGTAGGCACCAAAAAACCAAGCACAACAAAAATAGATAGCACCCCAGAAACAACTTCTAAATATATATCGGGGTTTATGTTGACACCAAAATATTTAGAAAGCCACTGCACAATTAAAAGACCACCACTGGCAATGCCTATCCAAAACTGATAGCTTGTAATTTTTTTCATGATAACCGCCTTTGTAGTGTATACATTAAATCGTAATAGTGAATACCTAACTGTTCTTTTAACACCGTGCTATTTTTTAAAATTTCAATGGCTTCGTCTTTTTCCATGGCTTCAAATATAGGTTTTACATATGCATATTTTTTGTCTTGAATGGTTTGGTTGCGCTCGTTAACCTTTGCTTCATATTCTTCTTGTGGCGTTTGGTATGGAAGTTCGTAGCCGTATTCTTGCTTAAACTCTTCATTTTTAAGCGCTTGGTTATAAGCAGTTTGTTGCTTTTGCGCCTCCCATTCTTTTTGCGCTTGCTCTACCTTGTTGTTAAACTCTATAACTTCTTGTTTGGTTGTAAGATATTCTTGATATTTTTCGTCTAACATGTGCGCTTTTTCTTGCGCTTTTTCTAGGTCTAACTGTTGCATGGCCTGCGTGTATTCTGTTTCAAGTTGTTGCATATCAGCATCTAGGCCTTGCAAAGTTTGTGTTAAGTTGTTTTGTATTTGTACCAAACTTTGCGCTTTTTGCTGTTCTATACCATCAAGTTGATTGAGTACAATGCTAGAACGCGCCAAACCACGTTTTAACGCATCGGTTTCTGCCTGATTTCTATACGCATGATAGGTTTGTTCAGCTTTTTCTAAATCGGCCGCGTAAAGTTCTTCCGCTTTTTTCTTGCTTTCTTCTAAACTTGTTAGGCCTTGTTGTTTTTCGTTTTCTGTGTTTTGTTGCTTTTGTGCGTATGTTGCAGCAAGAAGGTCTTCAATTTGTTTTTCTACATCTTCTTGCACAAAAGTAGGTTCTTCTTTCTTTTCTAGTTGCAAACTGTCGTCTTGGGGTGCCTCTACTTCCGGTACGCTTTGTTCAATTTTTTCAAATTCTTTTACGATTTTCTCTTCGTTATAAGAACTTTGTTTTTTCTTTTTTTCTTCTTCCAATGGATTACCCTCCTGTGTAAAATTTTCAAAAAACTGCAAAACTTTAAATTACAAACAAAAATTACTATGTTTTTTTACGAAAATGGACAAGATATAATGTTTACCGACTGATATCTACAAACGATAATATACGTTGTGTTTATGCGTTTTGCGTATGTGTATTGCCCCACATATTGCTTTAATTGCAAACGTATTTTATTACTCGTGCAAGAATATAAGCGCCTATACATACCGTCTTTTTGCCAAACAAAAAGTTCTAAGGTATGCGTAGCTTCATTGAAGTAAGCTTGGGGGTGTGTTATATTTTTTATGTTGATAATGGTTTCTTGAAGTTTCATACATTTTCCCCTTCCCAAGTTAATGAAAACGTGCCTTCAATAGGCGCTTGTGGACTACCCGGAATAGGTCTGCAATTTAAACCGACATAAATATAATCGTTATCGTTAAACCCATCTAACCCCGAAGCCACTAGTGCATTCATCATGAAATCTCCTTGAAAAGCACAGGTAAGTTCTTCACCTTCATCTGGCACAACAATAAATGAGTGATTTAATAAAAGTATCAGTTTTGCAGGTTTATTCAGCATTCCATTATACTTAAAATATACGGTATAAGCATTACGAAATGAGAACGCCAATACAACAAAAATATTTTTACTAATTATGTCGTATCCAGATATATAATTATATTTGGTACTGTAAAACGTTACGTTAGAACCATAAACATCAGTAAAATTTGTGTTATGATAATAGGCACCCGAAGGTATTTCAAACGCTACAACCATGTTTTTATAATCGGCATATACTGTATAAAAATATCTGCCTAACTGCCCATAGTTTAACGCATCTTCTCTGGTTAAGTAGCTTGCTAAAATTTGTTTTTCTGGCGTTACGCACGCAAGTGGTTCGCCATAAAACATACGCAAAGCGTATGCGTTGGTTGTAGAATCTTGCGCAGTGGCAAACATAATGCAATCGGGCACATCTTCATACGGATACATACAAACCACTTTGGTTACATTATCTATTTCATCGCAAACAAAGGTGCGCTGAAACCAAACATCTTTATTTTCGTTTTCTGCCATTTCTAAAACATAGCCATACATCTTTCCTTCACTATTGGCTTCTGCTGGCAATACCCCAAACCGAAACATAACCACACCGTTTTCATACACATGTTTCGTAACCACCACTTGTGAAAAAGAAAGGGTATAAAGTTTATCGGTGAGTGCGTCGGTTAAAGAGTGATTTTTAGGCATAAATTGTAAATTTTCGTTATAGTAATTGCGTAAAATATCGTCATCGGTTGTAAAAATAAACAAATGGTTATCTATCATTAAAATTTCTTTTGCATTCTGTATATTTACCATAGACGTATCTATTTGTTGCAAAGTATCATCTTCTAAAATTTTAAAAACATCTAACTTGCCTTGCATTAAAAAACCAATCATAGATTTATCTGCCGACATATAAAACTTTTCAAAATTTTTATAATACGTAAATACATCGTTTTTTCGCCCATTACAACAAAGATTTGGTACCGATGTAAACGTAAGCGTTCGCTCAACATATTCGTCTGTTGTGTAGTTATAAATATTTTCTACACTTAAATAATTAGGATAACGAATTAATGCCTGGTTATCGTTATACCCGCGCGTAATTGCATAGGCAGTATATGGCGTGTAAGAATCTAACATCACCGAAAATCTACCAACGCACGTTTTATTCATATGTAACCGATATTCACTCATTAAATACGTGCTGTTGTAGTTAAATCTATAAGAAATGGTTAACGTATTTGTTTCTTCGTCAATCACAAAATCTTTAGAAGAAAACGCATAAAACGTATCACGCAAAAGGTATTCATCATGCACGTGGTCAGCAATATCTAACTTCTTTTTTTCATTTACACCCATTTTTATGGTCAATTTTACACCATCGTCTATCGTACCCAACAACCACTTAACAAGTAGGTTATTTTCCCAAGGACAAAACAATTCAAAATCGGCACCAGAAATAGAAAACGTAAGCACAATTTCTATCATAATAACCATCGACTCGCCCGTTTTTTTGGTAAACGTTTTTACCGAGCCGTCGCTGTTATAAAACACAAGCTGGTTATACACAGGCACAGAGCCCAATGCTACCGTGTCTGCAACGTTGCCACAAACGCAAATGCTTTGAAACGAAAGTTGATTATATTCATTTTCTTTTAACTCTAAAGAATATATGCCCTTAAACGTTGTTTCGTTTAGCTGAGAATACGTAATGTATGTAAGCGGAACTTGTGCAACCGCATCGGAAACATAATATTCGCCATCGGTTTCGTTTTTTACAGCGCTGTTTGCAGTTGAGCATAATAACGCAAAGCATGCATAACTTTTTAAATTTTTAATCTCGCGCAAAGCGGTTGAAAATAAGCGCCCCGTATTTGAAGATACCGCCCCTTGGTTTGCATCAGTAAAAATGGCTTGACTAACTAGATTCATACTCACCTGCCCTCCAATAACACTCTAGGTGCGCCTTTGCTTGTGAAGTAATGGTAAATCCTTCTTCTTGCACGCCTATACAAACAAAGCCTTCGCTTTCACTTACCACCAAAAAATATAATGTTTCGCCACCACCAAATATACAAACGTCGGTAATGCCTTGCTTTGTTATAGGTATTTGTTGCGTAGCATACGCTGCTGTTAAAAGTGCATCTTTCATAAAAAATGGTGTATCGTTTTGTACATATAAAACACACCCTAAGGTTTGCCCAACATCGTAAAACGTACATGCATCAAACATAGTTACATTTTGCGCAAGCAATACCATATCTTGCGTATCTTCATAGCGCACTCTATATAAATCACCTTGCATGGTTAAGCCATAAAAATATAGCGTATTTTGCAAAATGATAAATTTAGTTTTTAAAAAAGACATCTTTTTTGTAAATTCTTGTAAGTTTAACGCACATTCTTCAAGCGGTGTTGTATAAAAAAACACTTGGTCGCTCTCATGCACAGCTACCATGCAATCGGTATCTGTGTAGCTAATAGCTTGCGGTTCTAGGTTTTGCGTGGTTGCCACGCATTTGCCAATGATGGTTGTTTCTAAGCCCACCAATGTAAAAGGCGCACTGCTAGTTATAATCAAACGAATGGTGTTTTGTTGCACGGCCAGCGTAAACACATTTTGTAATAAAATGCCACCACCACCTTGCGCAAGTGTCCATTGCTGTGTTTTACATTTTATGTTGTTGCAGTAAATATCTATTTGAAACGTTGTCATGGTGGTGCACGTAATACAAAGTTGCGAAATGGTGGTAATAGATGCCCCAACCTCACCCGTAAACGCGCAAAGCAAACCATTATACGACTCTAAGCAATAAGCGTTGATAAAGTTTTTTGAAATGGATTGCGCTTGAAAAGGAAAAAGTTCCGCTTGTTCGGCACTTGCGTTTAAATATTTTTCAATATCGCATGCTTTTGAGTAAGCAATTTTTGCATAGTTCATACGCGTTACCTCTCTAAGCCTAAAAGTGTAAGTTGCATATTTGAAATTTCTGGCTGGTGACTTGTGGTAGTAATGGTAAACGACATACGCTTGCCCGAAAACAATGTAACAATGGTTTGCGGTGATGCATTTCCGTGTAAGGTATACTCCACGCAAGACGTTTCGCTAAGCAATGTAATGGTAATATCGGTTAGCGTAGTTAGCGTTATTTTTCTTAGCGTTTTTACTTTTTCTGGTATACCAAAATCGGTGAACCCGCTTTGCCATACTTTTTCTAAATTAGCCCCATGTAGCGAGCCACTTTCGTTTAACTCCATCACGCACACCGTACCTTCTTTTTCGCAAAGCACCATAGTGGTTGCCAGGTTATCGGTTTGTACCGAAGCCATAGCATGTATGTTCACATCACACGTAAGCATATATTCCTTACTTACAGGATTTACGCAAAACAAGCACGGAATAACTGCATTTTCATGCAAAATATGCGTAAATAAGCGGTATTCCCCACAAGAATATATAGCAAATGGCTCTTTGCTATTTTGCACTTTTAAAAGTGGTGCAAGTTCTTTTAATATGCAGGTGGTATCTACACCATCAAACGAATATAAACCGTCTTCTGCCAAAAATAAAATTCTATCGCCACTTACCGCCACGGTTTTTGCATAAATTCTACCCGAGGTATTGTATAAATGCGTTACCGAAAACGACGTTTGTTCGCCAATAGCCGAAAGCCTAGAAATGCCATATTCGCGGAAAATATATACATAATCGTGAAACGAAACAACTTTTAACAACCTGCCCCGCTCATCTAATAAATCAATAAAGCCCGCTTCATCTAACGAAACATTCCAGTTGGTTGGGTCTAAATCTTCCGAAAACCAAACACGTTGCGCTTCACCACCCGAGCATGCAAAACACCTTTCGTAATGCACACACATGCTTGTAACATCAGGAGCGTCTACAAAGTGTTCTAACGTTGTGTGGTTCAATACAAACATACCATCGGTGGTGTTAGAAAAAATAAACACATCATCGCTATTTAACCTATAACAAAAACCCGTAGGCATGCTTGTAAATACGCCCGAAGCCACCACTTGCACCTGTTTGGTTTGTAAAGAAAGATATAAAATATCATAGTTTTGCGTAACAATTAACAAAGCATCATCACGCTGGTTGGTAGTAAAATCAAAACGCTTGTAAAAAAACAATTCTGCATTTTCTAAAGAAAACGCTTCTTCTAAACAAACTGGTTCTGTTTGCTCGGTAGGCGCATAGGTAAACGGAGCATATATAAACCCATACCCGCCCAATAAAGCACCGCTTTTAAACGAAAAGTTTTTAGAAAAATAAGCTTTTTGTGTGCTTAAAATGTTGGAATATTTGCTTTGGTCTATACCAGAAGCAAACGAAATAACTTTTGTTGTGTATTGTGATGCATTAGGATATTTTTTTGCGGCAGAAAAGTAACTTAAACCCAATCACGCATCCTCATTTTTGCAATTTTAAATTTTTGTTTTGCAAAATCGATTAAAGAAAGAAACTTTGTTTGAAAAATTTCGGCTTCTTCTGAAAGAACTTTGCTCATAGCGTATTCTGCCGCCGTGCCATACGCAAGCAACTTTTCTGTTACTCTTAAATCGCATTCTACATCTTCTAACACGCTCTCGCAGATGAGAGGCAAGGCAAAATATGTAACTAACACCATGGTATTTGGTTTACGTAGTTGCAAATATGTAGGAAAAAGTTCGTAAGAAAACGTATTTCCTAAGCAATCTTCCACGCTTTTTATTTCAAAGGGTTTCCTTTGTAAAGAGTTAACCATAATTTTACCATTTACATCGGTTTCCACCGCATTGGTAAATGAAAGTGGAAAATAATGTCGGGCAAGTTCTGCGTTTACACTGTTTACAAAATACAACAATTTTTGCATTTCGCTAGACATTTGGTATGCTTGTTGTTGCTGTTTTGCCGTTGCACATTCGCTAAGTAAGGCGTCGTTGCCAAGTAGCGAGGCAACGTGCTCAATAATATCTAAAATCATAAACTTCCCTCCATAATTTTTTGCATTTGCACGCTGTTTGGTTCTTTGTTGGTTTGTTCGGCATACATAAGCGTAGTTTTTAAACATTCTTGCGAACGCTGTAGAACCTGTTGCGTACGCAACTCTTCTAAACGGTTATTGTACGCCTGTATATCTTCAAACAATAAGCGCATATTTTGTCCGCTAGTTGCATACACCCGCTCTTTTATGTCTGCCAAATTTCCATCATCGCCCAATTGCATGCAAAATTCTGCTTGAAAAGAAATGTGCCACAATTCCAATCGTTTTGTTTGGGCGTTATACACGACTACATAACATGGGTCTATTTCTTGCACACGCGTGGTTGCATAGTATACACCTTCAAAAACATGACAAAATTGTGGCAACATAAACGTTTCTCCTAAGATTCTAGAATGTTAGAAATTTTTGCCTGACCGCTTGGTTTATCACAAATAATATCTGCATATTTTACAAGAGTTGCAGAATACGTTGGTTTGTTTTGGTTTTGACGAATCACACGTCCGTCTTCACCTTCTAACCATTTCCAATCGCACAACTGATGCAAATTAAACTCTTTGGTATTTAATAAATACATAGTTCCGTTTTCAACAAATCGGTCGGAAACTAAAGGTATTCCATTGTAACTAATGGCTTTATAACCACCCGCTAAATCCATAACCTCTACGTTGTGACGGTATTGTGATAAATATTCTTGGTAAGCTCTTTTTACACCAGCAGAGCAAACAATAAAATCTACTTTGCTATCGGCATTTTGTTCAAGTTCATCAATAGCCGTTTGCATAATAATGTCGGTAATATCTTTTTCGCCATCAAGTGCACGCATGTACGGAATCATCCAGCCGTAATCGGCGCGGTTTAACCCATACAAAGAACCTGTGCTTTTAAAAATAGCCCCTAGCCCTGTAATTTCTTTGTTAAAGCTTCCTTGAACAACAAGTATTTTGTTTTGAAGGGCGTTTGCAGTCATACTTGTTTTTCCTTGGAAGGTGATTGTTTTGGTTGCACGGTTAATAGATGAAATTCGAACTGCATTGTAGCCTTCGGTTACATTACCGCTGTCGTCAACCACATCTACCATCATGCCTTCCATTACATTTAATACACTATCTACCACAACTTGACTTGCTGTGTTGGAAGCAATGGTAGCAAGTTTACCCGAACCATCACCATATAACATTCTGCCAAAGTTGTAGCTACTTGCGCGTAACAAGCCTTCCATTTCGGCGTTTAATAAATTAACAAACGCACCCGCAGAAGAACTGGAAGCACGAATCGCTTTATCAGAAATTTCAATTTTACCATAAAGGTTTTTCAATGCTAGCCTAAATTGTGCATACGTATTTCCACCAGCTAATGGTAAATCGCCGTCTTCACTGCCAGCACCTACACCACCGTTTAAACCGTATGGTGCAAGTTTTACAATATCTTTCCCCCATACATCGGAGGTTGTTTGTTTAATTTTTGCAAGTAATGGGTTAATATTTGTGTTGAGTTGTTCAGAAACAACGCCTAAGTATACATTTTTTAACGCATTATCTGCCGTAGTTAATGTTACCATACTATACTCCTTGTATTATGAAATTGTTGCATGTTAAGCGTTTGTTTTAACCAAGCATATACAACTGCTTAAACCATAGTTTAATACATTGTTTTTTCATATGTACCTATAAAAAATAAAAGTACTTTCTTTACATGCATGTGTGGTTTTATTTAGGTTTCTAAGGTTACGTATAACCCTTGCTTGCATAAGGTTTGCACGGCTAGTAAGCATATAACAAAAAAGGGTTTTTGCTACATGTTTTCGCGCGCATAACCTCTAAAAACAAGCAAACCAAACAATAAAAAACAAACACTTATTTTAATTCATTAAATAAACTTTGAGCCAATTTTCCCGCTTCTTGTATGGAATTTGGCATTTTTGATACACTTTTTGCAGAAAATACGCCCTGCTTACTCGTCATAACATGCGGAAGCGTAGGCTTGTTTAATTCTGCAATATAACAAGAAATAACTTCTTTTTGAATATACGGG
This sequence comes from uncultured Clostridia bacterium, assembly GCA_944362705.1. Lineage (GTDB taxonomy): Bacteria > Bacillota > Clostridia > Christensenellales > UBA1242 > CALVTO01. The sequence goes on along the minus strand of CALVTO010000001.1, from coordinate 259,980 downwards.
TTTTGCGCAAGCGTTTTTACTACTTGTTTGGGTAACCCTTCTTGCGGATGCAATAAACAATCGCCAAGTGTATACGCACTTACCTGTTCCATAAAATGTTCATTTTGTGGTATGTTTCCATTAGAAAGCGCGGTGGTTAGTAAATACTCTTCAAGCCCAACAAAGTTAGGGTTTAGTGTTACAAACGCTTGCACTTTTGCATGAATTTCGTCTGCTGTCCATGTAGTTATAGTTTCGCCACTTTCCGCATTATTTTCTTCTACACTTGGCACGTTTGTACTTTTTTTTGCATTATTTTGCTCATATTCGCCCGCATTTTGTAATTTTGTATGAAAACTTTCTATTTTTTCTGTTTGTGTTTCGGGTATAGGTTGTTGCTTATTGCCTGTTACCCCATGCGTTATTTCTTCTGTTTTTTGTTGTAAATCTTTTTCTAATTTTGCCACCTGTTGGCATTTCTGCGTAAACGCAGATTGTAACGATTCGTACGAGTGTTGTAAAGAAGCAACATCTTTAAACTTCCCGCAAATAGAGCCGTCTTGTGTTATACTGTTTCCCACGCTCACTTCTCCATTTTCTACCGCACGCTTGCCAGAGAAATCTTTGTTCAAACAGCTGTTCTCGCTACACGCATTGTTTTCTACCGTAGCGTTTGTAGAAAACTCCGCAGAACATAACATAGGTTCGGTTGTTCTATTTTCGTTCATACACATCTCCTTTTTTACTAAAAAACGTAACTACGCAATTTTGTTATTTTCCAATTTGTTGGCGCATTTTTACATGTTTTACACTCTTTGCGTTGTTCTTTTTGGTTATTTTGCATTTTGAAAATATATTACTTTATTTATTGCGTAGGTAAAGATTGCATATTTTCTACACTAGCTTCTATACTTACTTGCGTTTGTAAACGTTTATGTGCCTTAATGTGTTCACGCAAAACTTGCAACTTTTTAGGGTTGGTTTTTTCACACTCTCCCGAAATAATGTATTTTATATGTTCTTCTATGTGAATATCGTGGTCGTCTATTTCAAGCGGTGGGTTTAACTTACCTTCGATCATATTTTCTTCATGCGCACGTTTGGTATGTAGTTGCACAATATCTAAAGTGTTTTCCCATATACCAAACCCTAAAGCATCTAACACACGCGCACGCATACGCGCCGAAAGTCCGTGGTCGGTATCTGCAAGCACACCACTTGCCAAAAGTTCCATAAGTAAATTTTTTCTTGTGGTAGGCGTTTCGGTTAGCTCGTTGCTGGTTTCTAACACCACGTCTTCTGACGTTATATCCGATTGCTTCCAGTAATACACTTCTACTTCGCCGTGGTCGTCTAGCACCCTTAACAACCTTTGGTTGCAAGCAAATTGTTTGTATAAGCGCAAACACAATTTACCAATTTGCACAATAGCATCGCGTATGTTTTCTGCCGTGCTAGATAGGCGCGTGTCATCTTGCTCAATTAAAAGGTTAAGCGCTGTTCCACTAGAAACCCCCGATGGCACCGAAGAGCCACGCATAAGTTCCGAAACACCCGAAACACTTATAAACTCGTTTAACAAGCGGTCTTCTTCTTCGTGAAAATCGGTAGGAACATCACCAAATTCCAGCATACGCGGTATGGTTGTACCTGCACGGTATACCACAATTTGCCCAGGCGCTAAACCTTCTTCTTCTAACAACTCTACATCTACCGAGCCTTCTTCCACCGCTAAAACACCCGAAGCCATTCTTGCCAAAAACTCGTGTTTTCTATTTTTTACTGCATTGTACGCACGTTGAATAGGAATGCAACGCTCCACTACACTTGAACCCCAAAAGCTTCCTATACAATCGTTCGATACTTGTTTTACAAAAGGGAACCCACGCTTTCCGTCAGCCGATACAGCAAACGGCAAACACGTATCTTCTAAAAGCACGTCGCCTGCCACCATAATAAATCTACCATCGGGGTACTCTTTAGAAGGTTTTTCGTATTTTTCAATCACCAATACATGGTCTTTTTTTATGGTATGAGAAATTCTTGGAACATTCCCCATACCTGCATGCGATGCATCTTGCGCATTTTCAAACGAAAGCGTATCGATATCTGTACCAAAAACTTGCACGCCATAATGCTCGCGTACCCACTGCGCAGGATACGGTCTTACATGCATAATGCTTGTACATTCTTCAATGGTAGTAGCCCCAGATGAATCTGGAAAAATTTCAAACGGCGAACAAATACTAATATCTACGTCACCCGCGCAAATTTCATTGCATTCATTGCGCGCAAGCACATCACCCGAGGCAGGATTCCATAAAATTTTGTAAAATACCGTTCCACAAATTTCGCTCCATAAAGTTGCTTTAGAAAGTATAGCAGAAAGGTCCGCTTTTTCAGCTAATGCCACCAATAATGCTTTTGCAAGTTTTGCAGAATATACATCGGTATGGTCACCCCCGCGCGGGCGCACCGAAAATGTTGGCTTAACGCGAGAAAGCTTTGCCAAACGCGTTTCTACAATAGGCGCTATGTGGTTAAATACTTCACGCATTTCCCAATCGTAACGTTTTTCTTTTTCTTCTAACTCGCCCCTGCTGGTAATAACTTTGTATTGATTTCCCAGAAAAAAATCGATATTTAAAAGCCAAGCATTTTCAAAATTTTTACGTGCCATAGCCCGTGCATTATAATCGTCTTGTATTTCACGTACTAGCGCTTCGGCATATTGTTGCTCTTCAAAGGTAAGTTTACTTTTACGCTCGGCATTTTCATTTTCTAACGGTTGCTTGTTTGCAGTACCCGTACCAGAAAAGCTACGTTTTATAGAATCGTTTTTTCTAGGTGAAGCATACGTTTGCGTTGCCACTTTTTGCGCCACCGTAGCGCTGGCAACTGCACTTTTATGTGCCTCTACATAAGAAGAAGTATGTTTTGAATTTTGTGTTTTTTGCGTAACTTTTTTCATTTTTACATCCTTTTCACTAAAATTTGGTTGGTTTTTGCATTTTTTGCAAAGTAATGTAGAAAATAGGTGTGCATGTTTTGTAAAGTGTATTTTTACATGTAACCCGCTTTTGCTTATAGCGCAAACTATTTTTATACAAAAGTGGCGCCATGTTTTTTTAAAAGTAATCAGCTATTGAGCATGCACACGTCATCGTTTTATTTTATTTACTTTTCTTCACTTTGCGCTTTACAAGTTGTTCTTTGCCTACGTTTCGTTGCACGGTTTGTTGGCTTTACCGCAGTTTCTACACCCGCAGGCACATTGTATGCACTGTGCACCATGGTTCCTTGCGCTTCACGAGATAGCACTTCTTGAATGATACAATCAAGCACTTGCAAATGTTTTACACATAACGGAATGCCATGCAAGCCTTCGTTAGCCACCAATTCATATTTTGCTGAGTGCGTGCAATGTCGTTCATTGCATTTTAATTTACCCTTCACTTTTCTCAGTATCATGTATATACTCTCCTTTTTCTAGTTGCTCATCAATTTCATTTTTTAAAGCCAATAACATAGCATCGGTAAGCGTTTCACTTTGTTGCCTTTTGTTTTGTTCTAGCAGTAATTTTAAAGCAACCATATCGGGCGGAACATAGTGCGACGCCACTTTGGTTTTTACAAGTTTTAATACACGTTTCGACGTGCTTCCCTTAGGCCGACCTCTGCCACGTTTAACTGATTGACTGCATTGTACACCACTATTTTCCGTTTTCTGTAAAAGTGTGCCATTTTGCTCTAAGCCTTGCTCGGCACATTTGTTTTCTGTGCTAGAAATTTCGGCACAATGGGTTTCATTATCTATTTCTTTTGTAACCACAGTGGGTGCAGTTGGTTTATCCGACGCTACTTCGTATTCATACACTTTTTCTTTATAGGTAAACCCTATTGCCTTTTTAAAAAGTGCTTTTTGTAAAGCTTGCATATCATTCATACCTTTATTCTTCCTTTACTATTTTTGTTTGTTTTTTTGTGCTATGCATGCACATATAAAGATGTTTACCCGCGATGCGATGATTTTAATTTGTGAATGAAACGCTCCTTTTCTTTTAACACCTCAGGTTTTGGCGCAGGAGCAATGGTTGCACATATAAAGTTGTTCACCCGCGATGTGATGATTTTAATTTGCGAATGAAACGCTCTTTTTCTTTTAACACATCGAGGTTTTGTTTGTTTTTTTGCGCTATGCATGCACATGTAAAAGCTGTTTACCCGCGATGCGATGATTTTAATTTGCGAATTAAACGCTCTTTTTCTTTTAACACATCAGGTTTTGGTGCAGGAGCAATGGTTGCTGGTTGTGGTTTGCTCATAATGTAATACCGTAATTCATCTAGGGCATGGTCGTCTGCCTTTACGGGTCTATCTCCACCTGCCCACTTATACGTTTTAAGTTCGCGTATTAAATTGGTGCAACACGAAAAAATGTACAATTTTATTTCACCGTTTGCGTTTTTTAAATAACTTTTTACACGTGCAATACCTGCAAGAATATCTTTGTTTACTTTAGGGCTTGCATAAATACCTGCTTCTTGAAATAATTCAAGCACCGATTTTGACGACGCTAACGTATGCTGACACGATGCACTATCTATAAGCCCGCCATGCGCCGATGCATTCCAATTAAGTTCAGCCATAATTTTTTTTATCGATTGTATATGAGCATCTATATTTGTATTGGGCGCATAATGCTCTCGTATGCAATACACCACACCTTCTGGGCTAACCGCATAAAAATGACACGAAAGCGGGTTATGTAAACCAGGGTCTATAGCAAATTTATCGTACCAGCTTTGCGGAACTTCAAAGGGCGAAACCACATGCACCTGTACATCAAATTCCGGATACACAAGCCCGTAGTCTTTATCTACAAATTTACCATACCGCCTGGCTTCCAACTCTTCGGCGCTCATGGTGCTAGAAAGACGCTTAATTTCGCTTTGTGACAAAAACGGGTTATCGGCCCATTCCATAAAAATGCAAAACACTTCTGGGTCGGCCGAGGCGTTTACATAAATTTCATCGTAAATAAATGTCATACCTTTTAAAGGTGTCATGGTTCCAAAAATATCACCTTCGGTATCTAACACACGCATTTTGCATTCTTGGTACACATCTTGCGGTGGTTCTTCATCAAACCAGACAAAATCTAACGAAGCCCCTTGAAATTTTTCACGCCCTTCTTCACAAGATTTAAACCCAATAACAGAAATACCACCAAACACATTGCGTACCAATATACTTTCAATAACGCCACTTTCTGCATTAGACTTTTTACCGCTTACCATAACAATGTCTTCAATCCAATCTTTTTGCAAATACGAAAGCACCTTTTGTTGTGCAACATCTTTTTGCACACGGGTAGATAAACTTACCACCCACCCACGCACATTGGGTTTGTTAGGTCGGTATGGATGAATGCCCCTAGCCAACCACACCGTTTCTACTGCCCCGCATTCCGTTTTGCCCGAACGGTTACCGCCAAACGCCCAACGGTTGCGCTTTAAACTTTTATGAAATTCTAACTGCTTTGCATGTACTTTTTTGCCCGTGTTATAAAACAAAAGTTTACGCTTTTGCATTTCTTGTTGAAGCAATTTTAGTACCCATTCTTTTTTCTGTAAAAGCTGTTTTTTTGTTAGCATACCTTCTCCTTTTTGCCTTTTTACCTAATGTTTGTAAGCAGTTTGTTTGCATAAATAAAGCCACGCAAACTTACTTTTTTAACGCATATGTGTCTTACGCGTGCATGCGCGGAATGTATATATATTTACAAATATATTTTTTTGATAGTAGTAGTAGTAGGGGCTGTTAAAATAGTGAATAAAAATATTTGGCACCCCTATTTTTTGCTTATATGTATGGTAAAACACCAGATTGAAATAAGAAAAATGATTGTTAATAACTCGGTTAATTTTGTTAAAAACTTGCAAAAATGTGTTAATAAAGTGTTAAAAACGCATGTTTTTTATATTTTTTTGCTTTTACAATGAATATAACCGCACAAGTGTACAAAACAACCTAATAAAGATTAGCGCATTTTATAGGTATTTTTAATGTTTATTTGCTGCTTATGATTTTTACATTTTTTGTCTTGTAGCATCTGCGGTTATTATAAACTGCGCTTGGTTGCCTGCGTTTTATATACTTACAAATATGGTAAACAACGCTAACTCTAAGACCATGGTTATGTAAACTAAACAAAACAAATACTTGCGCCTTAAACCTAATGCACTGATTCCTTTTAAAAAAACATAACCAACCCATACATACAAATAAAACACACCTTTATAACAACCCACCCACCAAACCTACGTAATTGTATTGCGACAAACAACCACAAACATTCTTAAAATATGTAACCGTTCGACAAGATGCCATGCGCGCACAAGCCAAGCAATGTGCTACATTGATTATGTTTAGTTTGCAAAATACTTCCCGTACATAAAGCACAAAAAGCCACACATACAAACGCCTACACCCGCATTGCCTACCTCTAAACCCAATGTACCACAAAAAAAAGCAAAATAAAAAAAATGTGCCAAAACGCGCACATCTAAGCCTAAGAAAATGCGTCTCGTTACCATTCACCCACGCAACTGCCGAAATAAAAAAACAACCTACACGCACACGTAATACATATAAAAACACGCACCCGTGTACTTAAAACACAAAGAAACACACAAGCGTATATACATACAACAAAGAAACAAACAAAAATATACAGGAGCCCACCATGAAACACATTTTAAAAAGTATTTATAAAATAACCCCGCACGCCAACATACACCTTTCTTTGTATATGATAGTTGCCTTATGTATTTGCGGTTTGGTTTGCGGAAAGGTTTATTCACGCAAAGCGTACGCAAACATAAACGACACAGCCATTGAAAGTAAAACACGCACACAAGAAAACACTAATCTACCCCCGATAGCTTTACAAAATAAGCAAATGTTGCTTGCAACCCACAGCGCACCGCCACGCATTTTTGAGCAACAAAACATACCCACATACACACCGCAAATACATGTAGCACAAGAAAGCAAATACGCTAAAGCACATGCCAACTGCACACTTTACAAAACCGCCGATGTTACCAACAACGAAAGTTACAATATTTATTTTGAAATACCCGAAACCTATTTTGTAGAAATACTTTACGAGCAAGGTAATGTTTATAAAGTAAACTACAACCAAACCATTGGGTACATTTTACCACAAAGCGTTACTAAGGTTAGTTTTGTGCCAGAAAACCCTGTACTAAAAAATATTTCTTTCTCGTTAAGTGAAGGTACGCAATTACGTTCCACACCCATGCTACTAGAAAGTAATATTGAATATATTTTACCCAGCAACGCAACGCTTACCTACATTGCGCAAACGCATGGCGACGCATCGGGCGGAAGCAACAACGACATTTGGTATTACTGCCACTACTCCCCTGTTACCGACCCTACCATTGTATACACAGGCTACGTGTATAGCGCCCGCGTGCAAAACTTAACCCCCATACCGCAAAACACAGAAACCGACACGCCCGTTACCCAACCAACAGACACAACAAACACAAACAACCAAACGTTTTTGCCACAAAAATGGATACTGCTACTTGTAAGTATTCTTCCTTGTGTGCTTGTTGCCATTTTATTGTTGGTTCATTATAAAAAACGCAAAATGTTAGCAAATTCTATGCAAAACAATGCAAATTTCGCAAAAAACAGCACGCAAATGCATGAAATACCTTTAACCACCACACGTGCAGACATACCTGCCGAATACACCATTTACCCTACGCACGAGCACGGAAAACGACAAACCCATATAAAATTAACCACAGAAAAACAACCCAAAACACACTTCTTGCCCGAGTACGAAAACACCCCAACTTTACCCGATGTAAACCCTAACGCACACATATTACAATCGAGAACATTTACAGCTAAGCAAAAACATAATTGGTTTCAAGCAAGCCCTACACAAACATTAAAAGACGTAGCCACAGAGCGAAAAGAAAAACATAGATTTATTGAAAAAACATCGGCAGAAGATTTTTAAAATTAGTAGCTTGCAAACAACTTGTACATAACGCATACGCCTGTTTTATGCACGAAATTAACCTACAACAACTTTACATATAATTAAAAAACACTTGCACTACCATATGGTTTGCATAAAAAAAATAGCGCACAACCTACGCTATTTTTTTGCAACATAAACACAACGAGGGTATAAACAGACATACGCCTATACATACAGCACATGCATAAAGCCCATACATACAGCACACGCACATGAAACACATATATTCATACGCACCACGCAACACGCATACGCATGTTGTGTGGTTCGCATGCATACACACAAATTCTCTTTTACGCGTACGTTGTGCGAATATGCGTTGCCTTATTAAACATAGCTAACATACTTGGCTTGCACTGTTGCTGTAATGCCAAGTTGGTTAGTTTTTTAATTAAGTCGTTCATTTTTCTATACAACGAGCGTATAGAACACGATTGCCTATACAACATAACCGGTTTAGGTAATTTACGCAAATATACATCTCGCAATAATTCAAAATCTGCCATGTTTAATTTATGCGCAATTTGCTTTAACCAAACCCACGCGTTTAGTAACTGGTTGCGTTGTTCTAATAACTCAACTAAATTTTCTACCTGACACAACGCCGTATGCGTGGCTTGGTAAGAGTAATCTGTTTGAAAGCCAAATTTACGATGTTGAATTTGCCTATCTAGCACCTGAATTTTTTGCGGAATTGTTTTTGCTACATCTAAAAGTTTTCGTATTTGATATTTAATTTGCTCTCTACGGTTTTGCACGCTTTGCGTTGGCTCGCAAAACGTATCGTACGTTTGTGTAAGCATACGCTTAGAAGGTTTGCTAGGCGTTAACAAACTGCACGGAATGTAAGAAAGTTTACGGTAAGAAAGCGGTTTAAGATTGCTTAATGTTATTTTTTTACCATTTTGTGGCAAACGCGCCCACGCTAATAAATGTTTACTTGTGGCATCTGTTTTCGCCACGCAAGTTGTACCAATATATATACACATAATTTTCTCCTTGAAAAATAATGATTTATTCATTTCGCTTTTTTATGTTTGTTCTACGCAACGGGACATACGCAAAAACAAACTACACTTCTTTTATAACGGGGTGTGCAAACTTTTTAATTTTTAAAGCATATTTTAAATCTAAAATGCCACGGTTTACCCCAATGTAGTATCTACCACAAAGTCTGCCCACGGTTTTTGTTCGTGTGCGCACAAGTTTGCCTCGGCTTTTACGATGCAAAGTTACCATTTTACCAGCACCCTTTTGCGTGCGCGTTGGCGCATATACATTTTGCATAGATATCATAAAAAAACCTCCTTAAAAAATTTAGAACATTTGTTCTATAAAAATAGAATAAACTTTTAAAGTGGACATGTGTATGTGTACAATTTTCACCTGGAAATGATTTATTTTTTTAATTTTAGAAAAAACTCGACACAAACCGAAGGCAAACGACAAAAGCAGAAAACTCTAGCATAAAGCAAGCAAAACAAGTAAAGCTAGCCACAAAAAAACAGAAGCAAATCAACAAAAGTAGAAACCATGATACATACGCCCATGCCCTTTTACACCGCTTGCGCTTTTACCCTCAACACAAACATAAGCGCATGTTTTTTGCACATATGTACCATACCACAAAATTGTTTTTATATGTGTTTTTTGTGCCAAACGCATACAGACAAAGCGCTACACAAAATAGCAAAAAACTGCAAAAATACACAATAATTTATGAAATTTAAGTTAAAAACAGGCAATTTTGCCATTTTTTTTGCAAAAAAGCCTGATAAAACAATGACTACAAAACATGTAGTAATTTATTTACAAATGAATAAGCTAATATATTTTTACAACATTTTTTCAAAAAACTTACAAACATTTCCGCGCACTTACACGCCATGCACTACTGTCTAAAACAACACGTAAAAACACCCCGCAAACGAAATATAACTTTTTTATAAATTATTCTCTATTTGCTTTGCTTGTTCGACCTTTTATGCTAAAATAAGTAAAGCGCTATATAGAATATATAGGGCGTTTTGAAAAACACTAAGCAAAAGGGGTTTTGGGGTATGAAACACAACGTGAAAAGAAAGCGTAATTTTAAGCAATGGCTAGGCACAATATGCATTTTGCTATGCTCGGTGCTTACATTTAGTGGCTGCGCGATAGCAGACAATTTTAACAAAGGCACCATTACAGGAGAAGATAGCGAAGGTTTATTGCGCATAACTTCGCCATGGTTTCATTTCGATTCGTCCACAGGTTTATTCAGCTGGGCGTTTTCTCCGTATAGTTACTCGGGCAAAAATGAAAGCGAACTTATTAACGGCAACAACCGTTACACATACCTTGTAAACAGTGACCAAACCACCACAGGCACTACCTCTACCGTTATTTTCACGGGTGACCCAAATAGTATTCAGTACCTAGAAAACAATTCTGCATACTACCTAACCTCTTATACCGATACCGTAACCGGTACGCAATTTTTAAAAGCCACCAAAGCCGAAGGCACATACGCCGAAGAACTTAAAAAAGTAGAAGAATATGTAAAAGACCCATCCAACACACAAACCTCACAAGAAATCAATCGCCTTATGTTATGGAATCAGGCAACAGGCTACTATTGCTTGCAACACCAAACCCAAATGTCGTTTGATGGCGATGCTGTAATTACTGCACAAGATATAGCCGTAAACTCTTATGGTTTTTCGTTTGTTTCACAAACACAAAATTACACTACCTACTATAACGTAGATATGCAAAACGGAAAAGAAACGTATGTAAACGCGAACATAACCTACATTAACCCAAACGAGCAAGAAAACCTTGCAACCTATTACGCGCTTGCTAACACAAGCAACTATACAAATAATGGCTTTTTAACCATAACAAGTTCTTCCGACCCTGCATTTACTGCCCTTACCGCCGAAAACGCAAGTGCTTTACTTTTAAAGCAAATTCGTTACCTTGCAGGGTTCAATGAAATTTCACCTACGCTAATTTCAATTGAAGTTAGCGAAGATGTTTCTGTTTTAAGCAAACAACAAGTTTTAACCTTTACGGTAACACAATACACAACGCCTGAAAAAACAACGGTTAGCAAAACGGTTACCCTTACCTTTGCTTCACAAAACAACGGCATAACCTACGCCACCACCTACACCGCTACCGACGGCAAAACATATACAGCAACACTTACAAAGGCATCTACCACGGTGCAAGAAGGCTGGATAAACGTAGCCGACACAAACACATACAAAGCGCTAGACAAAAACAGCATTGCTTCCGATAAACAATCGATTATTTTAGACAACGTTTTAAACGTTGCAAAATACAACAACCCTTCTAACCCATCACTTACCGAAAAGTTTGCAAAGTATAGTTTTGTATTTTTAGGCAACCAAACCACCGCTCCTTCGTTTATTGCTCTTAACAACTCTTTAATTGCTTGCTCTATTACCGAAGCAGGCGAACTTGTTTTAGGCGATTATACCATTTACACAACATCGTCTACCTTTGCCTATACCTCTGTATATGTACCAACCGAAGAAAACCCTTCTACCCTTTTAGAAATTGTGCCTACGGCATCACTTGGGTTACTTACATTAGAAAAAGGCAAAACGTACACGCTTACTATTAACGACGATATGTCGTTTACCGTTGCCGAAACCAATCAAAAATTTGGCGACGAACTTTCGGTGTTACTTGGCCAGTTGCTTGCAAAGAAAAACTTAACCGATACTGTAACCACTCAAATTTACTTTACCTGGAACAACGAAACCTTAACGCAACGCGCACAAAACCTACGCCTTAACGCAGTAGACGCATCGGTTGATAATAACGATATTACGGCGCAATACGCAGAAGGTAAATACATATTGCAAGGCGAAAGAAATAGCAACGACACCTATACCCCTACAAAAACCGAATATGTTAAAGCATTTGCCTTTACCTACCAAATCATTGAAGGCGGTGCTTCTAACATTGTAAACATTGTTTCGTCTGATGTTGTTACAAAAATTGAATACACGCACACAGGCGCAGCGGTAGATAGCATTGCAAACTACTTTACCAAAGCCGAATTAGAAACCATTTTAAAAACAAACATTGCCAACAGCAAACTAAACAATAAAGCAGAAAATGCGCGCGTATTACCAACCGTTTCTATTATGCAAGACGGTGTAGAATACATATACTACCCAGTTGTTGTGCCAAGCGTTTCGGGCGATGAAACAGCGGGCGCAAACACAAACTATCAACTAACCATAGATGATAATAGAACCGTAAACATTTGGTTTTTGCAAGAAACCACAGTAGAAATTAACGGTGTTTACCATACCGTATTACGCAAAGCGCCTGAAGAACATATTCGTGCCCGCGTAAAAGAAAGCATTTCTACCAACAACACAACCGAAAGTGGCGAAGCAATAGACCTTTCTGCCATTATTGCTAACAATATGTATATTGAGTTTTCGCCAAGACTAACCAACGGCACCACAACGCGCAATTTAAAAGTACGCGCGCTTGCTCTTGCCGATACCAACCGCGCAAACAGTGCATATTCTAACAATATTAAGTATAACGCATATAAAATGTCGTTTACTACCTATTCGCCAAACTCTATTACCATTGATTACGGCGAACTTATGTACAACTCTAATAAGTACTATTTCTATAATGTAAACACAACCTACGACAAAGTTTTAGGCAAAGAAATGGTAACGCAACTTACAGGCTTTTTTGCCGAAGGCACACTTGTTTCTGTTTCCCGCACTACGCCAGAAGAAGGCCAAGAAGCACGTGACGAAGCCTTTGCCGATATTTCTTTAACGGCAACCTCTTCCCTTAACGATTATTTACGCAAAGAATATAGCTATGCTTTGCAAAGTTGGAGCGTAAACCAAAAGGCTTTAAACACCTTTGCTTGCTCGTCTACCCTATCCTTTAACTTAACGGGCACAATGTCGCAACAAAATATATACAACGTTATGCTAAGCAAAAGCTTACTTAACGATAACGTGTTCTTTGGTGTTGGTTCCACCGTAAAAGGCGCAAGTGTTGTGGTAGCGGATAGCACCCAACCTTACTATGTTGCTGTAAACAACAAAGCTACCGACCCTTCTACTGTGTATGTAAAAAGCAGTAGCAATGTGCAAGGCTGTAACTTCTATGCAAACTATACCAAAATAGATAATTTCTCTATTACGGGCACGGTTTATAACTCCGAAGACCTTATGGGTGGTGCTTCGTCCTCTTTTAGTGGGCAAATTTCGTATGGTTTAACCGACTCTGCAAGTTCATTTAACTTAAATAGCCTTAACGAGTTTAGCGTTGTGGGCTTATCGCTAGAACAATCGCTTTACTTTAAAGGCGTGTACGATAACACAGTATCTGCGCCAAGTTCCACAGGGTATGGCTACTACTTCTTTTTAAGCGATTACGTAACCGCGCTAAAAAACAATGTGTACCAATTACCGGTTATTCGCTCTATGGGCAGTATTTCCGTGTTTGGCGATATGGAAAGCACAGGGCTTATTGCTACCAAATTCCACGAAAGCACCAATTTAATTGTAAACGTGGTTGCCCCAAGTGAAAACGACCCATTGCCAAACGGCACAAGTTACGAAGTAATTAAAAGCATTACAAGTTCTGTCGACCAAAACGGCTATGTGGTAACCACCGTTATTATTAGCGTACTTGTTCCAGACGATAGCATGCTTTTAGCTTATAATATAGATACCAACAGTGTGGGATATTCTTCTACACGCTCGTTTGCCGATGCTTCGGGCAATGTGGTTGTTTTAAACGAAAAATCTGGTACCATTTATGGCGCTGTTTTAACGCTAGCCGATGGCACAACCGAAGTATTAAAACCTACCCAAATTAACCTAACCACGGCTGAAAACGATGGGCTAGATACATTAACCATAAAGCACAGCACCATTGCCGAAAGCGTTGTGTTTACCGAAGTGGTTACCCTTGTTTCCGATTCGGCGATTGTGGCACCTGTATATAACACAGGCATACAAACCAAATACGAAAACAGTGGTTCTAACCCATTACCTATTTACGTTACCTACGATGTACAATCGGCCAACGGTTGGTATTTTTACACTGCCCCTATTGGCGAACCATCTACCACCAATGGTTCTATCGATTTTTATGCCGAAGAACTTGCTTTAAGTTACACCTCCGATTGTGAAAATGCATTAAAGAATTTAACGCAATACATTGTATCGGGTACAGTCTTAGAGCAATACCTTAACACTACGCTAAGCGAAACTGCCACCGACCCTGAAAAAATAAAACACGCATACGCCAATTTACTTGGCACGCGCATTGTTAGCAACAAATATTATTTTGTAAAACCATTAGAAGAAGCCAAAGATGCATTACTCAGCCAACAAGTGCAAAGCGGTAATGTGTCCAAAACCATAAGTATTCTTACGCTTTACACACAAGACGGCAAACTATTTAATGGCTCGTACAAAACGGAAGAACTACTCGATGGCACCTACACCTTCACGGTAACCGACGCTTCTAGCAGTGTGCTTTACACCCATGTAAACAACACAGACACGAATTATCCAAACGGCACCATTGCTGTAAATGGTGACAAGGTTGTAAACCTTGCCTCTTTGGGCTATGCAACAAGCGCTAACGGCACGGCGGTAAAAGTTTCTTCCTTAGCCAATGCTTCCGTGTCTGCAAGTTTTATTGATGTAACCACAGGCGTATCGTATACATCGGAATTTGTAAACATTACAAAAAATACAAACTTTGCCAACCTTACCTTTACCTTTACGCGCTATATAACCGATGAAAACGGTAACTATATTGTAGATGAAGAGACAAACGAGTATAAAAAAGTAACATTTACAAAAAGCATAAACGACCCAGAACTAGATATTACATTTACGTACTTAAACGAAGATACAACCACCCCAACATCGTTAAGTAATGCATGGGTATTTGTTCCATCTAGCCAAATAAATGATATTTCTACGTACATTGCTAACAATAAAAACAACTTAACCTATGTTTCTACATCTATTACCTACACTTCTACTTTGCGCTACTATTACACCACCACCGACGAAAACGGTGCTTTGGTAGAAAACGACCTTGTTGCGAAATTCGAAACGCAAACCATGGAAGTAGAAGAAGGTGTTATTACACGTAAAGCCGTATTAAAAGAAGACGCAACCGATATTGTTGTGTTAGGCAAACATTATATCGATGGCGTTATTTCTCGCTACAACCCAACCTTTAGCGCATGGGCTACCACAAGCGAAGAAGACCCAGAAACGTCTGATACCTCGGCTAGCATTATTGGCAATAAAAACGGATATTATTACCTAGACTACTCATCAGCAAATTCGCTTTCTAAGGGCTTCCCGGGTGTAAAATACCTAGATGGCGCACCATACCCTAACCCTGTTTTAATCTTTAATGTTCGCCATAAAATTAATGAGCATAGCGAAATTTCTGTTGGTTTACTTGTAAAAAATGTATACCAAGCGGAACTTTTAGGCTCGTTTGCCGATACATCAACCTCCAGCACGTTTATGGACTTTACATCGTTTGCTTTCCGCTCATCGGAAGAAAACTTAGAAAATAGCGAATTATTACATTCGCATGCTTATGTATTGCGTTTGCAACCTTCGGGGTTCGATTACCTTTACACAAACATTCATTACCGTGACGAATCTAACCAACAACTCAACACCTATCTTCCATTAAAAATTGCCGATATAAAGGTGGTAGAAACGGACAATGGCACGTATAAACTTGTGTATACAGGTTCTGCACTTGCACCTAACGGTTCTTACTACTACCATGAAGGCGATACCGTTGCTGTTCGTTGGTATAACCATACAAACAATATCTATGAAGAAAAAACCGAATTTACAGCAGAAGAATTTGAACAACTTATTATTTGGTCTACCTCATCGAACCTTATCGATAACGTAGGTTACCAAGATATTCACACCTATTACGAAGGTTCCGATGGCCGTATCCACTTTACGTCCGACGGTGCAACCGACGCACCTTGCTATGGTTTAGCCAACATTTCTTCGGGCGATATTCACAACGGCAACCAATACGATTATTCCGAAGTATTGTTTGCAGGTACGGCAACCGCGTTCCGTTCAACCGTTCCAGGGCTTATTGGTGAAATCAATTCTGCTTCTTCTGGCACCATGTTCGACCCTAACATTTGGGGCTATTTTATCAATAACATGTACCCTATTACCATTTCTGCTAACAGCGATACGGTAAATTCGCCTTACTTTATTACCAACCAAGAAACCGTTGTGTTTGTTGCTAACCCATACTTACAATTCGAAAGTTCTAGTTCTACCTCGGGCGTGGCTAGCCAAGGCGTGTTGTATAGGTTTAAAGAATGGCGTATTTTTGAACGTTATAACGAATCTATTATGTACCGCGCGTACAACCAAGAAGCCGCTTACAGCCGTTATTTAAATAATGCTATTTTCACATTTGCGCCTTCTACCAGCGGTAGATATTTAATTTTACCGGTATACGAACGCGTTTACCAAGTAAATGTTGGTACAGGCGTTGTAGGCAACACCGAAAACACTGCCACCAACAACACCACCTTTACCCCTAACCAAGGTGGCTCTATAACCATTACCTACGATCATACTACGGGCACATACGTCAGCCTAGATAACGTAACGCGTGAAGAAATACAGCGTAAACTATTCTTTATTGAATATTTAGAAGCGTTTAAACAAGCCAATATTTCTACCATTTTCACGCAAACGTTTCTATTTGCAAAAATTAACGCATCGGGCGATGCATCAACAATTGACCTTATGCTCGATACATCTATGGCAAACTACTTCACCTATTTTGCCTATAACTCTACCACGCAAGCATATAACTTTATGTTTAATGGCCAAGACACAGTACAATCTTCGCTTACCGTTCCAAATGGCGAAAATTCTTCCGTAACGTTCTATGCGTACGAACTTATTTTAGATGATTACGGCACCTATTACATTCAATATAAAGACCAACAAATTGCCCTAACTGCATCGAATATACAAACAATATATAAATATAATGAGCAAGGCAAAGTTGTTGCCGAAACTGAATTTCCTACGTTTGACGACGAAATTTTACCATACATATACAACTACGTAAATGTTGGGTTTACCGCAACATCTACGGTTTATGGTAATTCGCAAAAAACAATTTACTTCACGGTTGAAAACAACCAACTATACCCAACCACGGTTAGCTTTAATGATGGCGGTGAAGCAACTTTTACCAAAAATACAAACCCTGTTGCTAACTTGTTTACCAAAAACTTTAACTTTGTAGGCACCTATCTTTCTACCGACTACATAACCTTTAACAATGGCTGGAACATGCCAGATGTAAACGATTATGAAAGCGAAGAAGACCCAGCCTACGAAGACGCTTTACACAAATATCAAACACAAGTTATTTGGGGTACTACCTACTTCGACCGCGATACCTATATTCAAATTACTGCACGTGCGAACCTTGGTTACCGTTTATATAACTTCTATTTTGCTACGTACAACGCTACATTACAGCGTTACGTTTTTGATGCCAGCATGACCATTAACGATTACCTAGTGGCAAACGCTGCAACGCTTTCGTATGCAGACCAAATTGTACCTGCTTATTACAACTCGCATAACAATACCTACTATTTTGATAGCAACTACCAAAACCCTGTTCCAGATAGTTATTTAGATGCTGTTCGTGGTTCGTTTATTCAAAGCATAGGTGCTTCGGGCGAATACTATTACACGCAAGTATATTTCAATGCACAAAACAATAAATATTATTTCGACTCCGCCTACACCATTCTTGCTAAGGTAAACGGTGCCGAAGTTACCGAAAGTATGGTAACCGAAAAAACATACCTTTCGGCTATTACCCCTGTGGTGGAATACGATACCGACAACACAACCGTTCTTTCTACTAGGTATTACTTAAACGGTGTTGAAGTTTACCTAAACCCAGAAGACGGTAACTACTATCGCGAAATTAGCGATGGCAACTACACCGTACACGATGGCACGCTTACCATTAAAACCTTGCACGAAAATGTAGCTATTGTGGCAACCTTTAAAGAAGTATACCAACAATTTATTTTCGCTGAACCTGAAAGCGCTTCGGGCATAAAAATTACAGACATTTACTACTACAACGCTTACGGCGAAGATAAAAACAACCGTACCGATATTTATGCAAATGTACAAGTAGACGAAGTTGTAAACGGCTTCTCTTCTAGCGCTATTTCCATACCGCTTAAAGCACAAGCTGGTGCAACCACCGAAGAATCTACCACGCTTTACAACCTACTTGCTAGCGGTAAATATACAAACAAATTGTTCTTAAACAGCACAGGCGGGCTTGTTTCCGATTACGCATTTGGTAGCTATTCGGGTAAACATATTTCTAGCGAGCAAGCACAACAGCAAGGCATAACACTTTCTAATATGAACATGTATTTCGACCAAGATTGCGAAATATTTGTTGTGGTGCGCGTAAATGCTGAAAATAAACTTGAAACACACTCTATGGGCACAAACCCTAACTACGTTATTGAATGTGTGGTAGAGCCTACCGAAACATATTTAACGCAGTTGCAATCGGGCAATGCAAACGCACGTGAAAAATACACCTATTACATTTTGCGTTACACCTATAACCGTGCACCTTCTAACCCATATTATAGTTACATTACACACCCTTACCGTGGGCCAAACATTGCGTCCGATATGGCTAACGCTACCATAGAAGAACAAAAGCAATATTACACCGATTACGAAAAGAAAATTTTAAAACCATTTATTGAAGCGGGTTCTTCTAACTTTATTAACCTTTCTACCATAGAACTATTCAACATTACCGTAACTACAAGCATTGTAGGCACGCAAAGCGAGCACGATATATTGCTTGGCGATTTCTTTGCTGTGGCAGGTTATGGCACTACCCAACTTTTAGGCTTTAACCCGCCAACAACTGTCGACTCATTTACCGAGTACGTCAATGCTTATGGTCAAGAATTTTCTACTTACTTGCAATCGTTTGATATTATTGGCGGTAACGCAAGTTCCATCAATATCTATAAAGCGACCACCAATGCTGAACAGATAACGGAATATGTTGTAAACAATAACTACACCTACACATGGCAAAACCTTGTTGCCGCACGCGATACCGGCATTATTTTCTCAACATTTAACACGGGAGAAAATACAGGAGCATCTTATGATGCAGATCTTGGTTTATTTATTCAACAAGACGAACAAGGCAACAAACACTACTACCGCTTTATGGGCTGGTACGAACGAAGCCTATTGCATGCTTACACCGATGCAAACGGCAACCGTGTAGAAATTTGGAGCGATTACAATTATCAAGAAAGTGCTGGCGGTTCGGCTGAATACTCTCACATGATTATTGCCGATGCCGACAAGCAAATTATGGCAGTGTATAAAGAAGTTGTTCCATTTGCATTCACCTATAACCCACAAGAAGCGCGTGTAAACTTCTCTTACACAACCGATAGTTTAGGTAACGCATTTAAAGTAACAGAAGAAAACGGCTTTACTACCCTATCTGGTTACGTAGATGTAGATTTTAGCATGGACGTACAAATTGTTCCTGTGGGTGGCTACCGTTACGATAACATTAGCCTACACGTGAATGGCGCACACATTACCACATGGGAAACCTACACCCGCAACAATGTAACACTAGATTTAACCGGTAAACTAGCCAACACCAACCCAAAACACATGCTAAAAGAAACGCTTACCCTGAAAACCACAAGCAAAGAGAATGGTTCTATTGTGCACGATGGCGCATCGAATATCGAGCTTGATGGCCTTTATGCAACCAACGGTCCGGCAAACTTTACGTTAACTATGCAAGAAATTACGCCAATTTCTATTAGAACCCATGGCTATAAAGAAACGCATAGCATAACGCTTACCAACAACGCAGGGCAAACATTTGCATTAAAAGGTAAAACAATCGTTACCAACACCTTGCTCGACGATACGCAAAACCCTGTAGCATACGATGCAAAAACCAACACCATCGCCTTCTACCAAGATGCCGGCACTGAAAACCGCTATATTTACAAAATTTCATTAAATGCATCAGAAGACGAAACATTAAACGGGTACTTTGTAAATAACGATACAACAAACCCTTACCCTACCCAAAACAAAAATGGTTCTACGTATACCTTATCGCCAAAAACCGACATACACAAACAAGGGCAGTTATTATATGCAACGGTACAAGGCACAACGTCTTTAGAGTTTAATTTCACAGATGCCTTCAGTAAAGGGTATATAACAAAAGCAGTTATTTCCATTACATCTGGTGGCGGATACTTGCAAAACAGTGTTTTTGTACAAGAAGACATAGAATTTACCGACTTAACTACCCCAACAGGTACATATGTATTTGATAACGAAACCCATATAACCATTGAATTATATAGAAAAGTAAGCATCAACGATATCACCATAGAGGTTAAGTGGCAAATAAACAAAACGCAAAATATTAACGGAAAACATTACGCGTTAACAGGCTACGAAAATGTAGGCAGTGGCACAACAAACATAGAAAATGAAAGTGTAGCAAGTTTACCAAGCACCATTACCCCTATTTTTATGAAATCCACTCCACTTATGCAAACCAGCACATTTGCACAAATGGCAACCCCTGCATGGGCAACCTTTGTTACGGCACTAGCTTCACGCAGTTTATCGCTTGCAAACCCTACCTTCACCGCTAGCCTACAAAATGGCGAAGCCGTAAAAGGTTATTTTGAAAAAGTAAGCAATAACATCTTACGTGTAACCTTTACCTATGCTACGCTTACCATTGCGTTTGATAAAAATGTTATTGTCACTCATGAAGACGGTTCTGTTGGTTATATTCCTATGGAAAATACATACGTAACCAAAGCAACACTAGAAACCAACGAAGGCTACGTTTTTGAAAACACCAATGGTAATTTCACACAAAGCACCGCAAAGAAAAATGTGTATACACTAGAAAATGTACTATTTTACCAAAATGGCACATATAGCGATGTATTTGCTAACTTAGCATTTAGTTTAGCGCGCACCATTACCGTAGTGGCTAACCCATCAGACCTATCTTCGGACATTGGTATTTACACTTCTGCAAACGCGAACAATAGTGTTACGCAAATTACCTATACAGGGCAAGCGTACTTGCACTTAAAGGTTAACTTACCAGAAAATAAAAAACCATATTATACCTTTGAAGGTTGGTATATAGGTAACAAGTTACTTAGCACAAGTGCAGATTTTGATATTACTTCCGTGCTTTCTAACTACCAAACCAGCATAACGGTAGAAGCTCGCTTTGCAACCTTTGTTTCCGTTAACTTAGCACTAAATTTCTCAGGTTTGCCTACAAATGTGCAACCTACCGGCACGTTGTTTACCATAAACGTGCAATCAGGCACCGTATATCTAAATAATGCTTTGTTAAAATTAGGTGTACACGAAATTACGTTATCGTACTTTACGGCTTATGGTTCTACCTTGCGTTTCTCTTCCAACGCGCAATTTACCATACAAGGTAACAATATTTCGTATCAAGATGCAACCTACACCTTTGCAGGCTTTACGCAAAACGAATTATTAAACGGCGGTAGCACCGAAATTGACCAAGGCAGTTTCTTAGTGAATACATCGTCTACCACCAATGTGGCTAAGCTTACACTCAACTATGTACAAAACATTACCTTTACATTAAACAAAGTTATGCAAGATAAAACGGTTATTACGTCTACCCGCGCATACTTTGAAGCCATCATTACACATAGCTCTTTCCCTCATTTAGCGCAATATTACCAAGTATTTGCTAGCGGTGAAACTATACACACGTATTATGATGCTAACCTTACCCTAAGTTTGTATTACGATACCAGCATGTTTACCTACAACGTAAACCATGCAAGCAATATAAGCAATGGGTTTACCTTCACCGAAGGCAACCAAGAAGCTATTTCTGCAACGTATAACAAACTTACATACAATGCAAAAACATTAGCTAGCGCATCGCACCATAATTTCACGTTCACATTTACCACGTACGCGCAAATGAATTTTGAATTGCAAGAAAATGTGTTGTTATGGCAATATTACGATGCAACACAAGAAGGCTGGCAAAATATTCCAGCAAGCGGTACACTTATGGTTACCAACCTTTCTAGCGTAGATATTCGTTTACAATTATTGCATACCCAAACCATTACGTTTGTGCTAGACAGCATTACAGTAAACGGTTTGGTATTACCTGTGGCCGAAGCCACCATTACGCAAGACGACAACGGCAACACCTATTACGAATTTAGAGATATTGCTGTAACCACCGCACATATTTCCGCCCAAGTTACTCCGGCTTATGAAATAACCTTGCAACGCTATATAGATGGTATGTTACAAGCAAGTACGCAATTACCACTGTATATAGCGCATCGCCATATACAAACCGAAACAGTTCCAGCGCTTACCAACGCACAAGGCGTATATATAGCACCTACGGGTAGCGCCGTGCACATTGTAGCGGAACAAAACAATGCTTACCTATTTGCAGGCTTTACGGTATACTCTATGCAAGGCGAAGTGTTAGATATTTTACCAGCCAACACCACCGATGCCTACATTACCTTTACGCCAACAGAACCTTGTATGGTTCGCGCAGAATACGTTTCGCTTTACTCTATTGCTACCTTTACCGAAACACGTGGCTCGTTTACCAACACACAGGTTGGCGGTAGCATAAGCGTATCTTCGCAAGAACTCTATAACCAAGCAACACAAAATACGCCATTTACGGTAGCGGTACAAGCCAATGCAGGCTTTACTACCCAAGCCATTGTGTTAACGTATGTAGAAAACGGCACAACCGTTACAAAAATCTTTACGCCAGAAACCTTTGCAAATGGCGAATTTACCATAAACAATGGTAACGGCACATTCGATATTCCATATAGTGCAGAGCAAATTACCTTCACGGCAATTTTTGCACAACAACGTAACGTAACCGTAACCATTCAAACAATCAATGGCGCTAATGGCACCGTTACCATTAACGGGCAAACCATAAACAGTGGCGAAACCTTAACCTTTACGTATAACCAAGCCCTAGAATGTATAGCTTCGGCAGACCAAGGTTATGTGTTTGCAGGTTGGTTCTTAGACGAATACACCCCTATTTCGTATAACGAAACACTTTCTATGCTAGCTACCGAAGTTTGGTTACACAATGCGAACCAAACCCGAGAAATAAATATGATAGCAAAATTTAATACAAGTATTCCTTCGTACAACTCGCACACCAGCATGAGCGTTGCCGTATTACAAGCCGATGGCTCTATTGCATGGCAAACCAATACACTGGAATGGTTAACGCAAAACGGCAACACATACGGCTATAAAGAAAAACAAGGCTATACATTTATTGGTTGGTACCAAGAAATACGTACCAATATTTCTAACTACTTACCTGTTTCTGCACAAAGCACCTACACGTTGCCAGTAGAAAATAAAGGTGAAGTTTTAATGGTTGCTATGTACGCCCAAAACAAGCAAATCACACAAACCTACACCTATCAAACATGGCAAACCACCCACACGTGGGAAAGCGCTGTAGGTTATGTAACGCAAGTTGGCAACGTGCAAACCGATGCAGGGCAACAAGTACAAACCAACGTAACGTTACCAGAACGCACCAACACGCAACTTACAATTACAAATGCTAACGGCATATTCGAAAATGTCACACAAACCCAGGGCACAAACGCAAGCATTACCATTATCTTTACACAAACCATGTACGAGTTAACGGTAGAAGTTTACTTGCCAAATGGCTCACTTGCCACCCAAGAACAACTTACCGCTTGGTTACTAGGCAACGGCTCGGGTACGTATGCACAAAACAGCAACATGTTTGTTGGCTTAACGTTAGAAGGCACAAACTACGCTATTGCTTCTATTACCAACAACGCAGGCCTTCAAGTAGGTTTCCAAAATACCTTCACCTTTACCCTAACGCAACATACAACCATTACCTACACCTTAAAAAATATTCCTCAAGTAGAAAAACCTGAAAACGGCACTGAAATTGTTGATGGCGCATACCATCACTACACATTTAACGCGCCAGCGGGTTACATACTTTCGGAAGTTACCATTGGCGAAACAACCTACACCCTAGAACAACTTAAAGGTTTAAGTGGCGTACAAAACCTAAGCTTTACCTATGGGTATGCTTCCTTTAACGCAAGCACCAATGTAGCGGGCACATTCAACCCAACAACCATGGTAACCGGTGTAGCGTTCAGCATAAGTGAAGAAGATTTTGCCAATGTTACTGCAAGCGTTACCCTGCAACAAATTCTACAAATCAACGTAAGTACTTCGTTACAAAACGATGCTAGCGCTATGTATTACATACCTTACACAAGCTCGCTTAACCTTACCCCATGGCTTAACCAATACCCAGGTGTAAACTTTGCCGTTTATGTAAACGGTATATTGCAAGCCGATAGCACAAACGTTACGGTAGAAGCCTACACCTACGCTTTACAAGTATATTTCGAAGAAATTACTTCAAGCGAATATACCATTGTATTGCAAGACGCAGATGGTAATACCTTTCCAGATGGTGAACGTTTGCTAATGGTAAACGATGAGACATATGCAAACAACGGTAAAATCACCCTATCTACGGGCACATTCTACAATATTGGTTTGATCAACGGCTACGCACAAACCTATACTTTGCAAAGCATGAAATATACCAATGGTTTAGGTGAAGTAGTTACTGTTAAATTTACCCAAGCGCAAAACAATACATGGTCTTACCCTGCCGAAGGCATACAAGCAGGTTCTTTTATCACCTTCACTATTGCCGAGCAACAAAACAGCTTCTCAATTTTCATTCCAATTCCGTGGAACGAATTAACGCAAAATGAAAAAATTACCAATGCGCAAACTCTTGCAGAACTGTTGTTTGCAAACAATAATACAGATGTTTTAGCTAGCATTGACGAATTTACGCTTACCGAGCAAAGCAATGGTGTATGGCTTGTAGCAACCTACCCAGCAACCTTAGCAGGATCATTAACTTTGTATCCACTACAACAAAGCGCATTAGAATTCTTAGAAAACAGGTATACGTATGTTTCTACCAAAACGGGTGAAAACAATGTAACTGATGCAACCGATATTTCTATTAAAATGGAAAATATGCATCAAACGTATTACATAAATTACACACAAGAAAAAGCGGTATATTTAGCATCTAACCGAGATAAATTAAATGATGAAATTTCTATTACCATACAAACCAACGATAATCAGTACAACAATAGCATTTCCCTAGCCGGCTTTACGTTTGGTGAAGAAACAGCTCGCTATTACCGTTTCTATATACCGGCAAACAAAGTGATTCACTTTACATTTTTTACCGATACTGACGGTAACATATCCGACATGAGCCTTTTTGAAATTGTTATGAAAAATTCGTCTGCAAACATTGCCGACTTCTTAGATCTTTATACATCTACAGAACGTAACATTCAAAAAAATAAAGACGCTTATCACAATATTCAAATACAGCTCAACAATCCAGAGCAAACATTGCACAAACGCTCTGCCACCCTAACTGTACAAAACGCAACCGTATTATTTTTAGATTTTGAACGCATGCAAGAAAGCATTCCAGATGGGTACTTTATTCATGGTGGCGTTGGTAGCGTGATTAAGAAAGACCAAGACGCTGTTTTAAACCCCAACTTCTCGTCCACATTTAATGGCGGTTACTATAACTTTACTACCAATGGTAACTACACAGTAACGCAAGAAAAAGATTCTTCTTACTATATCGATACCACTACCGGTCTTGAAAAAGTAGAAGGTTCTACCAACACATACCAACCTAGTTCTCTAAACGGTGGCGAAGTAGGCGTAGCAACCAACAAAACGCAAACCATAACCTTTAACGCACAAGTGTTTGGTTCAACCAATACCTTAGTGTTTAAAGATACCGGCGAAACGCTTACCTATGCACAACAAATCACGTTAAAACAAATAGATAATAAACTATACGCCACGCGTGATGGAAAAAATGCCGAAGTTGTGGTAAAATCTTCACGTAGTGCTATCAATTTAGAAACATTTAAAATTACCGCAAACGAGCAGCGTTTAGGAGAACAAAATACAACATTCACGTATCAGGTTAACCAAACGGTAAAGCTCACGGCATATAAACAAACCAATTATCGTTTTGTAGGCTTTATCGCATATATGTCTAACGGAACAACCGTCAACTTGCCTTACGAACAATCTATGGACAATACATCAATTGTTTACACCACTACCCTTACGGTGGTTGGTAGCATAGAACAAATTGAAATTTTGTACGAAGGTCAAATTTCACAAATTACCT
Source organism: uncultured Clostridia bacterium (assembly GCA_944362705.1). Classification (GTDB taxonomy): domain Bacteria; phylum Bacillota; class Clostridia; order Christensenellales; family UBA1242; genus CALVTO01. The sequence continues at coordinate 233,393 of CALVTO010000001.1, read as the reverse complement.
TACGTCAAATTGAAATTTCGCAAGAATCGTTCGACCCATCAGCAACCGGCTATACCCTATCGTATAACGGCAAAACACCTACATACAAAGGCTCGTTTGAAAGTAAAGAAGATATTTTAAAAGCAGCAGTTGCTAACAAAAATACATACATTGCAGGTAATTACAGTTCAAGCTTTGTAGGTTCTATACCCGATGCTAGCATGACAGCGTTATGGACACAAATACTTCAAAATACTTTCAAAACTGCTTCTAATATTTCTCCTAATACTGTATTTATGGCCTACTACGATGGCACATCGGTAAATATCTATCACTTTAATACCATTATGCTAAATGAAGAAGGAATTGTTGACCTTCAATGGATTGTGGTTTCTTACCTAGTAACCGAATCACAAACACAAAACGAAGATGGTAGCACGAAAACAACCCACACGTTTGATATGATGAACAGTTATTTAGGTTACACCAAAGGTTCGTTACTTGTAAGAGAAAGTGTTACACTATCTGCTTATGCATATCAATATGGCGAGCATATAGGTTGGTCACTTCCAAACGGCTTAACAAACGATATTTATGATGAAGATACCGTTGTTACCGCGCAAAGTGTACAAAACCCAACCATAACACAAGCATTAACCAACCATATTTCTACCAATTTAGGCAACGTTGTAACTTTCACCATTCCAAATAGCGTAACCATTTTTACCTACTTTACAACTATGCGCTACTTAGTTACTGTCGATTTTGCAGATATGGAAAACGTAACCACCAACACATACGATAGCAACAACACCAACTACCTAGTATTCGATACTTCTAACGAAACCTATCAAGAATTTTTTGATAGTTACTATGATGTATTTGGAGATTACCGCGTACGTATAGAAAACGGCAACCAAATTGTAAATGAAGAACTTGGCATAAAAGCACCATCTATAGCAGCAAACACTTTACAACTTGTACGTCAAAGCTGGCTAGATATGTCATTAAGTAAACAAAACAAACAACTTATAATGAATGAAAAATTCGCAGAAGATTATTTTGGTGTTCGTAACCAACAATTTGCACTTCGCGTTCCACAATGTGTAACCAACACAACCAATTTACCAACAGTCAATGGCTCAGCTTTATACACCTACGATATGATTGATTGGGGCATGTATGGCGCAAGTAAACAATTAAGCAACTTCTTGCAATACTTCACTGAAGATGATGAAGGTAATTTAAAACTGAAAGAAAATTTACTAACTATTACCTATAATCATACAAAATTTACAAATTACTCGTTGCAAATTACACAAAATACATCTACCGAAAATAATGTAAACGTAACAGGTTCTATTGCTATTAAGTTCTATATTTATGCCAACACAGGCACAGGCTTTGGTCCGCTTGAAATTCAAGGCAACCCACTACTAGATAGCGCTTACGAAATTAAAAATACGGTTATCACCTATTCCGACGGCTCACAAAAAACCTTCTTAGGCGATAACAACACAGCAACAGGCAATGTTATTGTGAAAAACGAAGAACATAACATTGCAGAAAAAACCAGCGATACCGTTAAAGCGGTCAATTTGGCTGCAGGTTTTAACCAATGGATATACAGCGAAATGACGTACGACGCAAACGGTAATCCAACCAAAGTTGTAGAGCCAGAAAACGTTACCATTACCTTTATTCAATCGGCAAAAAGCAGTAATGTAAATACTTCCGTAAATTTAGGTACATCTTTATACACCTACCAATTATTAGGTCAGGTAAATGGTTCAAATAACATGGCCGATTACACATTATCGGGTTATGCAACGAAATACTTAAAGTTACTAGAACACGCAAGCAAAGCGCAAAATCAATCTAATCTTTACCGCTTGTTCGGCAACGATTGGAAAACCGCAGAAAAATATGGCACCTTAGGCGTCAAAAATGGTGAATATTATTCTAACAACAGCAGTATATATTCTAACTACGATATTACTATTTTAAAGAATGCAGAATACCATGCACAAACCGTACGTATGTGGCTCGATTATTACAATGCAAAAGGCTCAAATTACTACTATACCACACTGTTATTTATGCAGTTGTATCAAATTATGCTTAGCACGCAATTAACCGACTTATACTATCAAGAAGGCGACGACGCAAGTGCAATCGTTTATTCGTTAAAAGATAACTTTGCAGACTACATAGAAGATAAACTATCTAACCCATTAACAAATGCTGAAAAAACGGTGCAATTATCTATAGATACATCGTCTTTAATTGTAGCAAACGATAACCCTGTTTACTTTACAGGAACCATATCCGTTCCAAACTTCTATAATATAAGTGCAAATGTTAACGTTGGAAATATCGAATTTTACGCTTCACAAATTATTTCCGCACAAGATAACAACGACACAGCAAAACTTGAAACATTATGGAAAAATTTGTTTAGTGGTACACTAGAAATACCAATTGTATACATCAATATTCAATCGCTATATGGTTCTTACTTTACACAAGATGGTGGCTATGATATATATAGCAACAACGAATTATTACGTATTTTGCTTACCATGGATAATAGCATTACCTTGTTCGACCAAGTTATTGTAAACACGGCATTTAACGAACAATATCAAATGCAGTTAAACGACCCTGTTGCAAACACCGAAGCCGACCGCAAAGATAAATGGTTCCCATGGTGGACCATTGAAGAAGGCGTGCAATATCACCCTGACGACGCAGAAAAAGCATATAGTTACTACTTCCCTGGCTCGTTAGAAGTGCAAACCACTAGCCAAGAACAAACACTCATTATAAAATCGGAATTATCGAAAGACCGTGAAAACAACGAAGCCATTATAGAGAATTATACAGATAGTTTACGTAATGCTTTTGCTTATGCATTCCCTAATTCCTATGCACTGTTTAAGTCTTCACAGGCCGATGCAGAAAGGTCAACCGTAGATTTTACCACGAAAAACACATACTGCAACTCCATGATTACAAACTTTACATTATTTAACTTAAAAACAATTACCTACGACGAGTTGTTTAACGGTGGTGGCGTTGGAATTAACATTTCTGCTACTTGCAAAATATATCAAGGCGGCGATGAAGATACCGCTTACGACGACTTATGCATTACCAAAATATACGAATACAACCCAGTACCTTGGGATATATATTGGGTACGTGTTGTTACACAAGTAGCCGAAGTTATATTTGATGCTGTAAGTATTGCTACAGGTGTAGGTGCTGTTGCAACTGCAATTAAGGCGGCAACAAAAGCTATTCTTAAGGTAGCGGGAAAAGCTATTATAAAACAAATTGTAAAATTTGCAGCAAAATCTATGTTGGCATACACAGTTGCACGAACGGTATACAGTATGGCTGTTAAATTACCAAATCCGTTCACCGACCCTATTGCCGATGCTAAATCAAAAAATCCAGTTTATATGGATGATATTATCTTAATTGCCGATAAAAACGGCGTACCGAATTATACGGTATAAAAAAATAAACTTGGGAGATGTTGCCCCGCTTTTGCGGGGTGCATCAAACCCTATATAGGAAGCAATTATGAAAACAAATTACATAACAAACATCAAACACATACTTTCTTTGTGCTTATGCCTTATGCTTACGGTTGCGGCATTGCTTTGTGTTTGTTTACAAAACCCAACACAAACATATATTGCCTATGGTCAAACCGCAGAACAAGAAACTATTTTTCTGCTTCAACCAAGCCAAGCCATATGCACGAGCACCGAAACCTATGTGTTCGATACCGCCGATATGCGTTTAAAAGTATATACGCACCAAAGCGAATATCCTACCTTGCGTGAAGAAAATAATGCAAAAACCTACACCAAACCATTGGTTGGCATGCACACATTTTCTAACATGTTGGTTACCTTTATAGGTGAAAACGGCGAACGAGAACTAGAAATTTTAAATATGCAAACACTGCAACCGGTTACCATACAAGACTCCGAGCAAGCACTAGAACGCTTTGCCGATAAAACAACCTTTACCTTGGTTTCTAGTGAAAACGAAAACGAAGCCTATATGTTTGTATTAGAACAAAAAACTATATACCAATATAAACTAATCAAACAAAGCGAAAACGAAGTTGTTTTACAAGGCGTGCATAACTACGAAATCAATAACGGTACTTCCTATGCACCCCTGCAAAATATACTTACCTTGCAAGATACCACCTATGTAGCAACCGAAAACCAAATATATAAAGTGCTTTTCGGTTCCGATGGTTTATCTTGTAATTTAGAAGAAGTTGCAAATATAAACCCAAGTTCCGTACTTTTAGCCGGCTTAACGATAAACCAAACCCCTTATTTGGTATATGTAACGCAACAAAACGAAACTTCGTATGTAGCACTTTACAATACACAAACGCAAGAAATTACGCAAACAGATATTGCCTATGCCGAGCAAATCTATATGTATGGCGCAAATAACCAACTTTTACTAACGCAAAATAAAACAGTGGTAAAATATACGTTCACGCTAGAAGAAGGTACTCTATCTTACACTCAAAAAGATGTCGCGTCTAACGCAGGGTTTCAAACACTGCCACAAGAAACGTGGCTAACCTATGAAAATTTGCAATACGCAATAACAAACACTAGCGCGCAATTATACGCACTACCCTTCGATGCCGAACCGCTGGTAAGCATTGCAACAGGAAAATATGTAACTTTGCTTTCCAAAACGTATGTCAACCATTTTGTTTATTGCATGTATACCGACTTAGAAACCAATCAAAATTACTATGGGTACATAGCACTAAAACAACTAAACATACAATCGCCTAACCCAATTAAAGCATCGTTTGTTACCATAACGTCATCGGAAGTACAATTTTATAATTTGCCGTCTTCCATTACCGATACGCACGTGCAAGCGCTTGAACCATCTGGTAAACTTACCGAAGGCACAAAAGTTACCGTTTTAAGTAAATTAGCTTCGTATCATATTTCCAACGATACGCAAACAAAAATACAATATTTTTACCTAGTACAGTTGCCCGATGGTACAAAAGCCTTTGTACGTACAACATCGGTTACAGGTGTTGTCGTTGAAGTTGTGCAACAACAGCGCATTATTACAAATGCAGAACTTACAGAAAACGTTGTGGTATATGCAACCAATAACGGAGAAAACGAATTCGATACACTTAAAAAAGGAACACGCATTAAAGTTATTGCGCAAGATACGCGTTTGAAATATACGCAAATTGTATATAACGATGCCGAAGGTAACGCTATTACAGGTTACGTGTTAACATCTGCTATTCATAACGATTCCTTATCAACGCTTCAAATTGTTGGAATTGTTTTAATTGTTATCAATGTTATATTGTTATGTATATTTATTTATTGTAAAAAGCGCGTGTTAAACGATTAAGCAAAAAAACGCATTTTGCACCTTCTTTTAGTAAAAAACTCTATACTTTTCGCATATTTTAACCAATATTTTGCATGTATACATAAGTTTCCTAACATAATAAAAAGCACAAATGTTTGTGCTTTTTATTATGCCTTTTATCATGCTTTGTGCATGCGCACACTTTTTTACTTACTTCATTTCTCATAGGTAAGCAAACATTTTCTATTTCACCTGCGCGCGTATCTACTTATATATACTACATAGCATGTAAACTCCAACCAATAAAAAAGAGTTTGCATTACGCAAACCCTTTATTCTTACGCATATGTATGGGTACGAATATGTATCTTTTCCACGCTTCTACGCCACATGTGTTTTTAGTACCTATTTTCGTACGTTTAACGTATATTCGGCTTTGTTTATTTTGCACAAACAGCCTTAAAAACATTTTTTACATATGTATGTATTATGCATCATATATGCAAGCATCACTAACAGAAACTTCATACGCTACACGTGTTTCTGTGCCTGTTTCCGTGCGTTTGGTGTATGTTCGGCTTTGCAATCTTCCATGAATTTCTAAACCCGTACCTACGCGCACATCTTTTAACACGCTTGCTACATGAAACCAAGTAATTAAAGGAATATAGTTGGCTCTTCCACCATTTTCCACGGCGCACGTGCATGCAAGCAAAATATCTGTAATTTCTACACCGCGTGGAGTTCGTCTATTTTTGGGGTAACTACACACATGCCCAGCAAGCACGCAAGTGTTTTGGTCATCTAAACTAGCATCAGCAGGTTTGCACTGTTTTACAACCACTGTAATAACTAAATGCGTTTTACCCATGCTGTCTTTTTTATCAAAACTTTTTATGTTTCCAAATATTTCTACGCGCGCATTTTGTGCAAAAAGTAGTATATCATCTTCCACAACTTCTACTTGCAACACATCGGCTTCACCTGAAAATCTCTTAATTTCTACAGGCACTTTATATATTATTTTACCACTACAAATATATTCTTCTTTAGCTTCTCCGCAAACCGTGCCTACCAAATGTATTTCATTAACGTCACAAGCAAAATCTGTCATTTTTTTATTTTGTATCATTTGTTTTTGTTTCATATTTTTCTCCTTAGGTTAAGCAATTGTGTTATATTGCGTTCCATTATTATCAATTTTACTACCAGGCGCATACACTAAATTGCTCATTTTCACAAACGTATACCCTTGCGCACGTAGTGTATCTATAATCACAGGTAAAGCTTCTACAATATGGTCGGAATTGTTATGGCAAAGAATAATCGACCCGTTTTGCACAGTAGACGTAATACGTTGCAACATTTCACCTGCCAATAACCCTTTCCAATCTAAACTATCCACGCTCCATTGAATAGCCTGCAAGCCTAAATCTTCACAAACGGTAATAAGTCTATCGCTGTAATCACCGTAAGGCGGACGAAAATATTTTACTTTCTTTTGTGTAATATCTTCAATTAGTTTTACAGATGTTGTAAGTTCGTTACGCATTTGTTCTTCGCTTAAGCCACCCATATTAGGATGCGTATTACTGTGTGTTCCAATATCAAAAATATTGGCTTCGTCAATTTTTTTAACTAAGTCTGGGTATTTTTCCACCCAAAAGCCTACCAAAAAGAAGGTTGCTTCAATGTTTTTTTTCTGACAAATTTTTATAATTTCTTCTGTTTTATCGGCACCCCAAGCAGCATCAAAGGTAATGGCAATTTTTTTCTCATTGGTATCTACTGAGTAAATAGGCAATTTTCTTGCAGCATACCCAAAAAACACTGTTTGACTCTTTGTAATAAATAGCGCTGAACAAAGCATAATACATACCAAAATACATACAGCGGCAATTTTATAAGGTTTGCTGTTTAAACAAAATATTTTCATACTTACACACTCCTTATTCTACACAATTTTACAAAATTGTAAAAAGAATTACTTTTCGAAAATTTACGAATTTTGTCGAAAATCGTAGAGTTTATTTCAACCTATTTCCAATGTATGAAACAACATAAAAAAGTATGCCTAGTAAAAAAACCTAACTAGCATTTTTTTATTTTCTTGTTATGCACCTATGCGCGCTTATCCATAACCCCCACACATTCACGTTTTTATGTAATTGGCAATTATAACCGGTTTACATTGTATTTTTAACATTGTATAAACCAAAAATGTGTAGTGTAATTTTTTATCAAAATGCCTACATAAACTATATGTCAGCTAAGTTGTTGCTGGTTTTATTTACGTAACCCTGCAACCATATGACCACACACAACAAAAAAGTACTATAATGTATGACGCTTGCACGTTTGTTACTTTTTTGCATGTACGCCATGCTTTACTGCCTAACACATACTAACAACACTCAAGTAAAATACTTGCTTTTTAGGTGTTTTACGCATTTTTGCTTATACACCATTCAATGAAGGTACTTTGCGCAACATAATTATTTTCATACGCCATATCTTTGCTCAATTTTTACATATAAGCCATGCTTTACTGCCTAACACATACTAACAACACTCAAGTAAAATACTTGATTTTTAGGTATTTTACGCATTTTTGCTTATACACCATTCAGTGAAGGCACTTTGCGCAATATACATTGTTTTCATACGCCATATTTTTGCTCAATTTTTACATATAAGCCATGCTTTACTGCCTACCATATACAACATAGCATATTGCATAAACATATAAACGTATACAACAACCCACGCTTTACAATAAAAAAAGAAAGGCAAAACACCTTTCTTTTTACATTCAACAAAATTGTTGCTAGTACATAATCACAAAAATTAAGCAACATTGCCATTTGTATATAGTTTACGTAAAGCAAAACACAACATATGTACGCATGACAACGTAAACGTTTTCATATATTTTTTTACATCACACATTTTGTACCGCAAAATTTTACAATATAGGTATATGGTTTAAAAAAATTGCACGTTTATTTAGAGAACTCGTTCATCATCATCTTCATCTTCATTTTCGTTGTCATTATCTTCATACACCGATTCATCATCAAAAGCATCATATGCAATAAAAATATTGGGGTTATGTTTATCGTACGAAACATTTTTTAATTTTTTACAGTTCGCAAAGGCTTCAGGCTGTATTTCCAACACACTTGCTGGGTCAATAAGAACAGATTCCAAATGATCATTGTCTGAAAACGCACCCACACCAACAAAGGTTGCGTTTTCATCAATAACTACATGTTCTACACCTGTATTTTGAAATGCATGTGCACCAAAATATTCTATAGAGTTGTGCCCAATAGTACCTTTTAACCCGCTAGATAAAAATCCAGAATCTCCAACAAAAACAACATTATCAAAATTAAAACTTTCTAATTTTTCGCAATTTGCAAATGCTGCATTACCAATTGTAATGCAATAACCACTAAAATCAATTTCTTCTAAGTTCTTACAGTTAGCAAAAGCAGATTCTGGAATCGTTTCTATTTCTTGCCCCAAAACAACAGATTCCAACTTAACACAATTTTCAAAAGTAAATGGCTCAACATCAATTACCGAAGGCGCATATACACTTACCAAACAATCACGAATTGGGTCAATAGCCGCACATTCAATTCTATCATACTCTTTGGGAACAATTAAACTCGCGTCCCCATTCTTATCTCTTACAACCATTGATTCATCAAATGTCCATAAAGTAAGTCCCATACATTTACCCTTCCTTTTTAAAAAAATTATATTATTTTCTACCTAAATTATCTGCATTTTGCAAATTTTGCCATTCTTTTTCAAATTCCATAGATTTATCTACAGAATTGATTAACATCATACTTGACCCGTTTTCAAATATCATAGAAGCAACCAAATCATATAGTTGTTTTGTTGCTTGCTTCGTTTCAAATCGACGCATATTCAAAGATAAATCTTTATCACAACCAAACAAATACGTATGATTTTCTAAACGTTGGTTTTTCACATTTTCATCTTGCACTTCAGTAAACTCGTTTACCGCCTTATAAGCGCAACGTTTTATAGTATCAATCACACGCAAAACTTCACGTTTTTGCACATATAATTTTTCATCATCAAAACAAGATTTTTTAGATAAATGCTTAATTTCAAAACCTAAGTCGTTGTAGTAAAATTCATCTTCGTAACAAACGGTACGTCCAGAAGATTTTCTAGCAATAGAAGGTTCTTTTTTCTCATATAAAGTTTGCAAACAATCCAAAGAATCGTCGTAGTTCATCGTAATCGTTATTTCTTCACCTGATGCTTGATTTATCTTTTTTGTTATGGCAACATTTGTACCTGTTAGCTCAATAGCAATAGAAAAATTCCCATATTTCGTGGCGCCTTTTGCAACAATTTTTTGCATAGTGCCATTTTTCTTTGATGTTTTTATAGAAAAACAATCACTTTCAGCAATAAGTTTTAATGTAGCTATTACATTTGAACTGATTGGTTGTGTGTACTTACAACGCACCAAAGCATTTCTTGTGAAATAAGCAAAGTCGGTTGCATAATCATTAAACACTCGAACAGAGTTATTGTGTTTATAAAATGGTTCTGGAAAAATATAATCTTTTAAAGAAGGGCGTCCAATAAACATAAGTGGAAAAAGCTCTTCTTCTTTACCTAAAACATCTTCCTTAGACACATATAAACAGTCAGCGCCTTCGCCTAAAATATGAGTTAATGCTCCTAAATAACTTTGACGTTTTATAGTGCTATTATTATCATTTAAACGCATGAAATCATTCTCCCTTACATGCATAAGTATACCGCAAAAAACGTTTCTCGTCAATACCCATTTTTATTTCTAAATAAAATTTCAAAATTTCATTATAACGCCTCGATATAAATGTAAAAAGATACAACAAAAAACGCCTAACATACAAAATCATATTTTTTTATTACATGTGCAAAAAAACACACACAACACACAACTTTTCCGTTTTTATTTTTATAATTTAAAATTTTAACAATAAATTTTAAGAAAATAAACGCATTTTTGCAATTTTTTATTATTTATTTTATTTAATACATAAAAAAAGAGCGTGTTGCTCTTTTACTCATTTTATTTATTTAACGAAAGTTCATTTGCTTGTAAAACTTCAGCTTCTTTTTCTTTACGAACTTTTGTATTTTTTTGTTTTTCTGTTACTACATTTGTGTGTAAGTTTTGTTCAATTTCAGCTTTTGCAACTTTAGTTATTTTTGCCTTTTTCTTTTTGTAATACGATTCAATAAAAGGCGCAACTTCATCATAAAAGGTAGCATCTATTTCGTTTAATATTTGCGCGCCATTTTGCAACGCTACAACTGCTTTATCACACGGTGTATTATCTTCTATGCATTGTTTTAACTTGCCCAATTTTGCTAACTCTAATAAATTTTTACAATCTGCTTTTAATAAATCAAGTAAATCTTTAGAAACATCTACACCCGTTTCTTTTAATAATATATAAGCCTGCATTCTTTTTTGCCAAGTATTAAATTTTATATCGGTTAAATTATCTACATGTATTTTCATTATGTATTCCCCCCAATGTATTGTAAAATTAAATAACAATATAATTCATAAGTACAAACAAACACCTTTGTTAACATTTGTTATTTTGAAAAACTTATACCCGATTGTAATTTTTGCATAAGTTTTTTAGTTGCTTTTTCTTGTTGCTTTTGCTTTGCTTGAAACGCATCGTACACATCATTACTACATATTTGCATTAGCTTTACCTGCTCTAATTGAAGCATTCCACTTAGCACTGCTAAAGCTTGTTCTTGCGTATTTGTAAACTTTACAATACTATTTGCAACCGTCACAGCATCTTCTTTGCACGATAATGTTATTTTTTTGCACTTATCTACTAACCCGTGAATACTTTCTTTATCTAAGCCAATTTGTTGTAATGTATGCAAACTAGATTTTGCCAACTGACGCAACCCTTCTGTAAATTGACCTAATTCAAATCCATTTTTAAACAATTTTAAAAATTCATCATCATTATTCATTTTTTTAGCTACCAGCCCTTCTACTGGAAAATAATACAAAGATGAACCATGCATGCAAGCGTCCATAAACTCTAAAGCCGATGGCATGTCTAAAAAAACAAATGTTTTCTCTATCTGATGATTGCCAGAAACCATAACCGTTTTTACTTCATGGGTAGGAACACTCGTTGCGAATATCATGCGCCTATTTTCATTCATAGTTACATCTTTGAAAAAATCCACCTTTTCCGCAACGCCTAAAACATTTGCATTACTTGTACGAAAAATTTCCATAATCTACCAACCTTTGTTGACATTTTTTTACTATTGCAGTATACCACACCGCATAACCTTTGTCAATAGTAAAAAAGGTCAAAGTTGGTCAAACACCTGCATTTCATATAGCAAATACCAAAATGTTTTTATCGTATTCGCACCATGTAACTTAAGTATATGTAAACATAGTATATGTAAAAGTTAGCTTATTATAATTGCTATAAAAAATGGCAACCATGGTTGCCATTTTTACCATAAAACTATGTTCGAGTATGTTTATAAAGCTTTATTAAAATCAAAGTAAGTCAATTATTATTTTGTTTACACAAATGTATATCCAGCACAACAAATGTGTTTATCTGGTAAATTTAGGAAAACTTGTTTCCTCTTTATATTTTTCTATATTTTCAAAACAAACTTTTTTCATTTGCGTCATGGAAATGTTTTCCGTTGAAAAAGGATTCACATAATCGTTCATATCTTCGGTTATTTCTTCTATATTATGTACGCAATACGCAATGCCTTTTTGTTCATGCAAAATTTCATCTTGCAATTTTTTTTGTTCATTTTTATCTTTACAAGCATCTGCCTTTGCCTGTAATTCATTTACTTTTGTAGCAATCTCTTCTATTTTGTTTGCATAAAAGCTTTCCTTTTTTTGAATCTTATTGAAATATGTTTCAACAAGCATCTGTAATGTATGAGCAGTCACTTTGGTTTGCTTGCATTTATTGTGATAAGCTAAAATAACTGCAAACCTTTCCAAAGACGACGGCATTAATGAAATGTAATGTAAATATTGAAAATATAAGCCAAGATTTTTTTCAACCAAAGGTACATCTACATTACATGCCAAAACTTGTAGCATTGTTTCATTCAGTTCTTTATGGCGCTTTAAGTCAATAGGTTTATGATGAATCTCAGCTTCTACCCATAATGCAAGCATATCACTCATGGCTGTATGCAACATTATAGCCAGCTGTGAGTTGGGGTACTTTTGCAACTGGAGTAAATGTGCTTCTACCTGAGGTAATAGTTTTTCTACTTTTTTGGCTGTAATAAAATCCATAACTTTCTCCTATACTCACATTTTAGCACAACCAACAGCCAATTTCAATATAGAAAATAAAGTTTTAAAGGCGTTACACTATACCCAATATGCCCAGCATATTTTTGCAACTGCTTATTATGCAAAGAATGACGAATATGTAATATTCCAATACATTTATTATCTTTTACTATAAACACCAAATATTGCGTTTGAATATCTTTGTTTTGATATTTGCTATTGTTTTTTTATCAAACCATTCTTCGTACGTTGCAAGGTCTTTTAGAGGAAACCCTACGCTTTTAGGAATTCCAAATTCTACACATTCTTTTCTATATTCCATAACTATTTTTTATCTTTTTCTGTAGGTTCACGTTACATAAGTTCTTCCATACACACCTCTATTTTTTTGTATAGCATACCACATATATATTTCAACAACAAAAAAGCCATTATAGAAAAACAAAAAAGCCTTGCATTTTGCAAGGCTTTTAAAGAATAATTAATATAAATTTAAAAATTGCGTGCAGATTTTAGATCATATGTATCATAGTTTTTGCTGCATCAATACAATTCATATAAATATTTTTAATAAAACTACAGAAATAAGACCAAACTTATTTTATTTACATCTTATAATTTATTTTCTTTTTTATTAAGTACTTTATTAATTCTTCATTTGTGCAACAAGCTTCTTTTTTTGAATTGTAACGCATGGAAGGACACCCACCTAAACATAAAGGCAATAATTTACATTGTTTACATTTTTTAGATAAATGAAGTTCTAAAAATTTCTTGTGATATTTGGTGTAATAAAGACCTTTTTTAACATCTCCAACGATTCTACCCTTTATTCCAAAATCGTGTTCGCATGTATATAATTCTCCCTTTGGACCAATAGCAAAATTATTACATTTTTTTAAAGCACAATAACACTTTTTTGCATCAAGTTTTTTTGTTAAATTTTTATTATATAAAGGATACTTGTTTGTTAAATAAGTATTAAATTTTATTACTAATTTATTAAAATCATCAGAATTGCAACACGCAAATCCATCGCCATTATAGTCAGTAACCTGCGCTAAGTAAACAGTTATTTTTTCTGATAAATTATACTTGGTAAACAATTCATCTACCACACGAACTAAACTATCATAATTTTTCCCGTCGCAATTTAATCTAATTTGAATACGTAATAATTCGGCAGCATCAACAATGTTTTCTATAACTTTATTAAAAATACTTGATGTAGCCCCTTTTCTTTTACAATATTCTTCATTATCGCCATCAAGTGTAATTTGAACTTCTTTCACCTTGCATTTCGATTTTAAAATTTCAGCAATTTCTTTTGTTAAACAAATTCCATTCGTTATCATTGCAGAAGCATATTGTACAAAATGTTGTTCTGCAATTTTTATCATTGCTTCAGAGAACTTTATAATAGCATCTTTTGCAAGCAAAGGTTCCCCTCCAAACCAGGTTATTTTTAGAGTTTTTGTCTCAGAAGTTAAAGAACTTTCAATAAAGTGCAAAATATCACGCAACGTATCATGTGTAACTATCAAAGAATCACATTTGCTAGGTTCAAAACAATAATAACACCTTAAATTACATTTTAAAGTTGGAGCAATAACAAAGTGTAAATGTTTTTTACTATCTGTATATTTTGCTATGTTTTCTTGTGTTAAAATTTTTTCAATTTCATCAACCTCTTTAGGAACAATAAGCCCTTGCTGTTTCAACGCGTTAAAATATGGATGGGTTTCTTCTATTTTTCCTAAATTTATCATTTCCCAAATGTTTTTTTCTAATTGACACACACTACCAGAAAAAGTGTTGTATACCAACACTTTTTCTGAAACTTCATCAACAATAAAATTAAACTTTGAGCCAACAAATTTGTTTGCTTTTTTCATAATTCAACCTTTTTAGAACTAATCTTGATAGCAAATACAATCATTGCAACCTTCAGAACCATAAACATCACAATCCCCGCATTGGTCATCGCAATTAAAGCAAATATTTGTCAATTTTTCATTAGCATCAACTAAAATAATCATAAAATTCCTCCTAAAGATATTTTCTATAGATTAATACATTTTAAAAAATGCGTCAAGTAATTTAAACATTTGTTTGATATAAAGCATTGCAAAAAGCATTATGTTTTATTGTACAAATAAAATAATGTCTTAAATTATATCTAACAACTAACATTTCGCCTGCCCCGGTGGAGCGCAAACACAAGCGCCGAACCCTTGGGTGAAAGTCCCTGAATAGCAAAACAGAAAAGCCTTGCGTGAAATTCCCTGAATAGCAAAACAAAAAAGCCTTGCGTTTTGCAAGACTTTTTACGGGTAGCGGATGAAGGGGTTTTTGCGTGTAGAAAAGTTGCCTGTGGCAATTTTTTAGCAAAAACGGGCAGTGCTTTATGCCTGCCCCGGTGGAGCAAAGCGGAACGCCGAACCTTTGGGTGAAAGTCCCTGAATAGCAAAACAAAAAAGCCTTGCGCTTTGCAAGGCTTTTTACAGGTAGCGGATGAAGGGGTTTTTGCGTGTGGAAAAGTTGCTGGTAGCCACTTTTTAGCAAAAACGGGCAGTGCTTTACGCCTGCCCCGGTGGAGCGCAAGCGAAACGCCGAACCCTTGGGTGAAAGTCCCTGAATAGCAAAACAAAAAAGCCTTGCGCTTTGCAAGGCTTTTTGTGGTGCGGATGAAGGGACTTGAACCCCCACTCTCTCGAACTAGATCCTAAGTCTAGCGCGTCTGCCAGTTCCGCCACATCCGCGTAAAAAAAATGGTGATCCATCGGAGATTCGAACTCCGGACAACTTGATTAAAAGTCAAGTGCTCTACCTGCTGAGCTAATGGATCATAAAAATTATGTAGTTTAAAGGCACATTTGCAAGTATAACATACCACAATGTATGCGTCAAGAGTTTTGCAAGTAAAGTTTTAAAAATACTGGGGTGAGTAATGAGATTCGAACTCATGACCTCCAGGGCCACAACCTGGCGCTCTAACCAGCTGAGCTATACCCACCAAAAACGTATGGCTGGGGTGGCTGGATTTGAACCAACGAATGCAAGAGTCAAAGTCTTGTGCCTTACCGCTTGGCGACACCCCAATGCTTGGTGATAAAAGTTGTATGTTTAAAAAGATGGCTGGGGTGGAAGGATTTGAACCCTCGAATGTTGGAATCAGAATCCAATGCCTTACCGCTTGGCGACACCCCATTGTACTGGGCTTCCCTTACCCCTATGCATGTTTATATAGCGCCTGCAACGCTGTGGAAGTTGCGCCCACAAAACGAACATGGTGCGTTTGGAGGGACTCGAACCCCCGACCCTCGCCTTAGAAGGGCGATGCTCTATCCAGCTGAGCTACAAACGCATGCCTTTATTGGAGCGGGTGATGGGAATCGAACCCACACGGCCAGCTTGGAAGGCTGGAATTCTACCATTGAACTACACCCGCGTTTTTCTGCCCGCCAGATACTCGAAAAGCATACCACACGGCGGACAAAATGTCAATAATTTGCATTATGTTTTTTGAAACTTTTTCAAACGAAGTTGGTACACCTACCCTAGTTTGCGTTTACGTACTTTCTTTTATACCTTCTTAGACAATTTATCAGTAATAGGCGTAAGTATTTTATGTTCTTTCGTTTCTGCTTGTTGCATGGTTTGTTGCAGGGGTTGCGTATTGTTTTTGCGCATGCGTTTAATATTCTTTTTGGTGCGTTTGGTTAAACTTACTTTGTTTTCGTTGCCTAAAAGTAAACGTTCGATGTTTTTTCTATGCGCCCACCAAGTAAGTAAGAAAATAGCAAACAATAATAAGCATATAAGCTGATATTGTTCCATGGGTAAATTTTTATGTACAACGCCTTCTATGCAAGAAAGTACCGTAACACACAAAAAGCTTGCCACAGAACCATATTGAAAACAAAGCCAAACAAGCGCAGCTACAACAATGGTAATAAGCGTAGCAATAGGATTTGCCGCTAAAAACACGCCCATCATGGTAGCAATACCCTTACCACCTTTAAACTTGAATATAACTGGATAAATGTGCCCCACAATGGTGCTAATGCCCGCAATATATAGGTATGCATAATTTTGCCCAAACAAATAAAACGTTACAATAGAAGGAATAAAGCCTTTTAATAAATCGAGCACCAAATTTAAAATACCTAATTTTAAACCAAAGTTACGAAGCGTATTGGTAGAGCCTGGGTTACCACTGCCCAGTTTTGTAATGTCTTTATGCTTGCATTTGGCAATAATTCTGGCAAACGTAACATTACCAAACAAATAGGAAATAACAATTACTAGCAATAGTTGCCACCACACAAATTGCATAAATAGTTACTCCTCCTCTTTTCTATTTTTCGCATGTATTCGAATGGGTGTGCCTGAAAAATCAACAGCATGACGAATACAATTTTCAATATACCGACTATATGCATCGGTAACTAAAAGCACATCGTTAACAAACAAAACAAACGTTGGCGGAACAATGCCTGTTTGCGTTGCATAATAAATTTTCAATTTTTTACCTTTTTTAGAAGAAACACTGGTAGCAAGCGCGTTTTGAATAATATCGTTAAGCACACCTGTGGTAATTCTGCGGTTGGCATTTTCGTACACACTAAGCACTGCTTCCATAAGTTTTTCCATGCGTTTACCCGTTAATGCCGATAAAAACACGGGTTTATAATATTTCATAAAAGCTAAATCGATATCTAACTTTTCGGTAAACTTTTGCATGGTAGACGTATCTTTTTCAATTAAATCCCACTTATTCATCACAATAACCGATGGTTTGTTACGTTCGTGAATCAGCCCACATAAACGTACATCTTGCTCGGTAATAGGCGTGCTGGCGTCCATAACCATTACGACAACGTCCGCGCGCTCAATAGCATCAATGGTACGATACACAGAGTACTGCTCTACCGTTTCACCTTCAATGCTACGTTTTCTACGCATGCCGGCGGTATCAATAAGCATATACTTTTGCTTGTTATAGGTAAATGGAATTTCTACCGCATCTCGCGTGGTGCCTGCAATATGCGAAACAATCACGCGCTCCTCTCCTACCAAGCGGTTAATCATACTGCTTTTGCCAGCGTTTGGCTTACCCACAATAGCTATTTTTAATATTTTATCGACTTCGGTTTCTTCTAGTTGTTTTGGGAAATGTGCTACAACGGCATCTAATAAATCGCCTATTCCGCGTGCTTGCACACTCGAAATGGGTAGCGGTTCGCCTAACCCAAGTGCATAAAAATCGTATGTAAGCGATACATCAAACGTATCTAATTTATTCACTACCAATAAAACAGGCTTTTTTGTTTTACGCAAAATACCTGCTACATCATAATCGGCAGGTGTAAGACCTTGCTTTCCATCAACAAAAAACAAAATAACGTCGGCCATATCTACCGCCATTTGCGCTTGTTTTACAATGCTTACAGATATAATATCATTGGCTTTGGTATCTATACCACCCGTATCAATCATGGTAAACGGAACACCGCACCACTCTGCATCGGCATAAATACGGTCACGCGTTACACCAGGTTCATCTTGCACAATAGCAATACGTTTACCTGCCACGCGGTTAAAAAATGTAGATTTACCTACATTGGGTCTGCCTACAATAGCTACCATTGGTCTACGTTTTGCCATGGTGTTGCTCTCTCCTTTATACATAAATATAAAGTAAGTATACCTTATTTAAAAAAAAATTGCAACACATGCTACAAGTTTGTTATAAGAAACCTTGTAAAGAAAACTCATTTTTTGCCATGTAAAGCACGCAAAGTTTACACGCGTTCTTACTAGTCATACAATACTTTCATTGCACAAATGTACATACGCACGGCTTACCATACACCTAATACAACAAAGCGGTTATATACCATTGCCACGCCACACGGCTTACCAATGGCAACCCAACGTAAACAGCGTAATAGCGTAGTATAAGCATACTCTACCACACATAATACGTTACACATAACACCATACCTACACTTAAAAAAGGCAAAGGGTTTATCAATAAATGTAAAGCCATAAAAAAACCACGCGTACATTGTTCGCGTGGTTGCGTGTTTTTAAAACTTACCATCTTTTTTAAAGTTTTTACGCAAGAATGGTGGTAAATCGCTATCGTCTATTTCTAAACGAGAGTTATATGCAAATGAATTTTGCGTATGAGGCATTTCTTGTTTTGGTTGTTCATTTGTATTTACTTTTTCAAACGTAACATGCTTTGGTTCTGGTGGCGTTACTTTAGAAATTTCTTGCGTTTCTTCCTTCTTTTCTTCACTATCGCCAAACAAAGTTAACCCGCCCGAACGAGCTTGCGTTACGGGTTTACCTGCTAAAAATTCAGCAAACCTTTCTTTATCTGTTAGCCCGTTTGATTTTGCTACTACTTCTGGTTTTGGCATATTGCCATTTGCATGTTCTTCTGCAGTATGAATAATGTTTTCAAAGTTGCTATTTTGGAAACCTGTAGCAATAACGGTAACTTCAATGCGTTCGTTGTATGCTTCATCTATGGTTGCACCAAAAATGGTGTTGGCTTGTGGGTCTACCACATCTTTTACCAATTTTACGGCTTCGTTTACTTCATCTAGGGTTAAATCTAGGCCACCGGTAACGTTAATAATCACCGATTGCGCCCCTTCAATGGTGGTATCTAACAATGGGCTGGCAACCGCTTCACGTACGGCTTCAATGCTTCTATTTTCGCCTGTACCTTTACCAATACCCATGTGTGCCATACCGCGGTTTTTCATAACGGTACGAACATCGGCAAAATCTAGGTTAATTAAAGAAGGCGTTGCAATAAGGTCGGAAATACCTTGAATACCTTGACGTAAAACATCATCGGCATAACGGAAGGCTTCTACCATAGGAATACCCTTTGGTGCTACCTGCAATAGTTTATCGTTAGGAATAACCACTAACGTATCGACACATTTTGCTAATTGTGCAATACCCTTTTCGGCATTTTGCATACGACGCATACCCTCAAACCCAAATGGTTTGGTAACTACGGCAATGGTTAAAATACCCATTTCTTTTGCAATGGCTGCAATAATAGGCGCTGCGCCTGTACCTGTACCACCACCCATACCGGCGGTAATAAATACAAGGTCGGTATCTTTTAAGCTTTCGGCAATTTCGCCTCTGCTTTCTTCAGCAGCTTTACGACCCATGTCTGGGTCTGCACCTGCGCCCAGCCCACGCGTAAGTTTTGCACCAATTTGAATACGTGTTTTTGCGTTGTTCATCATAAGCGCTTGTTTATCGGTATTTACTGCAATAAATTGCGCACTTTTAATGTTGGCAGCAATCATACGGTTAACCGCATTGCCACCACCTCCACCAACACCAATAACTTTAATTTGGCAAACAGGTGAAATATTTGAAAAATCCATAGAAGCCTCCTAAGACTTAAATTTTGTTTTATGTTGCTTGCGCGCTTTACGTAAAGCGCGTAAGCAAGTTAGCCATTATCTATTGCCGAAATTTACATTTGTTGTGCTTGAACTTTCTTTAAAGGCTAAATCTAACAGCGAGAACGTACTAGAAAGCGTAGGACGCGCCAACTGCGGTAAACTTGGAGCAATAATTTCAACTTTTCTGCCAATACGTTTTTGTAAATAATCTTTTGCCCCACGAATGGTTGCAATGCCACCGCCTGTTACATATAGCGGAATATAATCTGGAAAATCGTATTCGCACCTAGCGTAACATTTAGAAATTAAATCGGCAATCATGTCTAGCCTTGCCATAACAATTTCGTTGGTTACTTTTGCAGGGAAAGGTACAATAAAATCTTTACCCGAAACCTCGTAATAGTCGCTATCGGTTGCATTTAAACTAAGCACCACTTTACGTTTTAAAGATTCTGCTTCGTTAAACGAAATGCGAAGCACGTTGGCTAAGTCGCCCGAAATATGCCCCCCTGCCACACTAAACGAGTTTAAAAACAACAATCCATCTCCGCGGGTTAAAAGAACACTTGTGCAAATGTGGCCACAATCTACAAGTAACGCGTACCTGTCGCGCACTTCAGGTTCAAATAAAAATAAACATTCTGCAAGTGGCACAGAAACAAACTCAACGCGCCTAATACCAAGTTCTTTTACAATGCCTTCAATAAAATCTAGAAAGTTGTTTTCGGCAAGTACGTAAGATAAAAACCCACCTAATTTACTAGTTGCAATGCCACGCGGATCGATAATTCTGCGAGAATCATCTAGCGTGTAATAAATAGGCGAAATGTTAATAACAGAATGTGTAGGGTTATTGCGGAATACATTACCTACATAGTAAAGTTGGTTAATTTCGGCAGACGTAATACGTTTGCGCTTTGAAAAGTTAATGTTAACTTCACGGCAATTAACCGCTGAAAACTCTGCAGGAACGCCCACATACAATTCATGCACCGCTACATGCGCCATGCTGGTGGCGTTACTTATAGCCAAAGCAATCACTTGTTTTACTTTTTCTGGTTCTAAAAATTTACCATCTTTAAACCCAGCGTATTCTACTTCACCGCTGCCTTTAATGTTAAAGGTATGGTTTACCCCAGGTTCGGCAATCATGCAGGTAATTTTGGATGACGAAATATCTAAAACTGCAACTTGACCTTTTGCCACAACAAAACTCCTTTAAAAAACCGTATACGCACTTTGTATACTATATTACAAGTATTATAGTATACTTTTTCTTTATTCGTCAAACAAAAAAAGGGGCAAATTGCCCCTTTTTGCTGGTTACCATTCTCCTTTTCTTGTTTTGCCTTTATGGTTGCACGGTTATTTCCGTATCTCCATGAAACGCTACACAAGTAGGTTCACCGTTTACCATGCGTGAATCTATATATTCAAAATCTTCACCTTGGTTAATCAGTAACTTATATAAGTTAAGTGCATTGTGCGTTAATACCGAGAAATCGGCCATTTGGTGCACGGCAATACGAATTTCACGGTTTTCTATACCTTCATTATCGGTTACGGTAAACACAAGTTCTGCTATATGGTCGGTGTTTTCACGTTTTATTTCAATGTTGGTAATGAAGTTATACGTAAATGTGGTTGCATACACACTTTTTGTTATGGTTTGTATAAAGGAGTGTACAAAACTTTGTGCTATGGTTTGCCCCGCTACAATATCTGCTGGCACAACAAGTTTTTGCTCGTCGGTTAGACCTTCGCCAAACGAAAGCGTAGGCACATTGCGTTCGGTTTCTAAAAGTTCGGAGTCTAATGCCACGCGTAGTACCTTGAAAGAATCGTCTAAAATTACCCATTCATTCACGCTACCTGGCACATTTACCTTAAACGCTGGGGTACGCTCTACCACATACACCACCATTTTGTTAGGAAACTGACGCATAATTTTTTGCACCTTGGCATAAGGAATTGTTTGTTCTATACGCGTAGAAATTTCATCAACATCTAAAAACAATACGTTTTTTCCGTACGGAAATTCACCCGCGTTTATAATATCTTGTTCGGTGTAGTTTTCTTGAAGTATAGGCGCATTGGAAATGTATTCTACCCGCACACTTTTTAAGTTAAACACGGTAGAAAACACAACAATAAGTGCTACAACAACAATAAAAAATACACTTAAAAATATAATTCTTCCTTTGCTCATAGTTCCCTCTTGTAACCACAACGCGCTTAGGCATTATAAACAACTTGTGCATAGAAACACATAGCCTAATTCACGTGTACTTTTCTTTAAGGTTTTTTGCTTTAACTTTGCCTTGAAATATTGGCACCTAGTAAGGCAAGCTTTTGCTCCATACGCTCGTAGCCCCTGTCTATATACTGAGCGTTTTTTATGGTGGTTGTTCCATGCGCCGTTAAACCTGCTAGCACTAACGCCGCCCCGCCACGCAAATCTTGCGCCATAACTTCTGCTCCATATAAACTAGGAACCCCTTGCACAATAGCCGTACGGTTTTTTACCGTAATTTTTGCACCCATCCGCACCAATTCTGAAACATGCTTAAACCGCGTTTCAAACACATTTTCGGTAATTACGCTAATACCGTTTGATATGGTTTGCATAGCCAAAAACGGTGCCTGTAAATCGGTTGGAAACCCAGGGTATGGCTGTGTTTCTACATTTAAAACACTGCGCAAGCGTTTAGGTGCTTGTACACTTATAGTATCACGTTTGCACTTTACTTGGCAACCAGAATAACGCAATTTCGTAAGAAGTGCAGAAATATCTTGCGGGCGCGCATTGGTAAGCGTAACATCGCCTTGCGTTACGGCGGAAGCTATGGCGTACGTTCCACAAACAATACGGTCCGGCATAGGTGTATAGGTTGTTCCATGAAGTTTAGAAACACCATCTATGGTAATGGTGTCGGTTCCTGCCCCTTTTATTTTGCCACCCATGCTGTTAATAAACTTTGCCAAATCGACAATTTCTGGCTCTTTAGCACAGTGAATAATGGTGGTTCTACCCTTTAATAATACGGCAGCCATCATAATGTTTTCCGTAGCGCCTACACTTGGGTAATCTAAATGCACCACGCCCGCTTTCATGCGTTCGCCATTGCAATAAATATACCCGTGTTGCTCACAAATTTCCACCTGCAAATCACGCAAGCCCGAAAGGTGTAAGTCAATGGGTCTTGCCCCAATATCACACCCACCCGGAAAAACCACCGTAGCTTTTTTTTGCCGAGCCAAAAGCGGACCTAGCATAAAAATAGATGAGCGAATGGCTTGCGCCAATTCTCTAGGAATTTCATGCTGACAAATGTTAGACGTATCTATACACACTTTGTCGCCGTCCGGTTGTACCACACACCCCATGCGCCTAAGTATTTCAAACATATTTTGTACATCGGTTATACAAGGAACTTTACAAAGCACCACGGGCGCACTTGTAAGTAAACACCCTGCAATCATGGGAAGAATCGCGTTTTTAGCCGTTTCAATTTCCAAACTACCTTGCAAGCGATTTCCGCCAAAAATGGTTATTTGTTGCATACACACATTACTCCTTTGCGTTACAATGTAGTGTATGCTACGTTAAAAAAAATAGTTCTATATTTGCAAAGGTTCAACAAGTTTTTTTCGTTGTATTCTTTTACGCAATGTTTTCGTTTCTACCACAGTAAATAACGGCGTTTGGCTATTTGCCGAAATATTTAACAATACACCCATAGCCGACATAAATACAATAAGCGCCGAACTGCCCGAAGAAATAAACGGTAGCGGTAAGCCTGTAGGCGGAATACTACCCGTTACTACGGCTACATTTACCACCACTTGAATGGCAATAATGGCGGTAATGCCTGTGGCTAAATACGTGCCAAACCTATCTTTGCTTTTTAGCGCAATTTTAATGCCACGCAAAATTAAAAGCATAAATACAGCTAAAACGCATAAACAGCCCACCCAGCCTAATTCTTCGCCAATAATAGAGAAAATAAAATCACTTTCGCTAAACGGTAAAAATAAGTACTTTTGACGTGAGTTAAATAACCCCACACCAAACCAACCGCCACTACCTAAAGCGTATAACGATTGCACCAACTGAAACCCCTCGCCTTGCACCGAAGCCCAAGGGTTTAAAAACGCCATAAGCCTAGCCATACGATAAGGTTTGGCTAAAATTAAACCAACCGCACCTAACAGCGTAGGCACACTTAAAAGTGCCACGTGCTTTGCACGAATACCGCCTACAAATAGCATAACAAATGTAAGCATAACCATGCACATGGTAATACTCATGTTCGGCTCTAACATAATAAGCCCACATAACACGATTGCCACACATAATACTGGTAAAATACCCACAAAGGTTTTTACACGCTTACGCATTTGTGCTAAATACCCTGCTGTAAAAATAATAAATCCAAACTTAGCAATTTCACTTGCCTGAATGGTAAAAAAGCCAAGGTTTATCCATCTTCTAGCGCCATAACTTTCTTTACCGACACCAGGAATAAGCACCACAACCAACACAAGCACACTTACTATAAGCGCAATGTAGCGCACTTTATATAAAAATGTATAAGGCACAAACCGAAGCGCGCACATGCACATAAGCCCTAGCACAGCACCTATAACCTGTTTTTTTAAAAAAAAGTAAGCATCGCCATAGTTGTGTTCTGCGCTGTACATGCTGGCACTATATACCATAACACACCCAAAAATAACAAGCACCAAAACAAGCGCCACCAAATACCAATCCGTTTGCTTTACATAGGTATTGCGTACTTGGTTGCCACGGTTTTTCTGCTTATTTTGTGTAATTGCCTGCCTCTTTAATTGTTTTGCTCGCATCACGCTTTAACTCCCGTACATACGTACAAAACATACGACCACGCTGTGCATAGTTTTTAAACGCATCAAAGCTGGCGCAAGCTGGTGAAAATAAAACACAATCACCTTTTTCAGCTAAAAGCCATGCCTGCATAACGGCTTGTTTTAACGTAAGCACCCGCACAAAAGGTGCCTTACTAAACGCACTGGCCGAACGCTCTAACCGCCCTGCCACTTCGCCCGTAAGCACAAATGCTTTTACAGAGGCGGGCGCAAACATAAATAAGTCGTCAAACGAAAAGCCTTTGTCACTTCCGCCAAGTATCACAACTTTAGGCGCACAAATTGCTTGCATGGCCACAATGCTTGAAGCCACATTGGTTGCTTTGCTATCGTTATAAAACGTTACGCCTTGCACACAAAGCACATGTTGTAAGCGGTGCGCCACCCCACGAAACGAACGAACAATACTTAAAATATTTTGCCACGGAACGCCCGCCAAGTAAGAAGCCACCATACACGCCATAACGTTTTGTATGTTGTGCGCACCTAACAAACCAATTTCACTTGTTGCAATAAGTTTTTGCGGCTCTGTCGTATGTTTGTCTTTAAAATATATGCACCCATCTTGCAAAAAACAACCAACCACTTCTTTTTTTAACGAAAAATAATACCGCTTGGCTTTGGTTTGTAAACGCATCACTTCTGCATCGTCGGCATTTAAAACAGCAAAGTCTTTTTTTGTTTGGCGCGCAAACAACTTTGCTTTGGCTTCTACATACGCTTCCATACTGCCATGGTGCGCTATATGGTCAGGTGTAATGTTACACATAACACCAATATGAGGCCGAAATTTCGTACATTTTTCTAACTGATAGCTTGAAACTTCTAGCACCGAAATTTCATGGGGTTGTTGCACATGCTCGGCATACGGCACGCCAATATTTCCCCCTAGTAGTGTTTGGAATTTGGTACATAAACACTTATAAATAAGTGTGGTTGTGGTAGTTTTACCATTCGTTCCCGAAACAGCCACAACGGGCGCGTTTTCATAACCAAATGCCAACTCTATTTCATCCACTACGCGTAACCTTTTTTGTCTTATCATTTTATACATTTCCCCACGTTTTGGAATACCTGAACTAAACACAACAAAAGATAGACCACAAAGTAGCCTATCTTGTTTTTCTTTTGTAAGCGCCACAAAAGCCGAATCACTTGCTACATGGCGCACACTTATATTATTTTGTTTGCATAGTTTACAAGCACTTTTTGCTGAAGTACCTTTGCCAACCACCAAAGCCTGCACGCTTATTCCCCCTTTCTTTTACGAAGAAAGCGCCCATACATGTAATAGCACCGTGCATAAACTTACCATAAGCGTAATGATAGCATACGCGACCACAATTTTAACTTCATGATAGCCTTTACGCTCGAAGTGATGGTGCAAAGGAGCCATTAAAAATACGCGTTTCTTCGTTTTTTTATAATATGCAACTTGCATAATTACCGACACAGCCGAGCATACAAACATAATGCCAAATAGCGGAATAAACAACGTTGTTTTAGTAAATACAGCCACGCAGGCCACCAAAGCGCCTAGCCCTAGCGAGCCCGTATCGCCCATAAATACTTTGGCAGGAAAACTGTTGAATGTTAAAAATGAAAGCATAGCCCCTACCACACAAGAAGCTAGCACAAGCATGTTTTTATATTCAGCAATGTAAACGTAATCTAAATATAACGCGCCTTGTGCTAACATACACCACAACAGTGCCATAAACCCAAGCATATAGCACATGGTGGTGCTAGAAGCCAAGCCATCAAGCCCATCGGTTAAATTCACGCTGTTGGTACAAGCTAAAAACAAAAATACAGTAAACGGAATAACACCCCACCCAAGCGACACCGTTTGTTTAGAAAATGGCAAAATAATATCCGTGCCAATATAAGGGCTTAGGTATACAAACACACCCACACCCATGGCAATAAGCACTTGTGCTAACAATTTTTGGTAAGGCCTTAGCCCTAAGTTTTGGTGATGCTTAAATTTTACATAATCGTCTAAAAACCCAACCAAAGCATTTGCCACAAACACCAACAACGCTACACGCGCCAAACTTGCTTCTTCACGCGTGCAAACCAAGGTAACAAAGCAAATAGAAAATAAAAAGATTATACCACCCATGGTAGGCGTGCCTGCCTTGCCCGCATGATTATTTACATACGACAAAATATTTTGACGCATTTTTTCTTTTTTAAGCACGCCAATCACAATGGGCGCAAACGCGGTTGTTACTAAAAAAGCAACCACCCCTGTTAACACATACCACAACACGTCTTGCATAGTTTTCCCCTTTGTATTATGTCTCACGTAACAACGTAAAACAACCATATATCGTTATTTTCTTACATTCTTTTCATAAAGCGCACCTAGTGCACGCTCTACACTTTGGTAGTCGCTATACGGCGTTTTTTTACCCATAGCGTCCATATAATTTTCCGCACCTTTGCCACTAATAACGACTACGTCTTCTTTTTTTGCCATACGTACGGCAAGAGCGATGGCGTCTTCACGGTTGACAAGTTTTGTATAATTATGGGCGTTTGTTTGCGCCATACCTTCTTCTATTTGTAAAATAATGTCCGCAGGGTTTTCATAGCGTGGGTTATCACTTGTAATAATGGTAAAGTCTGCAAGTTTACTGGAAATTTCCCCCATAATGGGGCGCTTGCCCGCATCACGGTTACCACCACAGCCAAACACAGAAATCACACTGCCTTTGCAAAATAAGCGCACACTTTCTAATATGTGTTGCAACCCATCGGGCGTGTGGGCATAATCAATAATAGCAAGCCCGTGGTTGCCAAGCGGAATGGCATCAAACCTGCCTTCTACATTCGGCATGTGTTCTAACCCTTTTTGCGCACATTCTAGAGGTACACCTAAAATACTTGTTGCTGCAATAGCACCTAACGCATTCATTTCGTTATAATCGCCTAGCATAGGCAAAGTGAAAGATAATGGCAACCCTGCAACACTAGCTGTAAATGTTTGCTTTGCTTCTTGCACCTGCCCTACTGCTCCTTGTATATGCGCAGGTCCACGCATGCTGGTAGTAAGAATAGGAATTTCACTTATAGCATCTAAATGTTTCCCAAAATCGTCATCTATATTCACTACGCCAACCTTAGCATACTCTGGCGTAAATAGTTGCGCCTTTGCTTGCCCGTAGGCTTCCATGGTATGAAAATAATCTAAATGGTCTTGCGTTAGGTTGGTAAAAATAGCTACATCAAATTGCAAACCGTAAATTTTATGTAAATCTAACGCATGGGCACTTACTTCCATAGCCACTACATCTACTTTAGCGTCTGCCATGGTGCGCAATATGCCAAATAAGTCAATTGGATCGGGCGTGGTTAAACCATTCCAAAGCACTTTCTTGCCAATTTTTGCTCCGTTTGTACCAATAACCCCTACCTTATGCCCTGCTTGCTCTAAAATACCTTGTAACATATAGGTAGTTGTGGTTTTTCCATTTGTCCCCGTTACGCCAATAAGTTTTAGTTGCTTTTCTGGGTGCATATAAAACTTGCTAGCAAGCATGGGCATATATTTTCGCACATCTTCTACCACCACTTGCACACAATCGGCTGGCAAAATTTGTGGTTTGCTTACCACAAAGCACTTGCAACCCCTTTGTATGGCATCGGGTATAAAATCGTGCCCATTGTGTTTGGTACCAGTAATCGCAAAATATAAACTGTCGTTATGTGCGTTTTCCGCACGAATGGTCATATCACGAATATCGTGTTTATGTTTGGTTTGCCCTATAACTTGTAAAAAATCGGTATACCGAATTAACTCATCAAATCTCATTATGTTCTCCTATCATATTTTTCAGCTTGTTTCAAAATTTTTTTATCTTATGTAAGCATTATGTTGCAAGCCTTGTTTTTTTGTTTTAGCGTTACCACGCTTCGCCATCATTTTCGCTCATAATAATCAGCACTACGTCGCCTTTGCTTACCATGGTGTTTGGTTTTACATATTGGTCAACCACCACGCCGCCTGTGCCATCTACAAGGTAATATAAGCCTAATTCCGCAAGTTTACTGCAAGCTTCTGTTAACGTTAAGCCTGTTACATCTGGTACACAAATATTGGTCACGCGGTGTGCGTTAGCATCATCTTTTTCGGTTTCTCGCAGTTCAAAAATTTTACTAAAAATTTGTGATGCAAGCGGTGCAGCCACCACACCACCATAGTATGCGCCTTGTGGTTCATCTACCACCACAAGCACAATGTATTCAGGGTTTAAAATGGGATAAAACCCTAAAAACGAAGCTACATACTTGCCTTGTGCAATCGCACCATTTTCATACTTTTGTGCCGTACCTGTTTTACCACCAATGTTATACCCAACCACCTGTGCCTGTTTACCACCACCACTAGAAACCACTTTTTCTAACAGCGGGTTAAGTATTTCGCTTACACTGCTTTGCAACACACGTTGCATAGCGCCTGTTTCTTTTATGTACGCAACGGTTTGGCTATGGTTGGTAGAAATTTCTTTCACCAAATATGGTTGCACAAGTATTCCGCCGTTAATGCACGCGCTACTAGCCGAAACTAATTGAAGTGGCGTAATGGCAATGGCCTGACCAAACCCCATGCGCGCTAAGTCATAAAGGTGTACACTTGCTTTGCTCATTAAAACGCCCGAAGACTCGCCCGGAACATCTACCCCTAAAATTTCACCAACTTTTAACTTTTTGAAATAGTCGTACAGTGTATCTAGTCCAATACGCATAGCAAGTTCCATAAACCCACAATTGCAACTGTTGCAAAGAATTTTTTCTAAGCTTTGCGAACCATGCCCCGAACGTCTTGCACAGTTAATTTTTACACCTTGCACCACTTTAAACCCACTACAATAAAAGTAATCGTGCACACTGGTTACGCCTGCATCTAGCGCAATAGCAGCAATAATCACTTTAAAGGTAGAACCGGGTTCATACGCTGAAGATACATTAAAATTTTGTGAAAGTTGCATAAGCTCTTGTACATCATCACGCGGAACTTCGTTTAGGTTAAACGAAGGCTTGGTACTCATGGCTAAAATTTCACCCGTTTGTGGTTGCATAACAATGCACGAAGCACTTTTCGGGTTATGTAGAGCCATGGCACTGTTTAAAACACTTTCTACAATTTGTTGCATACCCGCATCAATAGTTAAATGTAAATCAAGCCCATCTATGGCTGGCAAATAATACGTTGTAGAACCTTTAATGGTATCACCCCGAATATCCCCTTCGGTTAAGCTTGCACCTTCTACACCTTTTAAATAAGCGTTGTAAAAAGCCTCTAAGCCTGTTTGACCATCACCATCTACATTGGTAAACCCAAGCACTTGCGTTAATAAATCGTTGAAAACGTAATTGCGCTCGGTGTTTTCGCTAAATAGTATACCATTTTCATAATTGTTTAAAATGGACTGCATTTGGTCAGATTGTATCCCTTTTGCAATCAAAACCTCAGAATATGTCGAACCAGAGAACTTTGCAAGTACTTCATCGTAATTAAGTTCTAGCGCATGGGCAAGCACACTTGCTACATTTTCTGCGTTTTCTACCGCAGCAGGACGCACATACACATCGTACGTTGTGTAACTGTCGGCAAGCAACACGCCATTGCGGTCGTATATTTTACCGCGTAATGCTTCTATGGGAATATCACGCATCCATTGTGAAAGTGCCCGCGCTTGCAACGTAGAACTATCTATAACTTGCAAAAACAACAATCTTCCTAATAAAAGCACGAAAAAAAAGCCAATGGCAAGCACACTTGCCAAAAGCCTTTTCCCTACCGAAATAGAAGAATAATTTCCTACCATACACACACCTCTAGTAAAGTATATTCTTTACAAAATATGTGTATGCGCACTTTTTACCTATACCGCAAAAAACATGCAACTGCACAATAACGTAAGTACAAATCATAATGTATAAAAACAATACGCTACAACGCAATAACAAGCAAAAGAAAAAACGCTTGTAAACAAGCGTTTTTAAACTAAATTAAAATAAATTACTAAACCATTCGCAAAGCCTATCAAACCAGTTGGTTGGTGTTTCGTATACAATGGCATCACGTTCTGGCATGGTTGGTAACACAATTTCACTGCCACCATTTACATACAAGTCCCCAAGTTGATTGTTAATGGCTTCATCGCTTGCCAAACCGTTGTAGGTTTCTTCTAATGCACCAACTTCTTCTTGCATGCTAGCGTAAACAGCGCTTTTTTCAGCCACTGAATACCCTAAAGCCGAAATACTAACCGCATTATAAATGGAAAAAGCTACCAACATACAAGCCACAATACTCATAACCGATAAAATAATTTTAGCGCGAGCAGAAAGGTGTGCTTGTGGTTGCACTTCGCTGGTTGCCACAATGGTTTGTTCTTGTTTTTGTTCTACCGTTTTATCACGTTTAAACGTGTAAGAAGGCAAAACATGTTCTTGCTTTTCATATGTAGGCGCATCTACCTTGCTATACTCTGTTTCAAAATCAAAAGAGCCATCATCAAAAGGTACCTCTTCTAGTGTAGGTTCTTCCACAACAGGTGCAGAATACCCATAGTAAGAATAAGGTGTTGTAACTTTTTGTTGTTCTGTTTTTACTTCTTTTTCTTGTAAAACCATACCTGCTCGTCCCCCCTTTGTTACAATTTTTCTACCACACGCAGTTTGGCACTGCTAGCCCTTGCGTTTTCTGCCAATTCTTCCGCAGTGGAAACCACTGGTTTGTGTGTAATAGGTTTGCATAAAGCTTTATGCCCGCATACACAAATCGGAAAATCTGGCGGACAAATGCACCCTGTGGTAAGTTCTTTGAATGCATGTTTCACAATTCTATCTTCTAAAGAATGAAACGTTAGCACCACCATTCTACCGCCCGATTTTATGAAGGGCGCTAAGCTTACAAGCACTTCATATAACCCGCTAAGCTCGTCGTTTACTTCAATACGAATGGCTTGAAAAATACGTGTAACGGTTGCAATTTTTTCACTTTGCTTATATTGTGGTGTTGCTTCCATAATAAGTTGTTTTAATTGCAACGTGCTTGTAATAGGTGTTTTTTCACGCGTTTTTAGAATTTTGTTTGCAATGAGTTTTGCAAAACGTTCTTCTCCATACTCCTTAAAAATACGCGTGAGGTCTTCTAAGGAATAACGATTCACAATATCTTTTGCTGTGCGCGTTTGTTGTAGGTTCATACGCATATCTAACTCGGCATTGGCACGGAAGGAAAACCCGCGTTCGGCGTTATCTAACTGATAACTCGAAACGCCTAAATCAAATAGCACCCCATCTACTTGCGTTATGCCATTTTGTTGTAAAATTTCAGGTAACTGTTTAAAGTTTGCATGCACAAGCGTTACTTGGTTTTTGTAGTCTTTTAATACGGTGCGCGCGTTTTGTAAGGCGTCTTGGTCTAGGTCGGTAGCAAGCACATGTACGTTGTTGGCACTTTGTAACATGCGTAACGTATGCCCCGCACCACCCAATGTGGCGTCTATGTATAAACCTCCATCATGCACTTGTAGCGCATCTAAACATTCACGCGCCATAACCGAAATGTGTTTATATTCCATATTCACTCAACTTTGCCGATTCGGTAGCAAAATTTGTATCTTTCGTGTATGCGTTAAACGCTTCTTCCGCCCAAATTTCAATACGCGAACCCACACCAATGGTAACAATATTTTTTGTAATACCAGCGTAAGCTTTTAATTCTTGTGGCAATAAAATTCTGCCTTGTTTATCTTCTTCTGTTTCAAAAGCCGAAGAAAACAAAATACGTAAAGGTTTTTGCGCTTCGGTATCAAACATGCTAATGCCGTTAAGTTTCGGGTAAATGTCTTGCTCCATAGTTTGTTTAGAAAACCCAAACAAGCAACCATTCGCTCCTTTGGTAATAACCCAATTTGTGCCTAAACCTTCTTTAAGTTTGGTAGGAACACGAAATCTGTTTTTTTCATCAATTAAATGACGGTACGTTCCAAAAAACATAACTTTCGCCTCCTTTCCTTTTCGTATTTGAGTATATTATACCTAATGCTGTCCAATTTAGCAACCACTTTTGACCACTTTTAACCATTTTTTATAAAATTTTGGTATTTTTTATAAAATATTATAAAAAAGAAGCATGTACACATATGCTTCTTGAAAAACCATATACAATACCCACACCCTTTCTTTTATATACGTGCGTATTCCATTTAGGCTTATTGCATCTTTATGTACACATAAAAAAACAAGGCATTGCGCCTTGTTTTTTATCGTTTATTCCAATAATAGAATTGATACAATAAACTAGTAAAATCTTCTGCATTCTGCGCAGGGTCTGTTACATCTTTTGCAGTACCGGTTGCTGTTGTAACCAATGTCGCCCAATACCACCCTTTTGTATCAAGGAACACAACTCTCTCTAAGGAAGAACATCCCGAAAAAGCATACTCGTCAATATCGGTTACATTATACGTAATCGTAAACGAAACCAAAGATGTGCAATCTTCAAACGCATGGCGAGCAATGGTATGTAAACTCGAAGAGTTAGACGCATGATTTACCCGTTGTAAACTAGAACATTTTGCAAACGCATATTCTTCTATAACGGTCACTCCGCTAGGAATCGTAATAGAAGTTAAAGCAGAACAATTGTAGAACGAATATGAACCAAGATACGTTAATTTACTGCCTGTTCCAAACGTAACTGTTTTTACGTTCGAGCAACCACGAAAAGCATAATTACCAATACTTGTTACACTATAAGGAATAGAAATTGCTGTAATGTGTTTATAGTTAATAAATGCACTAAACAACACTTTAGTTGTACCTACCGGAATGGTTAAAGTTCCTTCCAACTTAACTTTGTTAAAATATAAATTTTGCGCATAATACAACGGGTTGGCCATCGTAGAATGAAATTTCAAGTTCAACCAATTTTCCAAACTAGAATAATAAACATCGGCAAAGTAAGAATTGTTAAACGCAGAAGCATAAATATCTGTTACACTATCAGGTATGGTTACAGACGTTCTGTCTAACGTATAATAAAAGGCATATCTAGCAATACTCGTTACACCGTTAGGAATAACAACAACCTTATCTTCCCCAATATATTTTAACAACATATCGGTTTCACGGTTTACAATTAAACCATCCGTGTTTGTTAACTCAGAGCCATCACCAACATACGAAGCATAATACCCAATATACCCTAACGCCGTTGTTTCAAGACTTATTTCTAATGCTGAGTTGTTAATAATAACACCCAAATTAAAGCAATCTTGAAATGCCGTTTCGCCTATGGTTGTTAATGTAGACGGCAACGTTAATACGGAAAGATACTTATTTGCTTTAAAAGCATTAGCGCCAATGGCCACAACCCCTTCCGGAATTTCTAAAACACGAACTGTACCATCATAACTTGTTACTGTATTGGTTGTAGGGTCAATTTTTAAGTAAGCCGTAGCATAGTACGCAACATGGCCATTTGTAGAAGCCCCACGAGTCATACTCATAGAGGAGTAATTGTAAATAGTTGTTAAATTTGTACAACCATAAAATGCATAATCGTTTATTTTAGTAATCGTAGAAGGCACGTATAAAGTTTGAACACTTGTATTCTTGTAAAATGCGTATCTAGCAATCGCCGTAACCGATTGCGGTATATTGTTAATAACCGCAACATCATTTAATACTTTAAGTAAAAGAGTATTATTTATTAGCCAATATGTATTATCTACCAAGGTAAGCGTATCAATATTTCCAATATAACCAGCATAGTAGGCAATCGAGCCATTTGTAGAAGCCCCAAGAGTTATCGATATAGTAGAATTATTTTCAATAGCCGCCAAATTGATACATTCCACAAACGCATCTGTTTCAATGGAAGTTAAGGAACTTGGCAAAACAATAGATAACATGGTGGTATTATTTTCAAATACATTAGATACAATGGTTTGAACGCCTTGCGGAACTACCACATGCAAGCCCGAACCACTAAATTTTAATAAAGTTGTGCCTGAGGCATTTAATGTATACACATATTCGGCATAATACGCAATGTAACCGTATGTTTCTAGCCCTGCCATAATGTCAAATGAAGTTGTGTTTATAACCGTTTGCAAATTTACACAACCTTCAAACGCCTTGTCCCCTATGCTTGAAGTTGCCGATGTAACGGTAACTTTTTGAATATTCGTATTTAAATAAAACCCTTTATAATAAATATCAGGAATACTGCTAGGCAAAACAATTTCCGTTTCGCTACCATAATAGCGAATCAGTGCATTTAGGTTGGTTTCTACTAAATAAACGCCATCTACTATTTCAAAATTACCACTATCTTCAATGTATCCCGCATAATATGCAACATAGCCATTATCCGTTGAACCATCTTGCAAAGATAACGAAGAATGGTTAATAATAGCCGCTAAGCGCGTGCAACCTTCAAACGCATTACCTTCAATTACAGTTAAC
Organism: uncultured Clostridia bacterium; assembly: GCA_944362705.1. Taxonomy (GTDB): domain Bacteria; phylum Bacillota; class Clostridia; order Christensenellales; family UBA1242; genus CALVTO01. The sequence goes on along the minus strand of CALVTO010000001.1, from coordinate 197,786 downwards.
GAACTAGGCAAAGTTAACCAGCAAATAGAAGAACAGTTTTTAAACGCATTCCAACCAATAGACCCAACAATGTTCGAAAACTCTACGGTTTGCAACGACGTACAACCTTCAAACGCACTATTTTGAATTTGTAAAGTTCCCGTTTGCGTAGCCGATTCTGTAAAGTAAATAGCGGTTAAGTTTGTACAATCTTGAAACGAGTTGTACGCAACCACTTTCATAGAAGATGGTATGGTTAACGTTTGTAGAGAAGTATCCCCTTTGAATACATCTGTATCTAAGCCATACACGCCTTCTGGAATAATTAAGTTAGAAATGTTACCGGTATAATCAGTAATATAGCGTGAATCTCTATCAAAATCAAAGACAATATCTGCGTAATAAGCGACATACCCATGATTATCATTTCCTGGCTTAATATTTATGCGCAAAGTATCGTGCAATACAACTTTTAAATTTACACAGCCATAAAAGGCATCTGTGCCAACGTCTGGCCAATTATCTAAAAGTGCTACACTTTGTAAGTAAACGTAATTATAGAAAATATAAGGTTTAATGGTATCTACCCCATTTTCAAAGAAAACGTTGGTAACTAAGTTGTTGTTCGCATCAAACAATTTTGCCCCGTAATACAATGGGTTTGCATTGGCGTTTGAAAAACTTATATTTGCCCAAGCATTTACATTCGATGCAAAATACACATTTTGTAACGACGAGCAATTATAAAAAGCGTTATTTGCAATCGATTGCAACGAGCCCGATAAAGAAATTTGTGCTAACGCCACACAGCCCGTAAAAGCATTTTCTCCAATAGAAGCAACCGCACCCATATTTGAAACGGTTTGTAACTGAACACAGTTTGCAAATGTTTCATTAGCAATACTTGTTAAAGCATTAGATAAAGATGCGTTTTGCAATTTAGAACAATTGGCAAAAGCACTTGCACCCAAAGTTGTAAGCGTGTTTGGTAACGTTACACTTTGTAACGAAGCACACCCGTTAAAAGCACTTGCACCAATAGATGTAACCGCATCTACACGGAACATTTGCGAAAGAGACGTACAATTTGCAAAAGCACTTTCTCCAATCACCGAAGGCGACGATTGCAACTGTAATGTTTGTAAAGCAGAGCAAGAAGCAAAAGCAAAACCGTCTATGGTGGTTACATTACCAAGCAAAGTAACATTTATTAAATTCGTGCACTGGTTAAATACATGATAACCAATGTAGGTAACACCTTGCGGAATGGTTATAGTGGTAAGCGATGTGCATGAATTAAACGCACTGTTTCCAATTGTTGCTAACGCAGAATTTTCTGCAAAAGTAACTGTTTGTAATGCAGAACAATCTTGAAAAGCGTTCCACATAATTTCCGTAACGCCAATAGGTATGAAAATTTGTTGAATAGATGTATTTCCGCTAAATGCCGTATTTTGAATACCCTTCACCAAATCTGGTAACACAATATTGGTTTGTGTGCCACTAAACGCTTTTATGTAATATGTAGAAACATCTAACGTAAACACTTCAATAGCGTGCAGAGCTATTTCACCAAAGTCTGCATTGCCCGCAACAATATTTAAATTAGAAATATTAACAACCGTTTGTAAATTATCACAACCAACAAATGCGTTATCTTCAATGGTTTGCAACGCGCCATACATAGTAACCTTGGTTACGTCTGTAAAACCGTAAAAAGCAGCAGATAAAACAGTTGTGGTGGTTGCTGGCAAAACAAGTTCTGTAACCTGTTGCTTGTTTACATAAAAATGTGCACCTAAGGAAAGTGGATTCGAGGCATTTGGCTGAAAGCGAATTTTTAGCCAATGTTCCAAAGAATCAACATACACACTGGCAAGTTGCGTGCAGTTTTTAAAAGCATTGTCTTGTACTTGCGTTAAACCATCAGCAAAATGCACTTCTGTCATAGACGCATTTTCAAACGTGTTAGCCCCAATCGTTGTTACGGAATTTGGTAAAGCAAGCGACGTAACATTTTTTAGCCCCGCAAACGCATACGCCGAAATAACGGAAACCGCTTCTGGTATTTGTAAAGCGGTAACCAACACGTTGTTTACGTATAAATTTCCAGCTGTAAATAAAGGGTTTGCATAGTTGTTAGCAAAGGTTGTATTGCACCAAGCGGATACATCCTTTATGTAAACACCTGCAAGTGCCGAAGCCTGTAAAAAAGCATCTTCATATATACCAGATACCAAACTATGAATCGTTATGGTTTGCATAACCGTATTTCCGTAAAACGCTCTACTCCCTATGGCTGTAATAAAATCAGGAATGACAACATCTTTTATCGTACCACTAAACGCGCGCAACGTTGTGTCTGTAATAGAATAAACCGCAGAAGCATATAACGCAACCATACCATGGTTTACCGAACCTGATTCTATGGTTAAATTTGAATAATTGTAAATGGTTTGTAACTGTGTGCAGTTTTCAAAGGCATTATTTTCAATGGTAAGTACATTTGATGCAACATGTAATAACACGAGCCCTTCACAACCATAAAAAGCATATGCACCAATCGTTTGTACCGCTTGTTGTAGCGTATACTCTGTAATTTCTTTACCTTGCGGGTAACGAACCAAAGTTTGTAAACCTTTTGTATACAATACACCATTTACACTTTCAAAATAGGTGCTATTTGTATCCACAATAAATTCTTGTAATTGCAAGCAGTTTAAAAATGCTGTTGCGTTTACGCTTTGCACATAGTTAGAAAATGTAATTTGTTGCAAAGTGGAAATATTGGAAAACGCATTGGCACCAATGAAATAAATAAACTCTGGCAAAACCACATGCGCTCTTGAACCATTAAACAAAACCAATGTGTTGTTTTGCAACGTAAACACGGCGTCTGCATGCACAGCAATTTCTCCAAATGTGGTTTGCCCAGCCACAATCGATAAATCCGAATAATTGTAAACCGTTTTTAAGCCCGCGCACCCAGTAAACGCAGTATCTGCTATACGCGTAACACTGTTAGGCACGGTTATTTCCAATAAATTTTCACAATAGGCAAAAGCATTTGCTTGCACCGTTTGTACTTGCGCAACGCCTTCAAACTCTACGTTTTGTAAATTTACGCAATAAGCAAACGTATTTGCAAAAATTGTCTGCAAAGCACTATTATCTGCAAACGTAACACTTTTTAAAACAGAACAATTTTCAAAAGCGCCATATATATACCTTACCGAGCTCGGTATATACACACTTAGCCCAGAAGCATCGTTTGTAGAAACTTGCTTAAAAGCAGAAAATATAGTCGTTACAGAATTTGGCAATTCATACTCTGCCGGCAAAGCATTTTTACCTGCAAAAGCATCTAAAGCAATAATTTCAACACCTTCAGGCACATAACCCGTATTATTGCCTAAATACAAAGTTAATCCATCTAAACTTGTTACATAAGAGCCGTCTGGCGATACCAAAACCGACGAAGTTCCGCCTTCATGCATGGCATATTGCACATTACCACCAATGACAATACCCACAGTAGACGCATTCACTTTATATATATTTTCATTCGAAGTGTAAACTTGCAATGTATTTGGCAACCAAACTTGGGTAAATGTAGCGCCAACATCTAATGTGAAAATGCTATTGTATACACTTGTAATTCCATCGGCAAAAATAATCGTTTCTAATGCAGGCAACGCATACGACTTGTACACGGTTCCAACAGTTGTATACGCACCAGAAACCATCAATTTTGTAACATAAGCATAAGAGCCTGCGCCATCGGTACTACCGGTTACAGGGTTTTTAGCACCCTCGGCAAAGTTTTCCTCAATTTTTGTAAAGGTTATACCCCTGCTCTGCTTTGGCAAATACAAAACTGACACATCTTCTCGAGCGGTCCCGTCTGTTTTAATAGGCGCAATATAAGTTAAATTCGTCTCATTATCTTGGGTTGTGTAATGAATATTTTTTACATATAAATAATCAGCAAAAAGCTGCTTTATACCTAATGTTTCAATTTTATACAAATATCCGTTTGTATTTTCTTTTGAAAAATACGTATAGTCTGTAAAGGAAAAATACTGCAAATCGCTTGCCGTACTTGAAATAGGAAACAATATATGCATATAGATAGCATCAAACTTAGCGCCATCTTCTGCCGGAATACTTTCATCGTTAGAATACGCACTTCCATAAGGTGCGCCCGTAATTTCGGTTGTTTCATGTAAGGAAATGGTAAAATGTTTCGTTGCATGAAAATCAAACGAAGAAATGTCAAAACATACCGCATGAGGAGCCTGCACATATTCTAATGCTGTAAACCCAAGCAAAGCTTGCTCACCAATAGCCACATCTCCTACAAACGAAATCTGTGTTACTTGTTCCTTAGGCAATACTTGCATATCCGCCTGTGTAATGCCACCTACATAGGTTTCGCCACTACGAGCCGTACCCCACGCCCCTTCAAACATAACGTGTTGTAAATTTGCACCATGTATTTGCATGGAGCCCGCATTTCTGACAGACAAATTATGTAAAGTAAGTGCACTAACATCTGTTGTTACGGTTTGCAAAGTGTCACAGCCAAAAAACGCATAACTACCTACGGTATCAACGTTCGTCATAGAAACTGTTTGTAAAGACGAAAATTCATCAAATACCCCTACGTAGCGTTGTTCTTGCTCGCTAAAATAAGCATCTCCAATGACGGAAATATTTTCAGCAATTGTAATATTGGTAATATTCTCTGCCACCGCAGAAAACTGACGCATAAAATCTACAGTTAAAACAGTTGCGTCAGCAGGCAAAAGCATTTCTCCCGCTTTTGCATAATCTTCGCCCGTGGCATAATGTAAATCTTTTACTATTTCTTCATCGCTTTTTGTGTGAATATATAAAGAACTTCCATCTACAGTTGCCTCCAAGGCAATACTTGCCGTTGCAGATTCCGTTAAAGCTCTTTCAAAATGTTTGCGAAATAAACCCGAAACACTTAAAAGGCATAGCATCATAAACAATGCACCTAACACATAATATACATAAACGATTTTGTTTGTTTTATACAATGTGTTTATCCTCCTGTACAAGTTTTTTCGTAACCATTCGCTTACAAAATTACATACGTAGTATATATAAAGTTATATATATAGTATATATAAAAACAAATAATATTACAAATTTTTTTAAACACTTTTATAAATTTAGCGTAACCGTAGGTATTATGTTTCACATACTATAAAAAAACAACGGTATTCCGTTGTTTGTTGTTTTGCACTATACATAATTTTATGAAGAATATTTCATAATTTCTCTATTTAATTTATCCATAATTTTCTTTTCTAAGCGCGAAATATAACTTTGTGAAATTTCCATTTGGTCGGCCACCTCTTTTTGCGTCATTTCCTCACCACCGCCCAGCCCAAACCTTTTTGATATAATATAGCGCTCTTTATCTGTTAATACAAACAATGCTTTTTTTAAAAGCTTGTTTTCTACCTCATTCATTACGCGTTCACTTACGGTTTCGCTATCTGTGCCAAGTACATCACATAATAATAGTTCGTTGCCATCGGTATCTGTATTTAATGGGTCATCTAAAGAGACTTCTCGCTTCATTTTTTGCGTTTTACGAATTTGCATCAAAATTTCATTCTCTATACAACGCGAAGCATAGGTAGCAAGTTTTATTTCTTTTTCTGTATTATATGAATTTATGGCTTTAATTAACCCAATGGTGCCAATACTAACCAAGTCTTCTGTTCCAATACCGGTGTTTTCAAACTTACCCGCCGTGTACACCACCAAACGCAAATTACGTTCAATAAGCGTTTGCTTTGCTTCCTCATCGCCTTGCATCATTTTTTCTATAAGAACCGCTTCTTCATCGCTATTTAATTTTTCGGGCAAAGAATTGCCCTTTGTATACATATAATGCAGTTGCGCGTTTTGTTTTTTACACAACCCTAAAAGTTGTAACAATCGTTTTAACCACTTCATACTCTTTTCTCCTACTAAACCAGTGATGGGTGCAATAGCGCCTCGTATTTTACGGCATCTTCAAACTTTGTTCTTGTAACACCCACATAAAAATCCATCATTACAGGCACTCCATCAATCAAGCATTTTTCCACGTAAAAAATAGGTATTTGCGTACTTTCCCCACCTACTGAGTGTATGGGCAAAAAGTGCAAGTCGGGCGCGTTTTTCAGTTTGCCTTCAAATAAAGCATCTACCACCATTTTACCTAAACACTTTTCTAAAACAGTATCTTGCACCACAACCACAGGCAAATGCGAAGATGCATCAAAAAGTCTATTTCCACTATCTACATATGCAACAAACTGCATTCGTACGCCTAAGGCGTACAATTCCACTTTTTTTATAAACGGTTGCATGTGTTTTACTTTGTACATTTTGCGTGCAATTTTTGCCAAAATCATACCATACACAACAGCTATTGCAAGCAACACACCTACCGGAATAGGCGCAGAATATGTAAGCGCAGAACTAGAAATAAAATCACCGCCTAACGCCCAAATAAGCGCATAAATAATGCCCCCTAAAAGCCATGTAAACACATAAAACAAACCCAAGCTTATGCCAAACGCTTTAAGACTTTTAGGGCGCTTTATGATAAGCACCATAAACACCGAAAGCATAAATTTGCAAAACAAAGATAATAACATAGGCATGGTAAGCATAGGAAATACAACCGCCATAAATGTACCTAAGCAAGCAGAAAAGAATAGCTTATACCATGCAGTTTTATACTGCATACATAAAGCCACCAAATACAACACAATAAAGTCGATAACCAAGTTATCTATAACCACATATTCTATGTACACCGACATACACTTAGTAAAACATATATATGCCCATATTGCCCATGCTTATTCCATAAAAATCATGCTTATTTTGTCAAAATAAAAAAGTTTGTGTAACTAGCGCATTTTCTTTTTTCATTTCGCATCTACACACTAGCTGCAAAAACGAACAAATACGCGCACAGCAAACCAACACGCTATACATAAAAAAAACAGATGTTTTCACACCTGTTTTTTATTGTTAAGACTTTGCGTAATATACATACGTTCCATCATATAATTCTAGTCGTAAATACGTACCATTTGTGGTTAATCGAGAACCATATGTATCACTATCCACTGTGGTAAAATTACCGGTTTGCGTTGTCGTTAAAACATAACCCCCATACACACCGTTGATAGATATATTTGCCTTCGCTAAATTTAAAACCGTTGTATTTGCCGCCAAAACGTAATCCATGCTAGGTTTTCTTTCAAATGAAATGGAAGCAATAGTTGATGGTAAAACCATACATTTAATCGATGTTAGCAAAGAAGAAGGATACAACGTACTAGGAATAGCCGTAATTTTACTATTTTCAGGAAATTCCAAAATACCAATATTCGTTAATCCAGCAACGCTCATCTCGTCCAAAGATGTGAGATTGGCAGACAAACGAATGTGTTTAAATGTATTAACCAAGCCGCTTAATGTACCATAAATTCTCGTAACAGAATCTGGAATATACAAATAATCCATAACAACACTTACATACGCAATTAAATTCACAGCTTCCACGCTGTCATCTAAAATCGTATTAGGGCAGGCGAATATCACCGTATTCGTTGCATTTTCTTTTATATAATTATTGCCGTTTCCGCTAGAATACCATTTATTTTCTGGATCTACTTCTATGGTTTCACATAAGTTAAGTATTGTGGTAAACAAAGCAGAATCGGTATCATTTACTATATATTGTACTGTACTTGAAATATATACAGACCCTGTTAAAACGGTTGCGGCCATTGTAGACAAAATTCTTTGAACCCCTTCCGGAACAAACAAATCAGCTGTTAAAGCAACTAAGTCAACATATTCACCGCCCTTGGTGGCCAAAACACCATCAATTGCTTGAAAGTGCTGGTTATCTGGCGAAACCACAAAACTTGATATACCTCTACTTTGTTGTCCAACAAAATTGCTATGAATTTGCTCTACTCCCGCAGGAATTTCAAACACCGAACCGTAAGCAATAATAAAACTATTTGCTCCGATAATTTTTAGCGTGTCTGGTAATTTTACCCCCTTGTTTACCGTTAATGCACTTGAAACTCTAATTTCCACAATAGGCAATTCTGTAAACCTATCTGGAATAATTACGTAATCTTTATTTTGCGCAGAAGTATTAAAATGTGTAATAATAATACCTGTGCCATCTTCTGTAGTTTGGTAAGTTACATCGGCTTCGGTTAACGTATATTCGCTAAATTCCAAACTTCTGTGGTAATATGTATTCTCTATGCGAATAAGCGCTGGATTGGTGGTATTTTCCCATATGCCATCAAAACCTTCATACCAAATATAATTTAACTCAATATCGGTTGGCGTGGTTTGATACAATATTTGTGAACTTTTAATATTTCCAGAAGCAGGGCCTGCTTGTGCTTCTTTCAAAAACGTTTTAAACGCGTTATTGCTTGGGTAATTTTCTTTGCTATCCATCAATAAAATATAGCCATCAAAGAAACACCCATTAAACGCATTTGTTCCAATACTTGTTGTGTTTACTGGCATATTCATAAGGTCAATATATTTCATTTTATGCACTGTAGAATTGTCGCCTGCAACATAACCGGTATCAAAGCAATTATAACCTAACGAAACTAAGTTTGCTGGTAAAATAATTCTAGATAAATTATGGTGGGTAAAGCTATTATTGCCAATCGTTTCAATATTGTCTGAAAGTTGCAAAACGGTTAAATGTTCAGCATTTTCTAAAAATCCATGCGGCAAACTTGTAATTGGTGCATTTTTATCTATATAAAATTCCTCAATGTTAAAACAATTTGTTGCAACTTGCATACCTATAGATTGCACCGAGCTTCCAAATCGCACAATTTTCAACGCATCACTAAATGAAAAAATACCAGACCCAACATACTGAGTACCATTTCCAACAATCATTTCTTCTACATTTCTATTCGCAATGTAAGAATAAGAACCAATTTCTAAAACAGAATCAGGTATCGTATAAGTTCCCGTAATGTTTTTTGCACCCATAAATGCAAAAGGCTCAATATAAGTAACGCCTTCAGGGATTGTACCCTTAGAATCACCTAAGTATAAAATAGTTCCATCTAAGCTAAGTACCGAAGACCCATCACTGCTAATTTTAACATTTGCGTTACCACCTTCATGCATTTTATATTGCACAACACTTGCACTAGCCGCTATGCCTACAACGTAATTATCCACCACTGTGTTTGGACCAGCAGCCAGGTTATAAAGTTGTAATGTATTAGGCAACCAAATTTCTTCTATTAATGAACTTTCATCAATAAGCGACGGATTGCCATCCATTACCAAATTTTGAATACCATCGGCAAAGATTAGCGTTTTTAAATTAGGCATTGGCGTAGTTAAGTTTTCAGAACCAAAAGCGTCCCCGCATTGCCACAGTATACCCATCTTTTCATACCCGCCAGAAATAATCAGTTTATTTATATTTTGGTAGGCATCAACCTCGGTTTTATTATATAAATAAGCTGTTTGATCATAAAAATTTCCAGAGATAGAATGAATTGTTTCATTACCAAACGAAGATGGAATATACAAAGTAGTTACATCACTCTCAAAATAACCGTCAACATTTCTAGTAGGCGTAAAATAACGTAAATAACCTTCACCAGAAGAATTTGTAATAGAATAATTGTTAAAAGTATAATAAGTGTCAAAAAAGATGGTTTGTGTGTTATTTTTATTAAGAACGTGCATGTAAGGCGCAGTACTATCTTCTGAGATATATGTATTTTTTTCTTCTAAATGAAAATATTGCAAATCAGATTCCGGCGCATCTATTTGAACATATAAACATGTATGCATATTTTTATAAAGCATAATCATTTCTTCAACCGTTTCTACCTGGTCAAGAGCGTCTGCATTTAACGGATCACCTACAACAGAAAGATCATATGAACTTAATAAAAAAATAGGATTTGTTTGTAATATGTCTATATTATCACCCGAAAAAGCAATCGCCGAACGCACATCAACAACTTTTAAAGAAGAGCAACCAATAACCGCTTGTGCCCCTAAATACACCGCATCAGAGCATGTAATATATTCTAGTTGTTCATAAGGCAATATACGAACCATATGTTGCGTTATACCACCAGTATAATTTTCGCCACTACCGCTTGTACCCCAAGTGCCGTTAAACGTTACTTCTACAAGGTTAGCGTCTAAAATGTGTAAAGAAGCATTCGTTTCAGAAATAGAATAATTGTTTAAAGTTAAAACTTCTGCATTTGTTGTAATGGTTGTTACATTGGTACAACTATAAAAAGCATAACTACCTATTTTGTTTACCGCAGGCATATCTACCGTTTGTAACGAGGTAAACCCATCAAACACACCAATGTAACGCCCATCAGCTTCGCTGTAATATGCGTCACCTAACGCTTGCACACCTTCCCCCAACGTAATGGTGGTAATTTGTGAAGCCACCGCAGAAAACTGACGCATAAAATCTACACTTACCTCGGTTGCATCGGCCGGCAAAGTTAAAGAGCCCGCTTGCGCATATGGTTTACCCGAAGCGTCGGTTAATGCTTGCAACTTGTCTTGCGGTTTTACATCAATATGTAATGCATTACCGTTAACTTCTGCTTCCAAAGCAATACTTTGCGTTGGCGAAACATATGTGCCTACCAGTTGCTGTTTACTTGCACGCCCACACACACTAGAAAATCCCCACACACAACAACCTAACATAACAGCTAAAAAGGTAAAACATAAGGTTGCATATTTTTTCATACACCGCATAGCATTGCTCCTCCCAAGTTTTTGCATATAAAATATACCACATTTTTTTCTTTTCACCAATCAATTTACATATTGTATATGTAAATGTAAGCAAATATTTTTCCATATACTTATATTTATATAACCAAATTTTTAGTATTCTACTTTTACTTTGTGTAAACATAAAACAAAACATACAACTAAAATGCATTATTTTTGTTGTATGTTTATATATTTTATATGCATAAAAAGCACTGTACTGCCTTGTTTTTTTACTATATATTTGCCACAAAGGTTTATTCATGAACATGTTTCTTTTTAAACGGAAATAGCTGTTTAAAAAATCTTTGCACTTGATAACGAAAGTTTTTATTTAAGCACAGTAAACCAAAAATAGCCGCAGCCACACCAATGGTACCCAACACTACCCAAAGTGTTTCGTTGGTGGAAGTGGAGTTCATTTGCGTTAACCCCACCACTTCAGCTTTACCACCTGTTTCGCTCATAACATCGGCTTGCGTTGCACTGCTGGCATTAGCAGAACCATATAGTACCATATCAATGGTTTTTGCAAGTGGAACGGTCGATTTTTCTACAAGTTCTTTTTCCATTTTGTCGCAACCCATTTCAAAAAGCATAGCCCTAGATGAAAGTTCTTGGTTGTAGTTTCCCTTACCCATATAAATGTCTAAAATTAAACCTGGGTATACACTGTCGGCATACGATTTTATACTAAGCGCAAATTCTTTATTACTTGCCTTGTTTGCATTTGCACTACCTACTACCATACGAACTTTACTCATTTTTTCGCCATTCACGGTTGTTGTATACGTCGACTTTGGCGTTGCATCTCTGTGTAAGTCAAATATAGCATCTAATTTTGCAGAGTTTAAAAGTTTTTTAGCGGTTACTTCACTTCTGTCATACGCACCACTGTTGTGTGGTAAATGTAAATTTTCACTATATTTTACTTCAATACCTAGCTTGTTTAAATTTTTATTAAACGTTTTACCTACATCATGAATACCACCTTTGCCATATATGCTATCGTATCCATCGCTGGGGGTATAACTTTCGTCGTTGTGGGTATGATACACCCCCACTATTTTTTGAATACCCGCATTTACCGAAGATTTTGAGGTATTACGTGTTACATGATACACTGGCAGTTTTACATTTTCTTTGAATTTTGCTTCACCCGTTTTGCTTGTTTCATCTACCTTTACAATTTCAAACAACCGGTTGTCGCCACTAATGTACTCATCGCCCACACATACGCCTTCACCTTTGGTAAATAATACGGTATCTTCTTTTCCCTGTTCATATACAGTGTAATATTTTGGTGCAACAGAAACTTTTTCTTTAGCAAACACATGTTGCGGTTGCATAACACTAAGCACGCCACAAGCCAGCGTAGCACATAATAGTACGGCCGTTGTTTTCATTACTTTGGTTGTTTTTGTTTGTGTTTCTTTTCTTTGCCCTGTTTTATGCTTTGTTACACGCGCATTGTGTTTTTCTTGTGCAATTTTGTGCTCTTTGCCTGCAACATAGCCTTCTACAAATTCTTCTTTTTTTAGTTTTTCATTCTTTTCAGAATCGTATGTTCCTGTTTCAAAATTATACGCTTTGTGCTCTTTGCCCGGTTTTACTTTTTCATATGCTCTGCCAATAAATTCAGCTAATGCTACGGCTAAAAGAGCGGAAATAATAATTGCGTCAAACGCACCACCTACACCCAACCCTAACACGGTTGGCGTACCTTTGGCTTGGTTAATAAAAAATTGAATTACCTCGGCAATAGTGAGCCCAAGAACAGCAGAAATAAAAGCATTTCTTCTGCTTCTACCCATAATATAAGCAAGCAGACCCGCTACCAACCCAAATACAAAATTAGGGTCTATGGTCATTGTTTCTGGCTCTGCCGGAATGAGCCACTCAATACCAATTACGGCTCCCGCCACCAAAACTATACCAATCATGGCACGTAATAAATCTCTGCTCCAACCCACTTTTACAAGCAAATACACACATAAAGCAAAAGGGATTAAAAACCCACCAATGCTAAACGCAAAGTATTCTCCTATATAAATGGGTGGAATAAGTATACCTACCACAATGGCAAGCATAATCCATAAAGCTTGTCTGTCGGTTAAACGTAAATTATCTAGCACACGCTGGCCCGCGCCAAACATAACCAGCAATATGAAAATGGTTAAAATGGTTAAACTAACGTTCATATATATTCCTCCTTACTCGTTAATTTGTCCCATTTTGTCGCTTTTATGTATAAAATAAAAAAAAGATAGCTTTTTTGTTTGCTATCTTTGTTTAAAAATATGTTTTGTAAAACTTTCACGCACCTTCGCACATTTCAAAACTTTCGTACCCTTCAACAAATTGTCTCTCACTGTACGTGCAAAACGTGCCAACATTCGTTTTTTGCGCACACACGTAGTACACCCAATGATGAACACATACACCTATGCACGCAAAGCACGTGTATGAAACACAAAATAAAACAGAATCACTTATATAAGTTACGAATTATGCAAACGAAATATCTTCTAACTCTACGGTTGTGCCGTTCATATACGCCAAAGGCGAAGTTTTTGCAAAGGTAAATACAAGCTTGTAAGCAAGTAAAGCCTGCGTTTCGTTTCTCTTACCTTTTCCGTACTTTCCGTCACCTACCAGTGGATGCCCCAAGTACGCCATGTGTGCACGTATTTGATGCGTTTTTCCTGTATGCAATATAATTTCCACCATGGTTTGCGTACCAAATTTTTGTATTACGGTATATTCTGTCGTAATAGGCACCCAACCTTTTTTAGGCTTACTGTCTATAAACACCCTACCCGCTTTTTCATCTTTAAACCAATACGCTTTGCATACCTCATGTTTTTTGCTAAACGGGTTTTCGCATAACGCTACGTAATGTTTTTCAATGGTATGGTTTACAAACGCTTGAATAAGTTCTTTTTCAGCTGTTGCGTTCTTGGCAAAAATGACTAACCCTTTCGTGTTCCTATCTAACCTGTGTACCGCTACCGCTTGCGCATGCACTTTTTGCACGGCATCGGTTAAAGAATATACACCTTCTACCTCTACACCTTTAGGTTTGTTTACTACGCATATATCCTTATTTTCAAACACAATTTCTAACGTAGGCAAAGGCTTTGTGAGCATACTTTGTGGCGCATAAATTTCTAATACATCGCCCGCTACCACATCCACATTTTCTTTTACACGCACACCATTCACTTTAACATCTTTCTGACGCAACAACTTTAACGCATCGTTATATTTAAGTGTTGGCAACGCGCTCTGCATCACTTTTGCTAACTTACCGGCTTTTTGAACAACAACCTTTTCCACACATTTCTCCACAGCCCGCACATGCCATTTGCGCACGTTGCTTGCCTTTCTGTTTTTTTATTTTCGCATAATATCGTACCACAACTATTGTCAATAGCGCAATTAAAATAGCCCATAAAACAGCAAGCGTTTTCTCTCCTTTTAAGTAAAGCCCTCCTAATTGATACACAAGCGTACATATGCTATAAGAAAACAAAAGCGGAGTAAGTATACCCTTCCACATGACACGGCGCCCGCCTTCTTTGCGCATAGCTGTAATGGTAGCAATACACGGCATATAAAAAGCAACAAATAACAAAAACACAATGCTTGTAAGCGGTGTAAAAGAAACAGGCATTTCTGGGTTTTGTAACGAAGTAGCCAAAAGCGTTAACACACCGCCTTGCACCACCCCATTGGCAAGCGCCAAACTTGAAAGCACCAATTCTTTAGCAACCACGCCACACACAAGTGCTGTAAAAATTGCCCAATGGTTAAGCCCCATAGGCGCAAGCACTACACATAATTTTTCACCAACGGTTTGCAGTATACTTGTTCCAGCATAGCCCTGCAAAAAGACAAAAGACGTATCAAAATTTAATAGCACAAACAAAATGCAAGAAACTAAAATCACCACACTTGCCACTTTGCCTACAAAATTTTTTATGGTGCTATATACATTTTGCCAAACGCTACGCAAGCGTATGGGGCGAAAATATGGCATTTCTAAAATAAAATCCTGCGCTAGCACTTCCCCGCGTGAAGAAAGATAGGCAAATAACAACATGCAACCAACGCTAAGAGCATACAACCCAAAGGTACATACAACTCTATGCGTAGGGAAAAACACAGAAATCATAACAAAGAAAATAGGCATTTTCGCAGAGCAGTGGGTAAACGGCAACACGGAAAGTGTACGAAGCTTTGCATACCCTTCGGGCATGCCTCGCGTAAGGACCACCGCCGATGTTGTACAACCATACCCCATCAACATGCTAAACACACTTCTACCCGTTAGCCCAATTTTTTGTAACGTGTTGTCAAACAATAACGCCACGCGAGAAAGATATCCCACTTCTTCCAGCACATGCATGCATAACGAAAGCAACACAATTTGTGGTAAAAAAGAAAGCACATTGGCGCAAGAAGCAATAACGCCTTGTTCTATAAAAGCTAAAAGCCACGGCGTTTTCACAATATAGTGCACCCCTTGCATACAAATAGAACCCAACGTTTGTGAAATAAAATTACCCATAAGGTGTGAAAGCCAAACGCCAAACCTACCAAACGTAAGTGCGAACACGCCTAACATAATGCATAAAAAAATGGGCAACGCTACGTACTTATGTAGCACAATACGCTCAAGGTTTATTTTTTGCTTTTTGTGTTTTTCACATACGAGTACTATATCACGCAAAGCACTATCTAAATAACGATATTTCGTTAAAATTTGCATTTCTTTATATGAAGCATTGTCACACATAGCACTTGGCATATTTTGTAAAAACGGTGCCACTTCTTTTACGCCACACTGCCACTTTTGATATAAAAAGTCGTAACAAACACATGTAGGCTTTGCTATGTTGCTTGCTTGTATATGTTTATTTGTCGTATGCATATAAGGCAACGGCTTACGTTTATGTTGTATGGGTAAGGTTATAAAGCGTTTTAACGCTTTTATATGTTTTGCTCGTAAACTTGGCAACAAAAAGCAATCTATCCCCCATACGTTTTGTATATACTTCACTACCTCTGCCGGCACGCACTTACCAAACGTAAACACTAACTTTAAAGGCAAGCCCGTTTCTAAAAGTTCTAACGTTACATACAAACTTTTTTGCCAATGCGTACCTTCTATCACCTGCACCACAAGGTGTGCGTTGGTTTCAAGTAATGTAGTTAGCGTAGCACCTTCCTCTGCGGAATACGGCGTTAAAGAATACACCCCAGGTGTATCTACAACTTCAAATACATCGCCCTGCACACGCATGGTTGCTCGCTTTTGGTCCACAGTAACACCGTGCCAATTTCCTGTATGCTCGGCAGAGTGCGTAACCGCATTAAAAAGTGTGGTTTTTCCAGCATTAGGGTTTCCTACAAATAATATAGATTTCATATGCACCTTTTTGTGTTTATATTATGCTTTCAAAGGTTCTACGCAAATATAGCTAGCAACCTTTGCACCCAAACTAAGTTCATACCCACGCAACGAAACATACACAAAGCTTTTCTTTTTCCCTAATTTTAAAATTTTAAGTGGTGTACCAGCCACCCACCCCATTTCCATCAACCTGCAAGCAAGCGCCTTGTTGGGCATTGTTACACTTTTTAAACAATACCACTCTCGCTCTTTTGTTTCCGTTAAACGCATGTATTTCTCCTTAGTTCACTATATGAACCATATACAAAAATCATGCCCTAAAAAAGTGTTATTGTTTTTATATAAAACCATAAATCAAAAAGAATTTTATGTTTTAAACAGCCCCGTCGCTTTTAATCAATAAAATTTATTGTAAAAAAAGAAACTTGGCCGTAAAAGCCAAATTTCGCCTTTAAACATTGTGCTTTTTAAGAATTTTTATCTTCTTTATGTTTTAACATTTTATCAAACTCATTTAAGTATTCAAAAAAGGTAGATGCATCTTTAAATTGTTTGTAAACTGACGCAAACCTAACATAGGCAACGTCATCAATTTTACGCAATTGTTCCATAACCATTTCGCCTATTTCTTTACTTGTAATTTCGGTATCTAAACGGTTATATATTTGCTTTTCAATTTCCTGCACGGCTTTGTCAATCACATGCATAGAAACCGGACGTTTTTCGCACGCTTTCATAATACCATTTTTTACTTTTTCAATACTAAACGCTTGACGTTCCCCACTGTTTTTCACTACCAAAATAGGTGTTTGTTCAATCGTTTCATATGTGGTAAAACGTCTGCCGCACGCCGCACACTCTCTGCGCCTGCGAATAGAGTTATTTTCATCACAGTTTCGACTATCAATAACACGGCTGTCTTCGCAACCGCAATATGCACACTTCATAGTATTCTCCTTTCACTTACACACATAAGTATAACACAAGCCATCACGCCTTGCAAATAAATTCATAAATAAAAGAACAACCATAAAAAGTTGTTCTTTAGCATATTTTTTACTTCATTCACCACACTATATTTTCGGCAATTTTCTAGCATAAGGTGCATACGATTCTTGCCCGCTTTGTTCTACTATCGTTTTTTTATCATGTTTTTCTTCGGTTTCCACGCGCACCAATACGCAATCATCGCCAATACGCTCAATGTAAGAAAGCGCAATAAACATGTCGTCCGTTTTTCGAAACAGTTTTTTTTCACCAGGCACAACAATGCCCAGCACCCGCCCCGAAGAAAAATCAAACACTACATCACAAATATGCCCCAGCCTTTTACCTGAAAGAATAGAAACCACTTCTTTTTCTCTCAGCTCTACAAACGAATATTCCATAACGTTCTCCTAATGCACTATATGTATATTTTGTCGTTTTTATGCTTAAAAGCACGAACTTGTTTTCTGCATGCATAAAAACAAGTAAATAGCCCACACTTACAACAAAATAATAAAAGGAGAAGAATATATGCATCATAAAGTTGTCATATGTGGCATAGATACATCAAGTTTACCCAAATGTACGGCACGACAAATGGCGGAGCTTATGCAGCAAGTAAAACAAAATAAACCCCAAGCGCGAGAAGAATTTGTTATGTATAACATGCGATTGGTGCTATCTATTGTGCAAAGATTTACCTGTAAGTACGGCAATTCCGACGATATTTTTCAAGTGGGCGTTATAGGCTTATTAAAAGCGGTAGATAACTTTAACATACACTTAGGCGTAAGGTTTTCTACCTATGCCGTACCTATGATTATTGGTGAAATTCGTAGATTTTTACGAGATAGCACCAGCATAAAAGTTACGCGAAGCATGCGCGATACCGCATATAAAGCCCTGCAAGCGCGCGAACAAATAGAAAATACGCAAATAGAAGACGCAAGTTTAGAGCAAATAAGCGAAAGCATACACGAACCCGTTTCGCAAATTGCGGAAGCGCTAGATGCCATCAGCGAGCCTATTTCTATTTTCGATACCGTGTATCACGACGGCACCGATAGCCTTCTTGTTATGGACCAGCTTTCCGATGGTAACCACTCAGAAGAAAAGTGGTTAGAGCGTTTTACATTAAAAAAAGCCATTAAACAGCTCGACCCTCGTGAAAAACAAATATTGTTTTTAAGGTATTACCTAGGGAAAACGCAAATGGAAATTAGTGAAGAAATTGGCATTTCACAAGCACAAGTTTCGCGCTTAGAAAAAAACGCACTCGAAGGTTGCAAACGCTATTGTAAAGAATAAGTAAATACTCGCAACCAACAAAAGTAAAAAAAGAAAAACACGCAAACGCGTGTTTTTTTATTTTGCTCTACCGTAAGCATCTGTTGTTTGGTTATCTCTTGCCATTCTTTCAAATAATATTTCTGGGTCAATAATGGCATCTTTTAACGTTTCAAACACCCTATTGTACTGATTTTTAAAGAATTCGCCTTTAAAAATGCTGTTTTCTAATGTAACCTCACTTGCGCAATTTTTGAACATTTTTAATGTAGCCATCATAGGCACAGGCGTATCTAAACTCATCGTAAATGATTTTCCATTCGTTTTCATCATACCGCCTATATTTATTTTAGAAATGTTGCAAGTTTCGGCAATCAAACTTCCCCTCACATCAACTCTCTTTGCTTTGATATTTTTTGATAAAACATCTTGATAGGATAAAATGTAAGATTCTTTATTAGGGAACGAAAGGTTTGGGCAAGAAATTGTTCCTTCGGATATAATCTGAATAGGCATACTTTTATCCGAAGGTTCTATATACATTGTGTTTAAACCGCCTTTACCACAAGCCACTTCATTGGTAATGATTTTGTTTGCGGTAATGCTATTCTTTGCCACAACACAAGGAACATCTAGCACATTGTCTGTAATAACATTTTCTGCATACACAATGCTTGCTTTAATGGAAGGACATTTAATTGTACCATTGGTAATAATACCACTGGCAACAATGGGATATTTTAATTCAATCACTTCGCCTTCTTTACAAGAAAAATACACCATATTAAGCCCCATATCGTAAGTAATATATGGCTGATGCGCCTCATCAACTTCTTCAAGCGATGTATAAGGTGCATCACAAAAATAGTTATTATATACATTGATGCGTTTTCCCGACGCGGTTACATATTGCTTATCTAACACAGCTAAATCTTTAATTGTTAAAATTCCGTCCATACGGTCCACCTCACTTTTTGCATTATACCACATACACGCACCATTTTCAATACCCAAATGCATTTTTCTACATATTAAAGTATACGCACCAAATGGTTTTCTACTTGATCGCACGAAGTTAAATAATATGGAATATTGTTTTTTGTATACACCAAATCTCGCTTAGAAAGTTTTCCGTGTAAGTGCCCATATACCACCGCATGCACCTTATATTGCTCTAATAAGAGCGTAAATGGCGAATCTTCACGCATGCTGTTAAAAGGAGGAAAATGCATCATGCAAATCACATAATCATCAGGTTTGCGCATTGTCTCCATAGCTTTTAGCGACAATTTTAGCCGTTCTATTTCACGCAAATAAATACGCTGGTTGCCTTCGTCTAGCACTTTATTGTTTTCAGGAACAGTCCAGCCACGCGTACCGCAAACAAGCACATTACCAAAGCGCATAGCGTCGTTTTGCACCGCATACATGCCTTCAGGTAGCATGTTACGTACAGCACTAATCGACTTCCACCAATAATCATGATTGCCTTTTAAAAGTACTTTTAAACCTTTTTGTTGTGCCAAAATAGCAATATCGGGTTCAGCCTCTTCCATACGCATACCCCAAGAATGGTCGCCCGCTAACAACACAATATCTTCTGGCGCAACCACACGTTGCCATTCTTCAAAAATTTTCGGCAGGTAATTTTCCCAATGCCCGCCAAAAACATCCATAGGCTTGTTACACGCCGTAGACATGTGCAAGTCACTAATTGCCCAAATTTTCATACACTACTCCTCTTCTGCCCGCGAGGCATCAGGAAAAATAAATTGGTCTAACCTTTTTAAAACCGCTTCTTTACCATATTTTGTTTCACTAGAAAACGGAAATATGTTTTCTTTGCCCACTTTTAACTTTGTCATAATGACTTTTATATAATGCAAAATTTTGCTTTTAGGCACCTTATCGCACTTTGTTGCAACAATCGTTGTACTAATATTGTAATAATATAAATACTCTAACATTTGCACATCTTTTTCCGTAGGCTCGTGCCGAATATCTACCAACAACACAACCATTTTTAATTGCTTGCTTTGCGTAAAATACGCCTGCATTAAACCATTCCACTTTTCTTGTTCGGCTTTACTAGCTTTTGCAAAACCATACCCAGGTAAATCTACCAACCGAAACAAGTTGTGGTTGATAGAAAAATAATTCACAAGACGCGTTCTACCCGGTAAAGAACTTGTTTTTGCTAGTTTTGCATTAGAAGTTAAAGCATTTATAAAACTACTTTTACCTACATTGCTTCTACCCACAACAGCAATTTCTGGTACAGCATCTTGGTAAAACCCTTGCGTACCATTTGCACTTTTTAAAAATTCACTATGTATAATTTGCACAATTTTTTCCCTTTTTGTTTTTATGTATTGTACCAAATACCACACAAACCTGCAAATGTTTTCTTAAAAAAGCAAAGAAACAAACCTTAAAAAACAAAAAAACGCAAACCAACATAAAAAATAAAAAACTTTTTACATTTGTTTGACGTTCTTGTTTTATTTTTATATACTAAACATACATAAAGATTTTTCCCAATCTTTATCACACAATACATCACACATAAGTGTGAATTTCCTATATCCTCCCCAAAAGAAGGAACCATTTATGGTTCCTTCTTTTCCTTTTTCGCTATAAACGCATGATGCAAATGCACACACGTTGCCATATATTGTTATAATAAAATAACAATCATGCCGCCTTTACCTTCGTTTACAATTTTTGAAAGTGTTTTGCGTGTTTTTACTTGCGCTTCTTCAGGGAAAGCCCCCAATTTACTGCAAATTCCTTCTTGTACTAAAGCGCTAAGCGGTTTACCAAACATATTGGTTTGCCAAATACCTTGTGGGTTGTTTTCAAACTCACTCAATAAGTATTTCACCAATTCTTCACTTTGTCCTGCACCTGCAACAGCTGGGCAAACTTCTGTTTCAACATCTACACGCATAATGTGTAAACTTGGTGCGCTTGCTTTTAATCTAACACCCGAATTTGCACCACGTTTCATAATTTGTGGTTCTTCAAGTTTCATTTCGTCCATGGTAGGCATAACCACCCCATACCCTGTTTCTTTTACTTGGTCTAGGGCTTGTTTTATTTTATCATATTCTGTTTTTGCATGCGCCAAAAGTTTCATGTAACTTAACAAATAGAAATCGTTTTCAATATTCACGCCACATTCCGCAGATAGCATTTCATAGAATACATGTTTTGCCACTTGTACTTCTAGCGTTACAATGCCCGTACCTAACGCAACGTTGGAAATATGCATGCTTTCAAAACGAGCGCTGTCGGTAAATAAAGTCGACATAGAAAGCACATCGCGCATTTTCATTTGGCCCAATAGCATTTGACGAATACCGGCAATGGCCTCTTGTACTAAATCGTGTTCAAACGTTAAAGCCTGCATCCAACTTGGTAAGTTTACACAAATTTTGCGCACAGGAAATTCGTATAAAACCTTTTCTAAAATAAACTGAATATCTTCTTTTTCCATAGTTTGCACGCTCATAGCCACCACAGGAACACCATATTTTTCTTGCAAACTTGCTTGTAGTTTTTGTGTCGCTTCAGCTTGTGGCGTCGTAGAATTTAACACAACAACAAATGGTTTATGTAATTGTTTTAATTCTTCAACGGCACGTTCTTCCGCTTGTACATAAGCTAAACGATTTAAGTCGGTAATGGTGCCGTCGGTGGTCATAACAATAGCAATGGTGGCATGTTCCGTAATCACTTTATGTGTACCAAGTTCTGCTGCTTCTTCCATCGTCATTTTTTCTTCCGCCCACGGAGTTTTTACTAACCTAGGGGCACCATTTTCTAAAACGCCTTCTGCGCCTTCAACCATATACCCTACACAATCTACTAATCTAAAATTAGCCTTTACGCCTTCTGCAAGTTCAACGCATTGTGCTACATTTGGAACAAACTTTGGTTGCATGGTCATAATGGTTTTACCACCAGCCGATTGAGGTAGTTCATCTACCATACGTTTCTTTTCATTTTTTTCTTGCACACTTGGAAGCACCATTTTTTCCATAAATTTTGTAATAAACGTAGACTTACCTGTGCGTACAGGACCAACTACGCCAATATAAATATCGCCATTGGTGCGATGAGCAATATCTTTGTAAACATCAAATTTTTCCATAATACCCTCCGAAAGTTTGATTACCAAACTATATGCTTGCATAACATAAAATATTCCAAAGGCATATTGACTTTTGCAAAAACATTTTATATAATAAAAGTACATAAAAAACGAGGTGAAACCATGTTTACAATAGAACAAAATATTTTAACAAGTTTTTCTTTAGATGATATACATAACGGCGTATTAACCATTAACGGGTCTGACGATTTGCGTTTTATAGGGCGTTCGGTTTTTGCAAACTCTATTGGTAGAGATTATCGCATATGTGAAGCCGTGCGCAAAATTATTATACGAAATGTAGACGAAATTTGGGGTACAGCATTTGTAAAACTTCCCAACCTAGAAGAAGTTATTATTGAAAACGAAAGAGCCACAAAACCTACCAAAATATGTCAAGACGCTTTTTCCATTAACCCAAATTTGAAAAAAATTTCTATTTATGGTAAAGATTTTGAATTAGAAGGCTGTTTTCAATCATGTGACAAAGTAACCGACATTAACATTAGCGCAAGAAAAATAACCAACAAAAACATGCCTTTTGAAAAATCAGGAACAAGTAAAACCACGGTGTATTTAAACGCAGAAATAGAATCGGGCGATTACGCATTTGCGCCAAACGCAACAATTATTAGCGCAAGAAGTCGCGGATAAATAAAAAAAAGAAGCAACCACTTGCTTCTTTTTTTATTGTTTTTATACATGTAAACCATGTACATAACGGTAAGGGTTACGCACTGGTCGTTTCCGCATCGGCGCGTGCTTCTTTTTTATAAAGAATGTTTCCATTTTCTGCATAAATAACCACACGTGCAATTGGTTCGCTTGGCACTTCGTACATTAAAGGCAACATTACCTCTTCCATAATACTTCTTAATCCGCGCGCACCCGTTTGCAACACAATCGCTTTTTTTGCAAACGCTTCTATAGCACTAGGTTCAAACACAAGCGTAACATTATCTAACGCAAACATTTTTACATATTGTTTTACTAAACAATTTTTAGGTTCCGTTAAAATACGCATAAGTGCTTTTTCATCTAAGCTTTCTAAACTTACGCTAATGGGAATACGCCCTACAAATTCAGGTATCAAGCCATATTTAATAAAATCATGTGGCTCGGCATGCTTTAAAAGCTCGCCTTCTTTCATGTCTTTTTTACTAAATACCACACCCCCAAACCCAAGGTTCGTGTTGTTAATGCGTTGTTCAATCATTTTATCCAACCCAACAAAAGCACCACCACAAATAAACAAAATATTGGTTGTATCAATAGCAATGCACTCTTGGTTTGGGTGTTTTCGCCCGCCTTGTGGCGGAACGTTGGCAACGGTGCTTTCTAATATTTTTAAAAGCGCTTGTTGTACACCCTCACCCGACACATCACGTGTGATGGACATATTTTCACTTTTGCGAGCAATTTTATCAATTTCGTCAATGTAAATAATACCGCGTTGTGCTTTTTCAATATCGTAATTGGCAGCCTGTATCAGTTTAAGTAGCACGTTTTCTACATCGTCACCCACGTAGCCCGCTTCGGTTATTGTGGTTGCATCTGCTGTGGCAAAAGGTACATCTAAAATGCGTGCCAAGGTTTTCGCTAATAGCGTTTTACCTGAGCCCGTAGGCCCCAATAACAAAATGTTACTTTTTTCAAGTTCCACATCTTTTGCGTTAGGGTTTGTGAGCAAATAATTGATACGTTTATAGTGGTTATACACCGCCACCGAAAGCACTTTTTTTGCGTCTTCTTGCCCTACAATATATTCGTCTAACTTGCGTTTAATTTCTTCAGGTTTTAGTAAGCGTAACGTATCGTTTTTATGAAGCATGGCTTCTTGCTTGTCTAAAATCATTTTGCAAACTTCTACGCATTCATCACAAATAAAGCAATCGCCCGTTGCGTTTTCCACCAACCTATGTAACTGCGTACTTGGTCTACCACAAAACGAACAAACCCTATTGTTTTCTGTTGGTTGTTTATTATCTGCCACACTCTACCTCATTATTTACGTTTATCAAAAATTTTATCAATTAAACCATATTTTAACGCTTGTTCCGAAGAAAGGAAATTATCTCTATCGGTATCTCGTTCAATCACTTCTAATGGTTGCCCCGAGTTATTGGCTAAAATGCGGTTTAATCTCTTTTTTGTTTTTAAAATATGTTCTGCATGAATCGCTATATCACTTGCCTGCCCTTGCGCACCACCAAGTGGCTGATGAATCATAATTTCACTATTAGGAAGCGCATAACGTTTCCCTTTAGCACCTGCCGAAAGTAATACAGCAGCCATGCTAGCAGCCATACCTACGCAAATGGTATTTACATCACACTTAATATAGTTCATGGTATCGTAAATAGCCATACCTGCCACAACACTGCCACCAGGGCTGTTAATATACATCATAATATCTTTATCTGGGTCTTTTCCTTCCAAGAAAATAAGTTGTGCCACAATTAAGTTGGCTGTGTTATCATCAATTTCCCCAGAAAGAAAGATAATTCTGTCTTCTAAAAGCCTTGAATAAATATCGTACGAACGTTCCCCACGATTCGATTGCTCAACAACCATAGGAATAAGCATGTTTTTTTCGTCCATAAATTATACCACCTACTTTGTAATAGTATTATTCTCTTTTACAAAATTTATAACCTTTTCAGAAAGAATCTCATTTTCTAACAATTCTTTTTGTTTTGCGTTCATATTCTTCTTTACTTCGGTAAATTTCTTGTTTTGTGCTTCAGCAATTTCTTTTAGTTTCGCATCAACTTCTTCTTTGGTAGCCGTAATATTTTCTTGTTTTACAATTTCTTCAAACACTAAGCTTGAACGAACACCAAACTCAGCTTCTTTTCTGCGAGATTTTTTATAGTCTTCTAAGTTAGAACCTACATATTGTAAATATTGTTCTAATTTTAAACCTTGCGCTTGCATACGCGCATCCATATCTTCCACCATAGCATCTAAGCGTTGGTTTACCATGGTTTCAGGAACTGCAATGGTTGCATTGTTTACAATGGTCTCAATAAGCTCGTTTTGCGCTTTGCGGTCAGCAACGTCATTTTTTTCTTTGGTTAATTTTTCTTCAATGCTTTTCTTTAACGCATCTAACGTTTCAAATTCAGAATGGTTAGAAGCAAAGGTATCATCTAGCTTTGGTGTTTCTTTTTCGCGAATATCGTTAATTTTAACATGGAAAACAGCTTCTTTGCCTGCTAAATCCATAGCATGATAATTTTCTGGGAAAGTTACCGTAATATCTTTTTCTTCACCAGCTTTCATGCCAATAAGTTGTTCTTCAAAACCGGCAATAAACGTTTTAGAGCCAATCACCAATTCTTGATTTTCAGCCGTACCACCAGCAAACACAACCCCGTTAATAGAGCCCGAGTAGT
Source organism: uncultured Clostridia bacterium (assembly GCA_944362705.1). Classification (GTDB taxonomy): domain Bacteria; phylum Bacillota; class Clostridia; order Christensenellales; family UBA1242; genus CALVTO01. The sequence continues at coordinate 171,691 of CALVTO010000001.1, read as the reverse complement.
TTAATGTTACCATATCTTTATTTTTAACTTCACGTGTTACATCTACCCAACGAACATATTTTTCTTGCATGTTTTTAAGTTCTTTTTTCACATCGGCTTCTGTAACTTCTACTTTGTCACGTGCAATTTTAATACCCTTATATTTACCAAGTTTTACTTCTGGCATTAAAGTAATTTTTGCATCAAAACCAACGCCATCTTCCCCAAGTTTTGTAATCGATACCTCTGGGTAATCTACAGGGTTAATGTCTTTTTCTTTTTTAAGCATAGCGGTGTAGTGCGTAGGAAACACATCGTTAAATGCATCTTCGTAAAACATATAAGGGCCGTATACGCTTTCTAATACCTTTCTAGGAACGCGCCCCGGACGGAACCCTTCATGTTTGTATTTACCTTTATTTTTTTGATATGCATTTTCAACGGCATCCGCCCATTCTTTTTCATTCAGTGTAAAGTGTACGGTTAAAACGCCGTCTTTTTTCTCGCCAATTTCGTATTTCATGTAATTTTAATCTCCTTTTTTATATCTACCACATATTGTAACCTACCAAGGTTGAAGTGTCAACAAAATACACATTTGAAAACCAATAAATATCGCCAAGCACGCAAACAAACTTTGTACATTTGCGTTATGTTTTATACTACACCCACGCATGGCTTGTTTTTGTTATTTGTGCCAAGTTTTACCCATAAAAAAATAAGCCAATAAGGCTTATTTTCATATACATATTATAAAAGTATGGTAACAACCAAGGTAACCGCTGCCATAACACTAGCCACAACACCCCAAATAATGGACCACACACGGCTTTTCTTTTGGTTACTAACGGTAACCACTTGTACTTGCGCATCGTCTTCTACAATTTTAGGTTCTTTTATTTTGCGTTGTAAAACTTGCGCATTCATAAATTCGGTAATAGCAAACAAAATAAAGGCAGCTACATACCCACTAAGCGCCAATTTTGCCACAACAAACGAACCCGTAAACTGAAACACAAACACCAAAACCGTTGCCAAACCTAAACAAACAAGTTTTGCAATATCAAATACTTTTAACGTTTTTTCAAATTTTGTCATACGTTGCTCCTCTTATGCTCCTACAAAAGGAATAATGTTTCCTAAAAGCAATAGTATAAATGCAATCACCCATAAAATCCAGTAAATTTTCTTGCCAGAGTTACGCGCAAACACAAACGAAACTCCTAGCAAAACAATGCACGAAATAATATTTGCAATGCTACTTAATACGCGAACAGCGCTATCTCCAAATTGGAATTTACTTAGAATAAAAATAACCGACATAATAAGCACTGCAATATACGCGATAAAATGAAAAATTGTATTTTCTGATTTTGCCATTGTTTCACCTCACTTGTTATAGTACCAAAAATTTTTTAGCGTGTAAAATAAAGTATGCTACCTTTTTGAAAATTGTTTACGAAGTTTGTCTAAAACGTTCACAAAATATGGCGGCAACGGCGCTTCAAATTGCATTTTTTTACCCGTTGTTGGGTGCACAAACTCTAAACGTACCGCATGTAATAGCTGACCGTTTAATGCAAATTTTTGTTTATGAAACCCATACACAGGGTCGCCTACAATAGGGTGCCCAAGCCACTTTGCATGCACACGAATTTGGTGTGTACGCCCCGTAGAAAGCACCCATTTTACCAATGTATATGCCGTATCAAAATGCTCTAACACTTCAAAATGCGTTTTTGCATATTTCCCATTAGGGTCTACCGCCATACGTAAACGGTCTTTTTTATCACGTGCAATGGGTTGCACAATATCCCCTGTTTCTTGCTTTACATTGCCCTCTACTAAAGCAATGTATTCCCTGTGGCACGTTTTGTTCGCAATTTGCTCCGCTAGCGCCACATGCGCTTTGTTGTTTTTCGCAACAACCATAAGCCCCGAAGTATCTTTATCCAACCTATGCACAATACCAGGGCGAATGTTCCCATTGGTATCACTCATAGTTTTGTATTTAAAAAGTAACGCGTTTACTAGTGTTCCTGTCCAATTACCTACCGCTGGGTGAACGGTCATGCCTTGTGGCTTGTTAATAACCGCTACATCATTATCTTCATACACAACATTTAGCGGAATATCCTCGGGTATAGCTTGTTCGTTTGTTACCCTGGGCGAAAGCACAATCGAAATAACATCACCCTTTTTTACAACTGTTCCGGCTTTTGTAACAAGTTTTTCATTACATAACACTTGTTCATTTTCTATCATGTTTTTTAAACTAGATCGCGTATAATCTTCTACATGTTCTGCCAAAAACTTATCAAGCCTTGCTCCATGAAAAGGTTCTTCTACCACCAAAACCTGTGGTTCTACCATGTTTCTCTTCTCTCCTTCACATAACGAAATACCGTTATTTTTTTATCTTTACTATATCATACATAATACTACACATCTTTTTGTTTTATTGTTGCTTTGGGTTATGTTCTTTATGCGTGTTTGTTTCCTTTTCCATATAAAAAAATATGTACACCAATAACACAACCACCCCCGCACATAAGCACGCATCGGCAATGTTAAATATAGCAAAATTGATACTTTTAAAATAAAACAAATCTCTTACGGCGCCAAAGCAAATGCGGTCGATAAAGTTACCCAGCATGCCACCAAAACATAGGCCTAACCCTACACGCCATAACGGGTGTTGAAATTTTTTTAAAGAAAGTAGCACGGGAAATAAAACGAAAAACGGTATGGTTAGCGCAATAAACAACCATAACTTACCAGAAAGCATGCTAAATGCAGCGCCATCATTCCAAACACTTTCAATCACAAAAAAATCTCCAATTAACGCCACACTTTTACCAAACAACCAAGCTTTGGTTAGTTGGTCTATGGTAAACACACCCATGGCAATACATAAGCCTAAAATCATGCTTTCCCCTTCTTGTTTATAAGTTCGAGTTTTTCAAAAAATTTTGCTAACGCTTCAATGGTTTCTTCATTTGTTCCTAGCCCATCAAACGTCATATACGCATGCACTGCACGCAATTCTTTTAGCGGAAAAAACTTCGTTTCCACAATCGCGCCCTTACCTTGCAATTCTTCAGCAAACACCTTGCTTTGTGTTTCATGTAACTTATCTATTTCGCCACTTGCAATAAACGTAGGTGGGTACTGCGCCGAAATATACGTTATAGGCGAATATTCTTCCATCTTTTCATGATAGTTTGGCATACTAGAAGGCAACAAAGCCTCTAAATACACTTCCAAATTAGGAAAATTTGAATACTTTACGGTATGTAAATCATAAACCCCGTAAAACAACCCAAGCGCTTTTATAGAACGCTTTAAAGCGCTTTTTTTGCCGTCATACAACGCCCTACCCGCCACTAAACTTGCTAAATGCGCTCCTGCGGAATCTCCCATAAGTACCACACGGTTAGGGTCTGCATTCCACATAGGGGCTAAACAACGCGCTTTTTCAATCGCCATTTCTGCATCTGACAACATTTCCTCTACTTGTGCTTTAGGGGTTAAGGTGTAATTCGCGTTAAATACCACAAACCCCATTTGGCAAAGCCTACCACAAAGCGAATCATAAAGGTTTTTATCATAACACGCCCAGCCACCACCATGAAAATAAACAATCATTGGTAAGGCGTGTTGTTTTTGTGTATTTTCCTTGTTAGGCAATACACAATTCCCCGCCTTTAAATCACGCACGCACGCCTTTTGCTCTTTTAGCGACATGCGCGATATCCAAGGCGCTTTTTTACGATGATAATATACATTCATGGTATGATATTTATTTTTGCTTTGTGCATACCGAACATTATAAATCGTTTGAATATCTGGAAAACGTTTATGAAAAGAATACACCAACTGCGCCGCACCGGTGAGTACCCAAGTTGAAAATTTTAAAGCACGCAACTTACATTTTAGTTTTCTGTTCATAAAGTTAGTGTACCACAAAAAGTGGTATAAGTATACTTTTTTAGAAAAAAACGTACAACAAACAAAAAATTCATATCATCAAACAAAGTCATTCTACTGCGAAAACAACTTTTTTCATTTTTTACCTTGCAAAACAACACATTTCGTTTCTTCCTCACGAAACCTTAGTACACGCACATGAAACAAAACAAAATAACGGTATTTCGTTTAAAACGCCAAATTACTTTCCACACATAATACTTAACTAAATGATTTGCCACGCTTCAAAACAGTATGAAAGCTTAAACAACATTCAGGTTTCGTCTATAAAAGCTTATTGTTGAATTACTTTCCACAAAAAAAAAAGAAGAATTCTACCAAATTGTAAAATTCTTCATATATAATTTTTTTATTGGCTTAACCATTATTTTATCTAGAACGGCCTTCTTCTTGCCATTCAGTTGGTAAATCTTTAAAATCTACAGTAACATATTTACCATCACATACGGTACCCATTGCATCGCCTAAATGCATAACTTCACCATCTAAATATAATTCTTCCAAACTTTTTGCTGGTTCATTTGGAGCAACTACTTTGCCACCACGTTCAGAAACACGTGTAATTTTAGTAACCCATTTTTCAATAACTTGTTCTCTTCTTTTTGCAGCATCTTGTTGTTGTTGAACTGCTTTTTCTGCATAATTCAAACCAGCATATTTTATTGGTTTTTGTACATGTTCTTTTTTATATAAAAATTCTTCTGCTTTATTTTTCTTTGCAAGTGCATTCCCTTCTCCATACACGTCTATATTGCGATATGCAGCCATCATTTCGCTATTTGATTTTCTTGAATATTGTACCATAATTTCCTCCTAAAAAACGTATAAAAACGTTAAAATAAACATACGTAAAGTATACCACAGTAAAACATGAGTTTCAATAGGTATCTAAAAAAATATACAATTTTTTATAACGTTGCACACACCTTGTTAAAACAAACTATTGACAACACAAAAAGAGTTGTTTATACTATAAAAAATTTTAAAAGGAGATAACTATATGTTCCATCGTAATATGTGGTGGCGTTTGTAAAATTGCGTTCGCAAAATATTATGTTTTGTGAATGCTTTTTCTTGCGTCACAAAACATATGCATGGAATATAACTTTATATACTTTTCCGTTTCCCGTTGGTATGTTTTGTCGTAAACACACAACGGGATTTTTATTTTTTTTAGGAGAAAATATCATTATGAATAAAAAAGTTATGTTAACAGGCGTACGTCCCAGCGGGAACTTAACGCTAGGAAATTATTTAGGCGCCATTAAAAATTTTGTAGATAAACAAGAAGATTATATAAGTTATATTTTTATTGCAGATTTACATGCCATTACTTCCCCAAAAAAACCTCAAGCCTTGCAAGAAGCCATATATAATTGCGTTGCCATGTATTTAGCTTGTGGCGTAGACCCAACCAAAACTATGGTCTTTAAACAAAGCGATGTGCTAGAACATGGTACACTTGGGTTTATTATGACCTTTCAAACAAAAATGGGCGAACTAAGTCGCATGACACAATTTAAGTATAAGTCCATGCAACAAACAAAAGAAGGCGTAAATACCGGCCTATTTGTATACCCTACACTTATGGTTGCTGATATTTTATTGTATAATACAAGTATTGTGCCTGTGGGTAAAGACCAGCAACAACACGTAGAACTCACCCGAGATTTAGCAGAGCGCTTTAATAAACGCTACGGCAACACCTTTGTTATGCCAGATGTATATATAGCCCCTGTGGGAAACAAAATTTTAAATCTGCAAAACCCACTAGAAAAAATGAATAAGTCCGATAACAGCAACAATAAAGGCACCATTTTTTTAATGGACGATATAGAAACTGTAAAAAAGAAAATTATGCAAGCCAAAACCGATACACTATCTTGCGTGCATTTTGACGAAGAAAACCAACCGGGCATTTCCAATTTAATGAGCATACTTTCAAAAATAACCAACGAAAGTTTTGAAAGCATCGAAAACCGATATAAAGGCAAAGGCTATGGCGAGTTTAAAAAAGAAGTTTGTGAAGTTGTTAGCACTTTACTAACAAACATTCAACAAAGGTTTCACAAGTTTAATAATAAAACCTTGTTAGATAGCATATTGGCCGATGGCGCGAAAAGAGCACAACCCACCGCACAAGAAACGCTGCAACGTGCCAAACTAGCCTTAGGCCTGCAATCATAATTTTAAAATTACTAAACAAAAAACACATGTGCTTGCATGTGTTTTTTGTTTCTTATTTTACCAGTATTTTTACAAAAGTTTTCTTCCCCTTTTTTACAAGTAGTTCTTTTTTATTACGCAAATCTAAAATCTCGTTTATATCTACTTTTTTTTCGTTTTGAATTTCTATGCCACCTTGTTCTATAAGTCTTCGTGCTTCACTCTTAGATTTTATTATGGAAAGGCTTGCTAACAAATCTAAAATATGTACTTGCTCGCCAAGGGTTACAGTTTCCGTAGGCATGTTTTCCGTACATATATGCTTATTTTCAAACAAGTTTCTTGCAGTTTCTTGTGCTTTAATAGTTTCTTCTTCACCATGAATAAGTTTTGTTACTTCAAATGCTATGCGTTGTAAACATACTTTGTAAAACAAAACGCATAAAAAAAGTAGCCTTTCGGCTACTTCATTTGAAAACGGCATCGTCCTACCCTCCCAGCACGTCGCCATGCAAGTACTATCGGCCCTGAGGAGCTTAACTTCTGTGTTCGGTATGAGAACAGGTGGACCCCCTCGGCATAAACACCGTTAATGGTATAATAACGCGTTACCGCGGTTACTAACTACAACACTAACAATTATATACATGCCATATATAATTGTCAAGGAATTTGTTCTAAACACTAGAACAAGTTGTCTCGCACACTGACAACTGCATATTACCAAAAATCATAGTTTACATGAACGTTTATACCTTTTTGTAGAATATATAAACGTATTCATATAGGTTATGCGAACCATATTGAATTCAAATAAATTTAATCACAATAAATGTGATCAAGCCCTCGTCCTATTAGTATCGGTCAGCTACATACATTACTGCACTTCCACACCCGACCTATCAACCTTGTTGTCTACAAGGGGACTTACTACCTTATGGTATGAGATATCTAATCTTGAGGCAAGTTTCACGCTTATATGCTTTCAGCGTTTATCTTTTCCGCACATCGCTACCCTGCTATGCCGTTGGCACGACAACAGGTGCACCATAGGTGCGTCCACTCTGGTCCTTGCGTACTAGGAGCAGACCCTCTCAAATATCTTACGCCCACGATGGATAGGGACCGAACTGTCTCACGACGTTCTGAACCCAGCTCGCGTGCCATTTTAATCGGCGAACAGCCGAACCCTTGGGACCAACTTCAGCCCCAGGATATGACGAGCCGACATCGAGGTGCCAAACACCGCCGTCGCTGTGAACGCTTGGGCGATATCAGCCTGTTATCCCCGAGGTAACTTTTATCCGTTAAGTGACGGCAATTCCATTCTATACCGCCAGATCACTAAGCCCTACTTTCGTATCTGCTCGACTTGTAAGTCTCGCAGTCAAGCTCCCTTATGCCTTTATACTCTGCGAATGGTTTCCAACCATTCTGAGGGAACCTTTGGACGCCTCCGTTACTCTTTAGGAGGCGACCGCCCCAGTCAAACTGCCCGCCTGACACTGTCCGACACCCGGATCACGGCATGTCGTTAGAATTCCAGAAACAAAAGGGTGGTATCCCAAGGTTGACTCCACGCAAGCTAACGCCTGCGCTTCATAGTCTCCCACCTATCCTGTACATCTGTTCCCGAAACTCAATATCAGGTTACAGTAAAGCTCTACGGGGTCTTACCGTCCAGTCGCGGGTAATACGCATCTTCACGTATACTACAATTTCGCCGGGCCCCCTGTTGAGACAGTGCCCAAGTCGTTACGCCATTCATGCGGGTCGGAACTTACCCGACAAGGAATTTCGCTACCTTAGGACAGTTATAGTTACTGCCGCCGTTCACTGGGGCTTAAGTTCTATGCTTTGAAAAAATATTCTAACACTTCCCCTTGACCTTCCAGCACTGGGCAGGCGTCAGCCCCTATACGTCAGCTTGCGCTTTCGCAGAGACCTGTGTTTTTGCTAAACAGTCGCTTGGGCCGTTTCACTGCGGCCAGCTTGCGCTGGCACCCCTTCTCCCGAAGTTACGGGGTCATTTTGCCGAGTTCCTTAACAAGGGTTATCCCGTCCGTCTTATGATTCTCTCATCGCCCACCTGTGTCGGTTTGCGGTACGGGCACCTCACATCTCCTTAGCAGCTTTTCTCGCCAGTGTGAATTCATCAGCTTCCCTACTAAATTCAGTCCCATTCATCACCTAGCCGTATAACACGTGTACTTCACTGCGTGTTGGCCTCATGATTTAGCCACGGTTTTCCACCTCCGTGGTCTGACTATCCTACTGTGTCCCTGCATCGGTCTTAATCGATGTGCGGTGGTACTGGAATATCTACCAGTTGTCCATCATCTACGCCTTTCGGCCTCGACTTAGGTCCCGACTTACCCTGGGAGGACGAACCTTCCCCAGGAAACCTTAGGCATTCGACGGCAAAGTTTCTCACTTTGCTCTCGCTACTCATGCCGGCATTCTCTCTTGTATGCAGTCCACCACCCCTTACGATATGGCTTCAGCCCGCATACATTGCTCCTCTACCAATGATATTGCTATCATTCCCAAGCTTCGGTTGTAAGTTTTAGCCCCGTTGAATCTTCGGCGCATCATCACTCGACCAGTGATCTATTACGAACTCTTTGAATGAGTGGCTGCTTCTAAGCCAACATCCTGGTTGTCTTAGCAACGACACATCCTTTTACACTTAACTTACAATTGGGGACCTTAGCTGTGGGTCTGGGCTGTTTCCCTTTTGACTATGAGACTTATCTCACACAGTCTGACTCCCGGTCATAATTCATTGGTATTCGAAGTTTGATAAGGTTCGGTAGGTCGCGAAACCCCCTAGCCTATTCAGTGCTCTACCCCCAACAATCTCAATACCGAGGCTAGCCCTAAAGCTATTTCGAGGAGAACCAGCTATATCCGAATTCGATTGGAATTTCTCCGCTAACCACAAGTCATCACCGGTCATTTCAACGAACGTGTGTTCGGTCCTCCACAGTGTCTTACCACTGCTTCAACCTGCTCATGGTTAGGTCATTCGGTTTCGGGTCTACGACATGCAACTAAAGCGCCCTATTCAGACTCGCTTTCGCTACGGCTCCAGAACATAATTCCTTAACCTCGCTACACATCGTAACTCGCCGGCCCGTTCTACAAAAAGTACGGTGACACACTCTAAGTAGTGCTACACCTGCTTGTAAGCATACGGTTTCAGGTTCTCTTTCACTCCCCTCCCGGGGTGCTTTTCACCTTTCCCTCACGGTACTATACTCTATCGGTCACTAGATCGTATTTAGCCTTAGGAGATGGGCCTCCCATATTCACACCGGGTTTCTCGTGTCCTGTGCTACTCTGGAACACCACGGTCGTTCAATGTGTTTCGCCTACAAGACTATTACTTTATTTTGTGAGGCTTTCCAGCCTACTTCGACTACAAATTGAAACTAACACAATGTGGGTCCGAAACCCCATTTAAAAAATATAAATGGTTTGGGCTTATACCCTTTCGCTCGCCACTACTCAGGTAATCGTTGATTTACTTTCTTTTCCTCCAGGTACTTAGATGGTTCAGTTCCCTGGGTTCCCCTCACATACACTATGTATTCATGTATGGATACCAAAACATTACTTTTGGTGAGTTCCCTCATTCAGAAATCTGCGGATCAATGTTCATTTGCAACTCCCCGCAGCTTATCGCAGCTTATCACGTCTTTCATCGGCGTCTAGTGCCAAGGCATCCGCCGTACGCCCTTTCTAGCTTGATCGTATACGTCGCATTCTTACAAGTACAAAAGTACTTAAATTGTTTACTCTATAAGTAAACGGTGCCTATATGCATTTTGTTTTCTTGTTAATTTTGCTCAGCGTAATTGTTATATATATAACAGTTAAAAACGGTTGTTTTTAGCTTAATTGTTATTCATACGTATTACACCATGTAAAATATTACTTGATTTTAACTCTGATTCTCGTCATACAAATTGCTTTGTATGATTATGTAATATGCAGTTGTCAATGTGCGATGCTTAACAGATTTTTTGCAATAAAAATGGTAAGTGCATATACGTTTACGTATAAAACCACACGAACACGTATCATGAACTTACCCAGAGGTATTTACTAAAATGAATACTTGGTATTGCATAAAGCAAATCTATTAAGTTGTGGTTCCACATCAGCGGAACTCTCTCATAATACCAAATACAAAATATAATGTCAACAGATTTTTAAAAGTTTTTTAAAAATTTTTAAAATTATATTTTTTTTGGCTGTTCCTAACCACGGGTGGCTAAGAACAAACACATAATACACGAAAAAAAAGAGGTTGTCAATACATTTTATAAAATATTTGCTAAAATTTTTTAATTATGCTACATTATAAGAAATACAGCCAAGGAGGCAATATGCAACCTAATACAACAAACAAAAAAGTAGAGCTACAAAGTGTAGAAAAATTGGCGCTAGCAAATATTATGATTGACGGCGCTTGCCATATGCACGCAAAGTCGCATATTGTATCCAAGCTAACGGACCAGTATTTACAATATTATTTTACCGAATTACAATCTTACACCCCACTATTTGATGCGTATCTTGAATGTTTTTTTGCAAGCTATAAACCAAGCGATATTTATTTATATATGGAAATATACGCGCGCGCACCTAGAACCTTAGGTATAAAATATAAAAAAAGAAAGCGCAATAGTTATATCGATTATATTACTCCCCATTCTTTACCATTGCTTTCTTACAATTTTGGTTCAGAAGAACGCAACAAAACCATTACACGTTTACACAACATTATTCAACATTTAAACGCCGATAAAGAAATCATATCATTTGAGCAAAGATATCGCGCCATGAAACGTAATGCATTGTTTTTAACAAAACTATCACAAGCAGAAAAAGACGCAACGCAAGTATATTTACAACAGCAGCAACCACAAATAGATACAACAACGCAAGGAACAACCTTAACGAAACAAGTGCCCGTTCGCCGTATGATGCAAAAAGCGCCAAAAAAGAAAAAAGAAGGGCGTATCACAAGGCTTGTTATTCCAGAAATTATACTCACAAACCCATACCCTACCGATATAAAAACATCAAGAGTCGATACGCATTACAAAGCCACACACGTAAAACCACCAGCAAACACCTTAAGCTTTGTCAATCGTTGGGGTTTTCAAAAAGCGGTTATTCGCACAGGTTTTTATAGAAAACATAAAAGCATGCACCGCAAGAAAAGTCTTTTATCTGTGCGCCCTTTTTAAAAAGGGCTTTTTTTAAAAAATTTTGGCAGAAAATATTCACAAATAGAAATAAATATGCTATACTATCATCAAGAAAGGAACAGGGAGGAAAAAACTATGGCAGTCTTCAAAGGAATTTTAAAACTATTATGTTGGATTATTTCCATTGCAGCCATTGTCCTAGCGCTATATTACTTGTTTGCCGCTGGCGGTATTGATCAAATTAAAGCAAGCATTGAAGCAAACGGTTTCTGGGGTTCTTTTAAAGAATTCTTTGTAGAATTATGGAATGGTTTTAAAGCCACAGTAGGCATTAAATAATTTCAACAAATAAAAAAGGCGCGTATGCGTCTTTTTTTTTATTTACCCAAATGCACATAACAAAAAAAACAAAAAAGCATATTGACACCCTGCCTCACACAACTTATACTATATATATGAAACAAATGTACGAAACGTTATTTAAAAAACACATAGATATAACGTGGCGCGACGCAACAGGCAAACAAGCCTCATCCTTCAAGGCTTTTTCGGAAAATAGAATATGATAGACAACCAACAAAGTAGAACGAATTTATTAACATATGCACAAGAGCAAGCCCAAAACCATACTTGCTACCTTTTCTTTTCACGCTATAACGAGTTTTTAGTATTAAAAGAAATTTGTCAAAATTATAATGCCGATACACATGCTATCGATATTGTTGCGTATACATATAATCCGTCATATAAACATAGATTTCAACCCATTGGAAATATAAGCGCACAAATTACAACAAACCCAACAGAGAGCAACCTACATGCCATGGCATTATCCATTTTAACTGTAAATGAAGCATATAAAAACCATGGTTTAGGGCACGCACTTATATCGCTAATGCAAAAAAGAGCAATAGATTTTGGGTGCGTTTCTATAAAAAGTATATTTCAGCCACATGGTTTTTTACAGCCCAATAATCCTCGCAATGTATCTTATTTACAAAATTTTTACGGCAAACACGGGCTACACATTCGCGTATTCCGCGAAGAAGACCTTGTAGGAAAAGAGCTATACGGAAATTTCCGCTCCCCTACCATAAAAGAGCTTTATCATAAAACATTAAAAGAATTATCTGCAACCACACTTAGTGAAAATATAAAAATATACAATCCGTTTCATGTAAATTTGCCACCTGAAATACAATCCATACAAAAACGTACGTCAACCAAACAAATCAAAGCACACACGGCAAACATTTTTACAACCGAGGAAACGAACAACGAACGTGTAAAATAAAAGCGCCTATTTTAGGCGCTTTTATTTTACACGTTTCTAACAAAGCAAGGCAAACAGTAAAATATATACCACACATTGCCAAACAAAACATAAACAAAAATATAAACATAAACACAACAAAAAAAACGAAGTGTCGGTACACTTCGTTTTTCTTCATTCCTTAACTTAATATTTGATGTAGTGTGTTATATCCTTTTATCATAACTTGTATATGTTTACTGTATATACAAGAGAACATTTACCCAAAAGGTAAACAATTTCATACAATGAAAAACATTGTACGTCGACAAAAGTAGCAATCTGCTACTCCTTTAAAGGAGGTGATCCAGCCGCACCTTCCGATACGGCTACCTTGTTATGACTTCACCCCAGTCATCAATCTCACCTTAGACGCCGCCCTCCCTTGCGGGTTAAGCAAGCGGTTTTGGGTGCTCTCGACTCCCATGGCGTGACAGGCGGTGTGTACAAGACCCGGGAACGTATTCACCCCGACATGCTGATTCGGGATTACTAGCAAATCCAGCTTCATGTGGGCGGGTTGCAGCCCACAATCCGAACTGAGACTATCTTTTTGAGATTGGCTCCACCTTGCGGTATTGCAACTCTTTGTAATAGCCATTGTAGCACAGTTGTAGCCCAAGACGTAAGAGGCATGATGATTTGACGTCATCCCCACCTTCCTCCGTGTTATCCACGGCAGTCTAACTAGAGTTCCTAACTAAATATTGGCAACTAGTTATAGGGGTTGCGCTCGTTGCCGGACTTAACCGAACATCTCACGACACGAGCTGACGACAACCATGCACCATCTGTATCTATGTATATTGCTATACTACTCTAATTTCTTAGGTATTCATAGTATGTCAAGTCTTGGTAAGGTTTTTCGCGTAGCATCGAATTAAACGTCATGCTCCTCTGCTTGTGCGGGTCCCCGTCAATTTCTTTAAGTTTCAACCTTGCGGTCGTACTCCCCAGGCGGATTACTTATCGCGTTAGCTACGATACGGATGGAGTCGATACCACCCACATCTAGTAATCATCGTTTAGGGCGTGGACTACCAGGGTATCTAATCCTGTTTGCTCCCCACGCTTTCGAGCCTCAGCGTCAGTTACAGTCCAGTAAGTCGCCTTCGCCACTGATGTTCCTCCTAATATCTACGCATTTCACCGCTACACTAGGAATTCCACTTACCTCTCCTGCACTCAAGCTTCCCAGTATTAAATGCAATTCCGGAGTTAAGCCCCGGGCTTTCACATCTAACTTAAGAAACCGCCTACACTCCCTTTACGCCCAGTAATTCCGGACAACGCTTGCCCCCTACGTATCACCGCGGCTGCTGGCACGTAGTTTGCCGGGGCTTTCTCCTAAGGTACCGTCATTTTATTCGTCCCTTAGAACAGAAGTTTACAATCCGAGAACCTTCATCCTTCACGCGGCGTTGCTGGGTCAGAGTTTCCTCCATTGCCCAATATTCCCCACTGCTGCCTCCCGTAGGAGTCTGGGCCGTATCTCAGTCCCAGTGTGGCCGATCACCCTCTCAGGTCGGCTAACCATCGTCGCCTTGGTAGTCCGTTACACTACCAACAAGCTAATGGTACGCGAGCCCATCCTATACCAGTAAACCCTTTCACTATTGAGCCATGCGACTCTTAGTCATATCCGGTATTAGCAGTCATTTCTAACTGTTATCCCAGTGTATAGGGCAGGTTGCTCACGCGTTACTCACCAGTCCGCCACTAAGTTTACAAAAGCAAGCTTTCGTAAACTCCGTTCGACTTGCATGTGTTAAGCACGCCGCCAGCGTTCGTCCTGAGCCAGAATCAAACTCTTAAGTTTAAAAAATTCTAACTAGAACCAACTTTTATACTAGCGTATGTAAAGTTTGTTTAGTACTTGTTAATTTAAAAAAATTTCAAGGACACTAATTTTACAATCTTGTAAAAAAAAACCTATCAATCAAATATTAAGTTTTCAAGGAACGGTTGTTGCTAGCACCCTTATTGGCGCGAGCAACGAACATATAATAGCATATATACATATGGGTGTCAACACTTTTTTCAAAAAAATTTAAAAAATTTTTAAGTTTTTAAAATTTCTAAAAAAGGCGCCAAAAACCGCGTATTTTCTATACGCCATACCCATAGTATATACGCCTTTTTTATAGAATATGCAAGCGTTTTTTAAAAAAATTGAAAACTTCATTTTACTCACATACATTTGTAATTATTGCCACATAACAACGTATATTTCGCGTGCAGAAAAATAAAGAACAGGCAAATGGGGCAACAAGAAACGGAACACGCGCATCTAGTTTGCTATAACAAAAAGTATAAAACAAAATTTTACACAACAACCATATATCATGTATATAAAAAAACTGACAAACATTTGCCAGTTTTCTTATTCATTATATATATAACAGTATGTTTATATGCGTATTACCTACCTATTTCTAGAACTCAATTCATCATTTTTAGGTAAAACTTTATCCAATAATTTTTTACATTCTCTAACACAAGCATCTCTTTCTTCCATTGTTTGCATACGTAAAAGCCATTGATTTTCTATTGCATTCTTTATATTGTCCATAATGATTTCATCTATTCTTTCACCACTAAACAAATTGTCTTTTGCTTGCAAATATTCCATATGCAACTTATTATCTTCTTCACAAATTTTACGCAATTCTTGGTCAAGTTGCTTAATTCGTTTCACCAATGCTGAAACATTTTCATTTTGACAATGTTCGGCCATTTTTTTTACTTCTTCTCCACTCATTGTATTAACCCTTCTTCACTAAATTTTGTATAGTATGCACAACATGTTGTATATCTACTTTTTCCACAGTTCCTGTTTCACGCACACCCACTTCTACCATGCCTTGTGTCACATCTCGTCCGCAAACAACTTTTATAGGAATACCCACAAGTTCGAAATCGTTAAATTTTACACCAACTCTTTCTTTGCGGTCGTCAAACAATACAGGTATACCTGCATTTTCTAATTTTTCATACAGCATAGTTGCCGTTTCCATTTGCGCTTCATTTTTCGTATCAACAACAATTACATCTACTTTAAACGGTGCTACAACCGTAGGTAATACTAGGCCCTTTTCATCATGATGTTGGTCAATAATAGAAGCAACCACACGTTCTAAGCCAATACCATAGCAACCACCATATAAGGTTTGTGTTTTACCCTGGTTATCAATAAAGGTAGCATCTAAACTCTTTGTATACTTTTGACCCAATACGAAAATATGCCCAAGCTCTGTTCCCATAGCGGTTTTTAATGGCTTACCACAAATTGGGCAAACATCTCCCTGTTCAGCAAAACGTAAATCTACCCACTTGCAAGAAAAATCCTTTACGTTTACATCTAATAAATGAATATCTTTTTCATTGCCACCAACGACAAAATTTTGCATTTGCATAATTTCGTAATCAGCAAAAATAGGTATATCTTCTCGCATGCCAACAGGCCCAACAAAACCGCAAACTGAACCTATTTTTTCAATATCTTTTACGGTTGCAAGTTCTAACACATTGCATTTTAATACATTTTTCAATTTTACTTCGTTTACCTGTCTATCTCCACGAACAAGTGCCACTACCGGTTTGTCGTCCGCCATGTATACCATACTTTTTACAAAGCTTGTTGCAGGCATTTGCAACATATCCATAAGTTCTTTTACCGTGTGCGCGCGCTCGGTAATTACTTTTTTATATCTGCCTTTAAATCCGTTTTGTTCTACATAGGTATTGGTTACAGGAACAACCTCTAAGTTTGCCGCATATCCGCAATTGTCACAAAAAGCAAGTGGCGTTTCGCCTTCATCAGCAACAGCCATAAATTCTTCACAAAGGTTGCCACCCATAGCACCACTATCTGCTTTTACAGCAAATGTTTTTAATCCTAAGCGTGTAAACAAGTTGGTATACTCTTGCTTCATTTTCTGGTAATACGAAATCGCTTCATCTTCCGTTGCGTGGAAAGAATACGCGTCTTTCATCGTAAATTCACGCGCACGAATCACACCATTTCTAGGACGAATTTCATCTCTGTGTTTTTGCTGTATTTGATACACAGAAAATGGCAAATCGTTATAACTTTTTATAAACATTTTAGCCACAAGCGTTGCATACTCTTCATTGGTTGGCGAAATGGCATACCCGTTGCCATTTCTATCTTTTAGCGAAAACATTTCTTTGCCAAAAGCTGTCCACCTACCCGTTTTTTCTAAAATTTCTTGTGAAACCAAAATAGGAAATTTCATTTCATTGCAATGCATGGCATCCATACTTCTTCGAATTTCATAAGAAACTTTACGTAACAACATATTAAAATATGGCAAATAGTAAAATAACCCCGAAGAAACTTTTCGAATCATACCACTGCGAGCCATTAGCTTTTGACTGGTAGAGTCCATATCGCTAGGTTCATTTTTCATAGTTGGTAATAAAAATTTTGAATATAACATACGTGTTCTCCCAATACTTTGTAGTATAAACAAGTTTTTAAAAAATTGCAAGGCTTTGTAGAAAAAACAAAAGAAAAAGCAAGGCTATTCCTTGCTTTTAGTTAAAATACTCTATTTGCATACTTTTACGTACTTTTTTTAATGTTTGTTCGGCCACTTGTTGCGCGCGCAAACTACCCTTTTTAAACACATCACGCACATAAGCCATGTTTTTTTGTAAAGCTTCTCTGCGTTCGCGAATAGGACGAATAAAATCTTGTAATACTTTTACCAAATATTTTTTTACCACAACATCGCCTAACCCACCGCGTTGGTAATGTGCCTTCATCTCCTCCACTTCTTGTTTGTTTGGTGCAAATACATCTAAATAAGCAAACACCACATTCCCTTCTATTTTACCAGGGTCGTTTACATGAATATGGTCAGGGTCGGTATACATGCCCATAACCGCTTTGCGAATGGTTTCATCGTCATCGGAAAGATAAATACAGTTGCCTAAACTTTTGCTCATTTTTGCGTTACCGTCGGTACCCATAAGCCTTCTTGCTGTTTTTTCTTTTGCTAAAAGAGCATCTGCTTCTACTAAAGTTTCACCATACGTTTTGTTAAATGCACGTACAATTTCACGTGCTTGCTCTAATAATGGTAACTGGTCTTCCCCGCAAGGAACCACTTTTGCTTTAAACGCTGTAATATCTGCCGCCTGACTAATTGGATACACCAAAAAACCAACGGGTACACTTTTACCAAACCCGCGTTCTTTCAGTTCTGTTTTTACGGTAGGGTTACGTTCTAGGCGTGAAAGCGTTACCAAGTTCATGTAATACATACATAATTCATGAAGTTGTGGTATTTGACTTTGCACAAACAAAGTGGTTTTTTCTGGATCTAACCCGCAAGCCAAAAGATCAAGCATTAAATCATCCACACTATGTTTAATTTTTTCAGGGTTGTCGGCATTATCGGTAAAGGCTTGCACGTCAGCAATAAAAATAAAAGAATCATATTTTCCACTTTCTTGAAACGCCACCAAGTTTTGCAACGCCCCAACATAGTGCCCCACATGCAATTTACCCGTTGGTCTTAACCCCGAAACCAAACGAATTTTTTCCATAATTTCTCCTTATTTTTTTTATTATTCCTATCATGTTTATAAACACATTTTGTGAGCATAACACACGTTTATACATGTATATGTAAACGTTATTTGTTTGGGTCGAATATAACAGTATCAATCACACCGCCACCCAAACAATACCCGTCTTCTAACGGACCGGTAGAATACAACACAGCAAATTGCCCTGGCGTTACGGCACGTTGTGGTTCATAAAATTGTAACTTTATAGAACCATCATCACAAATCGTCACATGCACCTTTTGCTCAGGTTGCCTGTACCTAAGTTTTGCATAACAATCAAATGAAGTAACACTTGGTTTTTCAGGTATCCAATTCATATTCTTTACCACACACCCATGTGAAAACAGTTCTTTGCCTTCCCCTTGGGTAACATATAAAATGTTTTTCTTTACATCTTTATCTACCACAAACCAACTTTCACCGTTGCCGTCTTTATAACCGCCAATACCTAAGCCTCTACGTTGCCCTAAGGTGTAATACATAACACCCTCGTGTTTGCCTACAATTTTACCCGTACGTTTATCTACAATATCCCCCTGTTTTGCGGGCAAAAATTCCTTTAAAAAGTTTTTAAAATTGCGTTCGCCAATAAAACATATACCTGTGCTATCTTTTTTATCAGCGGTTACAAAATCGTTTTCATGCGCTATGTTTCGAATTTCTGGTTTTTCTAAGTTACCAATGGGAAACATTGCCATACCAAGTTGCTCTTGCGAAAGCTGATGCAAAAAATACGTTTGGTCTTTGTTTTGGTCAACGGCTTTTTTTAAATAAAACTTACCATCTTTTTCTTCTACATTTGCATAATGTCCTGTCGCCACCTTGTCTGCCCCAATGCTTTTGGCAAATTCTAAAAACGGACCAAATTTTATTTCACGGTTACATAATACATCTGGGTTGGGCGTACGGCCTTCTGCATATTCTTTTAAAAAGTACTGAAATACTCTATCCATATATTCTTTTGAAAAATCAATACTATAATACGGAATACCCAATTTGCCTGCCACACGCTTTACATCAGCGTAATCGTCCACCGCTGTACAAACTCCGCCATGTTCTTCTTGCCAGTTGTTCATAAATAATCCAATAACGTTATACCCTTGTTGTTTTAATAATAAAGCAACCACGGAAGAATCTACACCTCCGCTCATACCCACAACAACTGTCATGTCTTTTGGATTTTTTTCCATTTATTTTATTTTCTCCAAATCAATATATTTTTTGCTTAGCGTTGCACGCGTTTTAATATCAAGCGTACGTATAAAATCTAGTTTTGAGTCGCGGAATCGGAACTTTTTAAATAGTATACGAACAAGGTCCGAAATCCACATGCAAAACAAAATTAAACCAAGCACACCAACAACCGTACCTAACCAGTATTGCATAGAACTGTATTTCATAATAACTGTTGCGCAAGAAAAGCAAACAACCGTCATAATAAGCATAGCCCAACCACGTTTTTTATCGTTCGCATAAAACACATGCGCGCCAAACCAACCTAAAAACAACGCCAAGAAAAACATTTTAACATAAGAAATTTCTTCTGGTTTTTTTACCGCAGCTTTATTCACTTGTTTTTTTATTTTTCTTCTCGCTAAATAAAGGTCTGCCCATTTGTATATTTCCCACCATTGAATTTTAGGCGGAGTATATTCCCCACGGGCTTTTTTTACCGAATAACTTGCGTCTTGCGGTAAATAAGTTACATCAGATGTATCAATGGTATAGGTACCATCTTCTTGTTTTTTTGCAACAATACCCTCTTGTTTTACAACCTCGTCAACATTCATAGCCACATGCTTACGTTTTGGTTTATGTTTATGTCGTTTCGTTGTTTTCTGTTCGTTTTGAGTTTCTTGCACATTTTCTGCATGCACGGCATTTGCAGAAGCGTCCGTAGGCGCACCTTCTTTATTTTCTTGCGCGTTTGCAACATTTTTTCGTTCATTTTTAGTCAAGAATTGTGAAGATTGTTTTTCTATATCTGTTGTCAACTTTTTCTCTTCATCAAAAACATACCCACAATTGGGGCAACTTTTCTTTTTCCCATACACAATGCTCGCACATCGCGGACAAACACGTATTCCCATACTATTACCTCATTATGTAAAGAGTACCATATTTTTTTTAAAATGTAAAAGAGTTATAAAACATTTTTTACGTTTCTTACCCACGGTGCACCCTTACTGTTTTACCTGTTTAAGTTTAAAGTATTACACAAATTATGTACATTATTTACAAAAACTATTTTTTACACATCATATAAACAAATGTATACAAACACAATGTTGTATATGTTGCATGGCAAAATACGTATAAAAAAAAGAACTTTGCTTTTATTGGCAAAGTTCTTTTATATGTATTCATACATTTTTTTAAATGTACGCATGTTTATATTTTTACAACTTTTTTTGTTCGCTTTGAATAAACGCAATGCATTGATTTAGCACGCCTATGTGCGCTTTAAAAAACAAGCCTTGTTGTATAAGTTGTTGTATTTGAGATAGCGTAAACCAACCTACATTTTGCACTTCTTCTTCCTGCATTTTTACGGCATGTATATCTATATCTTTTTTTACATAATACAAATCCACAAAATCATCTTCGGTTTTTATCGTTTCAAATAAACGCAATTGCCTTGCGGGAATTTTAATACCAAGTTCTTCCTCTATTTCTGTACAAATGCCTTGCAAACTTGTTTCTCCTGCTTTAGGGTGACCTCCTGTTGTGGCCCATTGCCCTCCTTTTTCCAAAGAACGCTGTTGGAGCAAAAATTCACCCTTTGTGTTTTGAATGAATACCATCACCGTTACATAATATCTACCTTTTGGCACAGGTTCGCCTTTGCAAATAACTTCACCCGTTTTTCTTCGGTTTACATCATATAAATCTCTAACTTCCATATTCTTACACACTTCACCTTTTGTTTTTCCTATTCGCAATAAAGCAAGCATATTGCGTAACGCCCCATATAAAAGCCGTCAAAAATCAAATAATTTACGCATTTGTTTTCGCCATATGCTCTATAAGTTCTAACACTTTGCAACTATAACCCCATTCATTATCATACCAAGCCACAAGTTTTACAAACGTTGGGTTTAACATAATGCCCGCACCAGCATCAAAAATACACGTATGGCTATTATGAATAAAATCAGAGCTTACTAAAGGTTCTTCCGTATAAGCAATAATACCCTTGTAAGCGCCAACAGAAGCCTTTTTCATTACATTTTTAATATCATCATAGGTTGTGGCATTTTTTAATCGGCAAGTTAAATCTACTACCGAAACATCTACGGTAGGCACACGTAACGACATACCTGTCAATTTGCCCTTTAATGTAGGAATAACCTCTCCCACCATTTTTGCAGCCCCCGTAGAAGAAGGAATGATGTTTACCGAAGCACTTCTACCACCACGCCAATCTTTTTTACTTGCACCATCAACCGTTAGTTGGGTAGCGGTTACAGAATGCACCGTCGTCATTAAGCCTTCTTCAATTCCAAACGCATCGTTTATCACTTTTGCAAGCGGAGCAAGGCAGTTTGTGGTACAACTAGCATTAGAAACAACATGCATACTAGGCATGTATTCGTTGTTGTTTACACCCATAACAAATACAGGCATTTCTTTACCAGGGGCCGTTACAACCACGTATTTTGCGCCACCCTTTAGGTGCAAGCTTGCACCTTCCAAAGACGTAAACTTACCTGTTGCTTCCGCAATATATTCGGCACCGCAGGTTTTCCACGGAATATTTTGTGGTTCACGTTCGGCATAAAACGCTATTTTATTCCCATTGACAACTAAATTGCCGTTTTTTACTTGAATATCTGCATGAAATGCGCCATGCACGCTATCGTGTTTTAACATGTATGCAGCATACTCTACATCTAAAAACGGGTCGTTAATACCAACTACTTGTATATTTGTATCTTTTTCAATAGAAGCCCTTAAAATTAAACTCCCAATACGACCAAACCCATTAATACCTACTTTTATTTTTTTCATAATTCCCTCCTCCATTTTTTATAATATATCATTTTTTATAAACACCTTATACCATGTCCGTCATATACACAACTTTTGTTGGTAGTAACTTCATTATGTTTCTTTTTTTATCATTTTTTCATTTTGATACGCAAAAAACTAACAAACCTATATGTATTGTGAATTTCGAAAAACAAATTCTGCCGTTTCATTATATCCACACTTTTTTCCACTTTAACCAGCGTTTACGTTTCATTTGAAGAAGACGCAGCAGATGAAGAAGGCTCAGCAGATGAAGAACTCTCAGCAGATGAAGAACGCTCAGCAGATGTGGTCTCTGCATTATCTTCAGCATTATTTTCAGCATTATCACCCGTTAAATTACCATGTTCTTCATTTTGCGTATTAGGGTTTTGTGCATCGTTGGAAGTATTTCCACTTCCTGCATGATTGTTCGTTGCAGAACCCCTTTCTGCCGTATCTGTATCTGCAGTACCTCTCGACGCATGCTACGGCGTCATTCTGTCAACAATGGTTTCAATATCCTTACGCGAGCCCCCGGAAGCAGCCGCCATCAATTCAGTTATATCACCATCAATTTTTGAAGCCTTTCTCCTAGAGTTATTCCCCTCGCGCATCGTTCTAGACAAAGCCACACCAGGAATAAATTCAACAAAACCGCCTTCTCGTTGACCCGTTTCTTTGTTTTTCTTGCCAAAAACGTTTTCCATCGCTTTGGAAGATTGATCCACAAGAAATTTACCATTTATCATATCAGCTGTTTTATGCATAACCGAAGAAGTTGCCTTCTGCACACTCGCACCCGACGTAAGCACATCTTCGCCAGTGTTAATTAAATCGTTAATAAGTTTAACACCCGTACCGCTTTTTACCGTACCGGTATTTTTATCTTTTTTATTTAAGTTGCCAACAGCCATCATAGAGAACAACACTAAAAGCAATAAAACTTGCGTAAGTCTATTCATTAAAACAGCTGCATTTTGCGGAGTAAAGCCTTTAAATAAAGGCATGGTTAATAAGAAAGAATTTTCAAAGTCTTGCACCGTAAAAATTTCCAAACCGAAAATAACTTTAGAAAGCACTAAAGTTAATTGCATCATAATCACAATACCATAGCACATAAACAACTTGCCCACAAAGGCTTTTGTCCAATTTTGATGCCTAGAACCACCATCCAGCGTAACCGTAGCCGCAGCAACCGGGTACGAAATCATTAAAAGCATCATTTCAAATACCCTGCCAATTAAACCCCACATCATGGTTAGCAATGTATACAAAATTAAGGTAATAGCAAAAAATAAAATAAGAAAATTGAAATTTAAGTTATAGTAGAAGTTCGTCGAAGAGAGCCCCGCCGACCAGTTATAATTTAAAATAAGTTCGCTGTTGTTTACAACGGCAACCACATCTTCCGCCACAGTGAACATCGCAGAAAATTCAAAATTGTAATAAAAATAAGGAATAAACTGATGAATATCAACGCCTAAAACCGTCTGCGATACAGCGTTTAACCAACTCGTATCAAACATTTCTTCCATGCCATCTAAAGGCACGTAAGAAATTTTCGGTAAAAAGTCAAAAATAGTAGGAACTAAAAATTCTTCTCTGTAAAAGTGGATAGAATTTCCCGATTCTTTAATGGCTGTTGGGTAGCCCTCTGAAGTAAAAGCGCCCCTAGCTAAAATAATTTCACCCGTTTGTAAATACGATGTTTTAAATCCCATAGAGCCGTTCGTTAAAGGCACGTAAACAGAAACCACCACCGTTTGCCCATGTTCATTTACTACTTCTTTTTCTTCTTTCGTGCACATAATGAACTTTGCACCATCTCTTTCATCTGTTGCACTTAATGTACTTTTATAATGCACAGGGTCACTCATGGTTGTATACTGTATATCAAAAAGAGCCGTGGCTCCATCTTCTGTCGTTTCAAAATACGCTTTTAAGTCTTCATGGTTCACATTTACAATGTAAAATTCTTGTTGGTTAGTTACCATAAAGTCTATTAAGTCGGCCATAACAAAATATTCTTCTTGAATAGTTTGCAAATTTTTATCATAAAAGGCGTGATACCCCTCTTTATCTTGTTGATATTCGGCTTCTGTAACAAAGTCGCCTGTTACAAACATTTGTTGCGTTTCTAAAGCTTTATGTTTATTATTTTCCCAATCAAAATCATAAATAATTGGCATTCGCTCGCCACCCATCGCATACATTCTGTACCTGTTTGCCTCAACTGCCGACGCTGCATAAATTTGACTCGATATACTAATACCGTTATTTACGCCAATAGCTCTAGAAATAGAAGCCAACACCGCGTTAGAAGCAATAATACCACCTAAAGCAATTACGGGTACAAATAGAATAAAAAAGCAAGAACGCATAGCATTTACAAGTACACGCTTTTTAGAATTGTCAGCATTGTTTGTAGCTGCTTCAATTTCCGTTTTAATAACGGCAATAATTGCAAAAACAACAATTAAAACAACCGCAAAAATAATCATACGCTTAAATACAGTAAGCACTTCTTGCGATGTAAGTGTTCGAATCACAAAGTCGTCTTGAAATAAATTTTCGTTATATAAAGAGTTGTAATTTTGACCAGCCAATTGTTGAACAATTACATAAATAAAATCTATTAAGTTAAATACAAATCTTACAATAAGCATTAAAACCGAAGCTAGCAGTTCAAATACAAAAGTAAAAATATTTAAAAACGTTGGTAAAATAGATTCAATAATCGAGCCAAATACATCTTTTACCGTTATGTCTCCTTGCGTCGATGCAGCCAAAACCCCATGCGAAAGGCCTGTTTTGGCGGACGCGCCAAAACAGAAACCCGAACACATAGATTGTACAAACTGCATCATCATAAGTTATTATTTACCTTTTTTTTCGTTTAATTTAGCATACGCTTCTTTACGCGCTTGTGCCGCGCGAACTCGTGAAGCGTGACCCTCACGTTCTGCATTACGCTGGTTAACTCTTGCTTGCATAAGCGCATTTGCCGATCTTTGAGCCAAATCAGCATCACCTGTACGTGACAAAACATCACTGTATACGCTTCTGCCATCACGAGCATCTTTCACTTTATGGTGCACATCTTGCACTTTTTGAATACCCTTACCAATGAAAGAGTTATCCATGGTATCTTTAGCAAGTAACAGCGTATCTGCCAGTTGCCTTCCAGAAGCGTAATACCGCACTTCTTTAGCCATATTGGAAACTTCAAAAATAACCGTTTCACCCTCACTAGCCGCATCGCCAATGCCAAATATTTTGCCCAGCAATTTTGGTCCAGTGCTAATTAGAGTAACCGCAACAAGCATAAATACAATTTTTGCTAAACCATTTACGGCTTGCAAACTTATATTTTTAAACAAACCTATATTTGTAATGGCTGTAAAGGAGTCTGGTGTAAACAATTCAATATCGTTAATCATTGGTAAAATCATGAAGTAAATATTAAGCGTAAGCACCACACCAATAATCATGAGTATATTTTCAATTAAAGATTTTTTCCAATCATCAAACGCATACGAAGTTGTTGTATGTTTTTTATTTTTCTCATCATAACCTTCCACATCAAGCATAATGGTTGAAATAATTGGAGGCGAAACAAGGAATAATACCGTTACGTTAAATATACGTTTAATTAACCCAAACAGAATTTTAAAAATAACAATAAACAAGAAAATGGTCGCACTAATAAGCACAATAGGGTTTAAATCGATTGGAGAGTACAATATTTGCATAGCAATACCCGATTGCACATCAAAATTGTAATTTAGCGTTGCCGAACCTTGCGAAAGCACAGCAACTTCTTGCGTGCGTGTTCCAAACGGCAAATGGATATTATAATCGATTTTAATACGCGGAACACTTTCCATTAATTGTTGTGTAATGGTTTTGCCGGTAAACAACTTATACACATTGTTTATAATACCCCCAATAAACCCATAATGAACAGAAACACTTTCATAAGATTGGAAATAGGTAGAAAGACCAACTTCCGAAGCGTTTACCACAACAATATTTTTTCTATAAAAAGATATATTACCGCCAATTTCACGAATCGCTGTTGGCAAACCGTCTTCCGTCATAACGCCTTTGGCAATTACAGGGTAAGCCAACACCGAAGTGTCCGTGGTAGATATATATGCAGAATAAGGGAAATTCCCAGATGAAGCATCGCCCGTCATTAAAAATGGTTTATAACGCAATGTTTCTTCATCATAGGTACAAATAATATAAACAGCACCTTTTTCTTCGCTATTTACAATAACATCCATAACATCGGAAGAGTAATCTAACCCTACCAATTCAGCTTCAGGTCTGTTTTCCATTCCTGCCAAACGCATCATCATAGCACGCGTATTTCTAGAACTATCAATGAAAGTAACATAGCGGTTTGTTTCATTTGTTTGTATGGTAGCTTGCGATGTTGCTATATAAAATAATGTTAAATAGCGCATAAAATAAGAGGTTGCACTCTCACCCGCTCTGTTTTGAAAATCAGTTAAAGCCAATAGCGCCTGCGAGCGATAATCTTTTAACGAATACGACGCGTCAAACGTTAAGCCTAAATAAGCAAGCATATTCGAAATATTTTCTCCCGCACGTTTTTCGTCTAACAAAGAGCTGTTTACGGCATCAAAATAAAGCGTAATATTTTCATTTACAAATGTTGTAGAAGACTGTTCACACATCGAGTTGTATAAAAAGTTTGCAAAAGCGGAATAAAATCCTGTTACCGTATTTGAAGTATCTATGCTAGAATACGCAACATCTTTTAAATTGGTTTTATACATTAAATCAAAGCAAACGTTACCAAATTCATATAAAAACTCTTTTAAAAGCGTAAAGCATTCACCATTTGCATTTAGCAAACCTTCAAAATCGTCTTCAATAAACATAAACTCATATGTATATATTATATTGTTATCATCATCGGTAGTTTCAGTATACACCCAATCTTTATAAAAAGCATCTAAGGCATCGGCTATTGCATGTAAATCAACACTCGTTGTGTTCCCTTTTTCAATGTAATTGGTAATGTCATCATAGAGCTTTTTGTAAGCATTTTTATTTTGGTCAGTATCTAGCGTTTGGTTATAAAGGCTAAGCGTATTAGATTGTAACGTATACATCATGGTTTTTGCAAAATAGTCTAAATTTTCAAAACTTACACCATTGCGTACCTGATTTACCGCAGTTACACCATTTGGTGTATTACCTAAAATGTATTCAACCATTTTGGCAGACATTGTGTTTAAAGATACATTGTAAGATTTTCCGTTTAAAATAACGGTAATACCAGAAGTTTGACGTTCCGAAAGGTAGATAGAAACCGATGCAGAAATGTAATATCTTACCAACTGATATTGCTGTGTTTGCGCCGTTGCAAAAGAAATCATATTGGTTTTAAAAGTAGAAACTTGGGTATAGTAAGAAGTTAATGTGCTTTGCCATTCCTTGTCATTTTTAGTTACTTCTTTAAGTTCAGAAATAACAGAAAGCAACGCATCTAATTGTCGAACAACCGTGTTGTTTACTTCCTCAATGCGCACACCATTTTGCGCTAGTATTGCATTAATAATTGTGTTTTCTAAGTTTTTATACGTTTCAACATTTAGTGTTACATTATAATTGCTTGCCAACTTGGCAAGGTCTTCTACAATGCGTGTTATTTCATAATTACCGGTTAGTTTATACGTTCCATTTTCTTGCTCTATATACGTCGAAATTGTCGATTCAATAACACGCACAATATTCGATAAATTATTTTGAATAACAAGTGCTGCCGCATTGCCCGATAATTTTTCAACTAATAACACATTTTCCCAATTTTGTTGTGCATAATTTAATAACCAACTCGGCACACTCGGCCCTACATTCACAAAGTTTGCATTATTCGCCAAATCTCCAATAACGCCATTCGTTTTTGTATTTACAAACTGTAAAAAAGAATATAATACTTGCAAAGAGAACGGCTGATTATCTTTATTGTATCCATCATTAAATACATTTTGGAAAATTTCAACAAACATATCGGGCATAGCCGTTGTTGGAATGGCTGTTAAGTCGTTTAAATATTGTAATAAAACAGAACTCATTAAAGATTCCACAGCAAAATCAGCGAAATAATCAGAGAAATCTTGCCCTAATAACAAGCTAGCCAAATACGCTTTGTAGGTATATAAAATAACCGATTGTTCGTCGCCGTCGGTCATATCAAACCCTTCGGCCGAAGCAATGTCATCAAGCACAGGTGTCATCATGTTATTAAATAATTCCATGTAATATTCTAATTGCGTACGTAAAGAGAAATAATGATCTTCTCCTAAAATGGTAAGCAATAAAGCGCGAACGGTCACATCGTCGTAACTAGAAGAAAATCCTATAGAAGCCGCCGATTCATAAGGTTCAGGGAAATATAAGTCCCCCATAAATAATTCAGATAAAATAAGCCCAAACGGATGAATAACCGACGTGCTAAACGAAGCCACGGCGCCACTAGTCGAAGCATTTTGGTCAATAATTTTTTCAATTTCACCTAAAGCTTCGCCCCATTTCCCAGACAAAATAAGTTCCTGAATATTTATATCTTCGTAAATTACGGAAATATCTTGCAAAAGTTTTTCTGGCCAAGTCACACGTACAAACATTTCTTCTAGTAAATCGTTGCTACCTTTTGTAAGGAATGTAACCATTTCTTCGCCTTCATCATTGGTTGGCAAAGCATACACCGCGTCAAATCCATCAGACATATACTCAATATTTTTTTCAACCAATACATACTTACGGTTTGTAGCAGAACCTAAAGCAACCACAGCAAATTCACCCGTTACATTAAATCCACCAATGCTCGCCCAATATTCACGTTTTGTAAGTAACGAAACAGTATATTCTTCACCGCTGGCAATAGAGCCATCTTCGTTATACGTACCATTAGCTACCGTAAATGTACCGTCATCATTTTCTACAACTTGTAACAAAGCTGTGTCTTTTTGCCACTCAACGTTGTTTAAACCACCCTCTTGCAATCTGTCTAAAATAGTAAAGTTGTGGGTAGCATCGTCTTCGGTTAAACCAAGAATTTGTGAAATAATAGAAATAGCATCTTGCATTGGTGTGGTTGGTTCTAAATAGTTTGTTTCATAAACTATGGTAGAATCTTCCCCACTCGCGGTTTTATAACGAATGGTTAACGCATGCGATTCCTCATCATACACCGCATTGCTTACTTCTGCCCAATCTATATCATGGTCGGCCGCATTTTTAATTGTAAAGGAAAGATTTGCACGCACGGCATAATCGATAAAATCGGCCATTACATAGTATTGCTCTCGCGTACAAATAAAGCTTTCATAGCCCGAATAGGTAGATGCATTATTGTAAAGTTCTCCCGTTTTGTTATTATAATATAACGTTTGGTTAAATGTTGGGAAATCCATATCGGCAAAACTATTGTAAATAATATGTCCTTTTGTAAAACTGTTGTAAATTTCAGCTAGTTGCTCTGCCGAATAATCGTCTGCATTTCCACCATCTAATGGGTCATCAAAGTTGATTAAAATAGGTATACGCATATTGTTATCAGCGTATTGTCTGTATCTATTTGCATCATAAGAAGCAGCGGCAAACATTTCGCCACCAAAGGTTGTATAAACATTCGAAGTTTTTAAAACATTGTTCAAACTTGCAGCAATAGAGTTTACAAGTACAATGAATACAAGCAAAATAATAGGAACAAACACAAGTAATCCTGCGGCCTTAAACGCACGACGCATAATATACCCTGTGTTTTCATGTGAACCACCACGCGCATTTTGATATGCCATTTTTCCAATGGCAATTAAGGTAAATAAAATAAACAAAATAATTGCAATAATAAATAAAGCTTCAAACACCTGTAATACCTTTTTATTCAATAAAAAGTCAAAAATAGGGTTATCAAAGCTTATGGCATTTTCCGTGGAACCAATTCCTGCCATTTTGTTTATAAGCAACTGAACAACATCTAAAATATTCCAAATAAGTTTGCAAACAAAATATACAACAGAAATAAACAAGTTATATAAATAAAGAAATAATTCAAAAAATAAAGAGCCAACTGAAATTGCGCCATTTACGTTAATAGCAGAATTTTCAGCTAAAACAGAAGAAGCCAAGAAACTTGGGGTGGCGCTTGCCACTCCAAGTTTACCAAACAAAGATGTTTGTAATAAGCTTCTCAACATAAACATTCCTCTTATTTTTTTCTAGTAAATTTTCTGTTAAGCTTCCCCACCTTGTTCCGTTGGTTGCTCTTCTTTCTGGGCGCTTACTTCGTCGCCGGCAGATTCGTTTTGAAATTTTTCAAATAAATCTTCTTTAAACATCTGTTCAACCAATTTCGAAATAGAAATAGAAACATTGGTACGGGCACTAGGCGAGGTAATAATAAACGCTGTACCACGTGGGTTAGAGACAATTTTTTCTTGTTCATCTTCATTTATTTGGCCAGCTTTTTCATACAAAGCAACCAAATCGTTAATATCCTGCGCCGCCAAACCGAAAATAATAGAATATTGCGACGCATTGATAATTGCTGTCGATTTACGAGCAATTTCAGGCGTTCCCACAAAGTCTTTTAAGTTTTGAGTAATAATAATTTGCATACCGCCATATTTACGAATACGTTTCGAAAGCGTATACATAAAGTCTAAGGCAGCGTCTTTTTTCGGGTCAATAAATACATGGGCTTCATCAATAACAACAATAACTTTTCTGTTTAAATGATATTTTTCGTTGTAGTCTTTGTTCTTAATAATTTCATTATGAAGCCAGTGAATAATTAAAAGCATTTGCGCATTGGCAATTAAAGAGTTGTTGTTTGCAAGTAATGTTTGAAAGTTAAACACAATAAAGTTTTCGTCTGAAGTAATGGTAGAAGGTCCGTTCCATAACATACTGTTACGTCCGCCGTCAGCAAACTTTTTCAAATATGTAACAACAATTTTTAAATTGTTGCGCATATAATCGTCTTTTGCTTTTTCATATTCTTTCACAACAAATTCATACAAATCTTGTAAAATAGGGAAATCTTTAGGTTTTAGTTTTTGAATATCGGTTTCATTCGTTATATTAAATTTTGTATAAAGGTTTTTAATGCAATCATTAAGCACCTCAATTGCGTCTTTGGTAATACCATCAAGCACCATGTTAAAGAATTCTTCCAAGAATTGTAAGTGTTGTGCAAGCGATGTGTTTTGCCCACTTTCCGATTCATCATCAAGCGAAGTAGTAACTTGTAGTGGGTTAATTCTTCCCACTTTTGCACTACCAGCATCAATAACTTTACCACCTAAGTTTTTCGCTAATTTGTCGTATTCGTTTTCAGGGTCAAAGATGTAAATTTTTGTATTATCTGCAGCCAAATGCGCCAAAATACCCGAAGTTGCATACGATTTACCAGAACCAGATTTACCAATAATAACAACATTGCTGTTTACCCTATCGGAAGAACGAGTAAAGAAATCAATAAAGAATGGTTCGGTATTGTACCCCAAATAAACGCCTTTAGGGTCTTGCACCGCATCGGAAATAAATGGGAAAATAGCTGCTAAAGAAGATGAGTTAATACCACGTTCAAACTTTTTAAAATCCGAGCGTTGTGAAACGTTTGCTGAAATATACGCCTCACGTTGTGAACCCCAACATTCGTTATACCTAAACCCGGCTCTACGCAAGAAAGTTCTTGTATTTTTACGTTGGTCATCACGCGCCGTAATATAAATGGTTGTATCAAATAACTGTTCGTTACCCGTTTTAATATCATTCATAAGTGCTTGTAACGTGTCTAAGTGCGTATTTTTTTCAATCATGGTGGAAGCTTTACCACGTTTTTGTGCTTGAATTTCCATTTCCATAATCGAGCGGTCAATACGTTTTTCCGCATCTGATTGTGGAACAGGTTTAAATTTTACCATTACATTGGTTCCATCAATCCCAAAGAATGCATTTCCCCACGCATTGGTTACCATAATAGGATATTCTGCAATAACATAGGTGCTTGCCGCACGTTTATCTACGATTTGTTTGTTGGCAGAAAACGTGATTTTTTCCGGCAAAATCCATTGCATTAACTGTTCACGGGTTAAATCATTTGCCTCACGCTCATCCATATCGGTGGTGTAGGTATTTTTTAAAAATACAGCAGTTTCTTTCATAGAAAGCAATTGACAATGCATAGCTCCGCCTGTACCGCTTTCCATAGTGTTTATCATTAAATTTGCCGAGCTTTGTAATTGCGTTGCATTTTTTCCAAATAAAACAAAGTAATAGTGCGTTTTTAATAAATAATTTTCTGTACCCACGTTACTTTGCTCTAACCCGGCAACCCTGCTTTCAAAAATTAAAAGCCTAGAACGCAATTCGTGTTCTGTAAGCATTTTATTTTCAAACGAAGCCACCAATTCGTCCGCTTTTGCGTATTCATTGTTAATGTAAGAATCTAACACCATAGGGCGTTGCAATTTCACAATGGCAGCGCTTTGGTCATACGACATTGTTTTTAACGCATTATCAACCGCGTTAATATACGTATTTTGACGATTTTCTGTCAACATATAAAATTCTACAGGATGAATTTCAATAACTGCCCCGTAATAATCTTTATAATCAATCAAACCGTCTTCTGTTACGCCCACATACGGGGTAATGCCGTAAACACCTTTATGTTTGTTGTTAGGGTCTTTGCGAAACGTTCTTACACCAAACAAAAACTTAACCATATCTCCAAACGATTGATACAGTCTTGTTTCTGGTGCAACTTTAATGTATAACACCACAAAAAACATTAAAGCAACGGCTGCTAAAATAAGTTTAAACGAAAGATCTGTTGCCAAAATAAGAGCAATAACCGCAACGCCAATAAAGGCAATTACTGCATCCATAATGGAAAAGTTTTTAAAAAACTGTACCTTAACTTTCGTTTGTCTTGGAATTAGTCTCATACGAAAACTCCTATGTTTATAATGTTGGCGCTTTTTCAAGATAAAAGCCTTACGCTTTGCACCCCTATCTCATTGTTACGCATTTTTACATTTTGCTTGGTATGCGTAAACCCATGTATACAATAAGTCATATTTTTTTGCACATTGTGTAGTTTTTTATAAACAACAATCGTTAAAAACATGTAACAAGGCGCAATTTTTTTTATAAAAACTTAAAACAAAATTGTTAGTAAAACATTGTTTCATACATTTTGTTTGTTCAAAGGTTACACGAATTCATTATAAGGTTACATATATTTGCAAGCACGGGTAGAATGCGCGTACGCATTCCACCCATTTTTGTTTATTGCTTACAAATTAACCTACTTCATTCCTGCATTTCCCGCTCCGCCCGTATCTCTACGTTGTGCAGCGTTGCCTGTCGCCGACTTGCCGGTCGACGATGTTTCTGTTGCGTTTTTCGTTGCTTCTTTTTCTTTCACAGCCGACCAACGTTTTTTGTCTTCTTTCTGCAATTGTTCTTTCAAGTTTTGTGCAAGTTTTGCATTGTCTGATTTGGCTTTTTCAAGCATTTTTTCAAGGTATTTAGCTTTCTTATCAAAGGTATCTAGTGTCTTTTTCAATTTTTCATCCGTGCCAAGTTTCTTGTCTAATTCTTTTGCAATTCTTGTTATGTCACTGCCCGTAAATTTCAAACCATGTTTTGAAGCATAAGATTGCAACTTTCTCGTTAATTCTTTTTCTTGTCTTTCAAGTCTTGATTTTTCTGCACCCTTCTTTCTACCTTTGCCTAAAGCTTCCATAGATTCTTTATTTTTTGCTAAATCTTTAAGTATAGCACCTACTTCGTCTCTTTGTTTTACCTTATCACGTAAGTCTTTACGTTGACGTTCAACATCACCTTTTTTGTTTTGTAAAGATGTGGTTTTCTTAGCAGAAGAGGCACGTTTTTCAATTGCTTCATCAATCTTCTTCACTGCTGCATTGTTCGATAAAATAGATTCTAAGGTTTTCTTACCAACCGCTTGAACCTTTTTAACTTTAAACTGTTTCATAGATTCTTCCCAATCTACTACGCCGTTTTTATCTTTAACACCTTCAAACTCTTGTGCATTTTTCACTTTTCTCATAGCTCTACGTGTACTAAATCTAGCGTTGCGGTAAGCGCTATCGCCCAATAAAGCGTCACGCATTTCAGAGCTCATACCCTTCTTAGCAAAATAGTGTAACCCTTCTTCTTTTGCAAGTTGTCTATTCGCTTCAATTGCTCTATTGTTATCAGCTCTAAATTGACGAACGGTTAAATCTGTAAGTGCACCAGCTTTAGAAGCAGCAAACCTTTCTGCAATTTTATGCGTGTTTTTCGCTTTTCTAATTTTGCTCAAAGCACCTACTCTGTTTACAAACGATTGTTTACCGTAATGTTCTTCAAATGCTTTGTTATAGTCTTCAACAGAACCGCCATTAGCATAAGCTTCTACAGCTTTTTGGAACTCAGATGCGTGTAATTCTTTTGCAGCTTTGTTTTCTTTTAAATGTCTTGCAACTTCACGTAATTTTTCAATAGGAACAGAAACCGCTTGTTTCCCTTTTTGTATAGCTTCCAAAGTAGACTGTTTTACGGCAGAAACCATTTGTTGCGTTTTAACCTTTGCTTTAAATGATTTGCCTTGGAAAGCCGCCAAGTTTTTGGAGAAGCCCTTAACCATCTCTCTCTTACCTGCAATGCGCTGTTCCGTCGTAAAGCTTAATCTATTTGCTTTTCTAGCCCAATAAGCAGAATTATAATGTTGTTGTTCTTTTTCAAAAGCCATTCTACTCTTTTCATCGTTAGGGTTATTACGGTATTTTTCACGTGCTTCATTAAGCCTATTTTCGGCAATCTGAAGACGTTTATCACCAACCGAATTTCTTACAGCTTTAATCAAGCGCTTATCATCTTTATTTGCATTTAAGTAATCGTTATATACTTGTTCAGCCTTTTTATAGTTACCAGTTGCGTAATATTTTTCAAATTCTTCGGTCAAACGTGATGATTTCATTTCGTTAACCAAATCTTCAGCAAAATGTTTGTTTTTCTTTAAGTTTTTATTTAACCCAACTTGTTCGTTGTATTGGCTTTGAATTTCTTCTTGAATAACTTTTACTAAGTCATTGTTGCCAGAATCTAAAGCCGCAGTTAAACGTTCACTTAATTTGCCACGGCCATCTTCAAAACTTTTATTTAAAATTTCTTCAGCCACAGCTTTATCGTTTTCTCTTTCAAAACGTTTTTGTTCTCTTTCTTGTTGTTTGTTAACTTGTTCTTGATATTTAGCAAAACTATTTTTAATCTTCCATTCGTTACCAGATAATTCTTGCAATTCTTCCTGCATTTCTGGTGACAATTCTTCTGGAGATAATTTACGCAATTTTTCTAATCTATCTAATTTTTCCTGGTATGCATTACGCTTAACTTCGGCACGTGTTAACCCTTCGTTCTTTTCTTTTTCAGCTCTTCGTGCTTCTCTACGAGCCTCTCGCTCTGCGGCTCTTTCTGGAGCACCAGCTCTATATTCTTCATGCCTGTTTCTAATAGTCTCGGCCGCACTATGTAAAGATTCACCGGCTCGGTTTTTCACTTTTCCAAAAACCTTGCTCATTTTGTCCCCATAAAAGGCACTACCAGGGAAAAATGAAGTCACCATATTGAAAGCATTTTTCACTGCCGCTTTCGCATCATTGCCAGAAACAAAACTTGCAACCGCTTTATTGTTAGCTTGTACAGCCCCGCGAACATCATTACCTTCTTTTACGTAGTCGTTACCACCAAACCATCCAGCAATCATGCTTGGCATAGATTTAATTAACGTGAACGCAACTAATAAGAATAGTATATATACAATGTTGTTTAAAACATCAGGGTTTGCAAATATAGAGTTCCCCACAAACGAGCCTTGCAATGAAGAAGGTAAATCGCTAGCAGTAAATATTTGCGTTGCATCTTTTAAAATTGGTACCAAAATAAAGAAGAAATTCAAGCCTAATATGACACCATACGCGCCAAAAATTGCCTTAATTAAACCGTCTTTCCATTTAGCAAATCTAGCACCATCATCTAAGGCAATGGTAGAAACAAAGCCAGGCATCACAATAAAGTGAATCACAATATCAAAAATACGTTTAATCATGCCCCAAACAGC
Source organism: uncultured Clostridia bacterium (assembly GCA_944362705.1). Classification (GTDB taxonomy): domain Bacteria; phylum Bacillota; class Clostridia; order Christensenellales; family UBA1242; genus CALVTO01. The sequence goes on along the minus strand of CALVTO010000001.1, from coordinate 135,228 downwards.
CGTTCCTAGCAACTTAAAAATTAAAACGGTAGCAAACACCAATACAATTGGGTTAATTCTGCTTGGCTTAAACAAATTCTCCATCAAAATTCCATTAGAAGATGAAAAATTGTAATTTAATATCATGCCACTATCTACCGGCAAAGTAGCCACACTCGTCTCGTTTATATCATAAGTTAAGCCAAGATGGAAACGCCATGTAGAGAATTTAAGACCGTTAATATTTATGTCAAAACCTATACCCCATTTTATATCATTTCGTCTAAATGAAATTATGTAATCAGCCTTAGGAATTGCATCACGATCAATGTCATACCAAACTTCTTCAATTTGTCCCGATGCAAGAATGTTATATACATTATACGTAAATTCGCCCTTATTTTCTTGCGCTTCTTTTAAAGGTAAAACGGTATAAGAAGTGGTAATATAGTTAAACTCATATAAATATTCCGGATTAAACAATGTGTTTAAATAATCAACTGCCTTTTCAGGCCCAGCTAATGTAGCCGACATAAAAATAAAACTCGTCGCATCATCTAATAATAAAGAATAATTATCACTTAACTTAAAACGAATGTATTTGGTATTCCCAATCGTAACATTTTCAATATTCGTAAAGTCAACCGTATTCATTTGGTTATCAAAGGTATACGATAAAGGTATGGTATTATTCTCTAACTCAACGCCGTTAATATTGTAAAAATTTAAATCAATAGCATACCTTTCGGTAGTTAAAACCTCAGCATCAGCATCATCTTTTTCAATATTTCTACGGCCACCAATGTTTATATTTTGGAATGATAAACTTTCAAGTTCAGTCCCATTTCCAGGTACCGCAGAAAAACAATTCGATGGCAAAACAAACGTTAAATTTCTGCTTTTATCATACACTTTAACTTTTAAAATACCGCCTTCGTAATACGTTTGGTAAGATAAAATAGAACTGTTTTTAGATAAAATATCCATTGCCACGGTTGGGTCTGAATTAAACGCAGTAACACTATTAAATCCATACCACGCCGTGCCCCCAAGCTCGCCATCAATTTCATAAGTAACAGAAATACCTAAATAATATACATCTTCACCAGAGACTGTTTCTTTATAATTATAATCCACGCGAGAAACATAAGCTTCTACTGTAGAATCGGTATCTGCCTTTGCCAATACATATTTAGGGTCAGTAAACGTCATGCCATCGGTAGAAACTTGGTAAATTTCTGTAGGGTTTCCATTCGTATCAAACACACCACGCGCTATAACTACGCCTTCATATCCATCCGCTAAATAACTAGAAGTAAAAGCTACATCCGAATTGGTTTTATTTGCTAAAATAGGTACATATTTTCCGTTTTCTAACGTTGCATAAATATATTGCGCACCTTGCGTTTCAGAATTAACATTATTGTTTCCCCTATATATTACACGGCCAGAAACATCACTATATAACCCTTCTCTGTAATCTACGGCAATTTCCACAGCCTCGCGCATACCGTCATTTTCAAAAATGTTATAATATCTTGTAGGCACATTCGACCAATCAATACTCTTATTCGTTACATTTACTATGTACACTTTTTGCGAATATTCAATGGCGTAATCTATAAAATCAGCCACCACCATATATTCCGCAGGAATTGGCGCATATGTTGCATATGCGGTATTACCAGTAGTAGAATATGTTTTGGTATACCTATTGTTGGGAGCGTTAATATAATCGCCTGTTGTCTTAATATAGCTAAAATCGTATTCGCCTTTATAATCATCTGCATTATCTACAACAAAAGCGGAATACGTCGCGTCATCTTCTTCCGATTTCCACGAAACATTGGTAAGCGTATAAGAATTGTCCCAATTTGTAACAAAATCTTTGTATTTTTTATTGTATTCCCAAGTGTTATAGGCAACATCTGCTAGTTCGCCTTCCATATTTTTTAAAGAACCCGTCGCATAGGTAAGGTTTCCATTGGCATCTACAAGATAATAAGAACTGCCCGAGCCTGTTTTGCTTGGGTTTACAACCTCAATTGCATTTGGGTACGTTACAGGAATACGACTACCCGTCATGGCATAGTATCTATATCGGCTGGCATCATAAGAAGAAGCCACAAAAATTTGTCCACCAAACGTAAGCGTTGTGTTTGCATTAAGCGTTTTTGTTAAACTTGCCAACACAGCGTTTGAAGCCAATATGCCAACAATGGTCATAATAGGCACAAAAATCATTAAAGTTACAGCGGTTAAAGCACGTTTCAGCACAAACGCTTTTCCGTTTTTAAATGCCTTATCGTCACCTTGCGCTGTTTTGTATTCCGATTGCACAACAGCAATAATCGTAAAAATAATTAAAAGCACAGCGCCAATAATAATTAAAGCTTTAAACACACGTTGCACTTCAGAGCTATACAAAAAGCGGAAAATAATATCTAAGTCTTGCAATTCTAGTTGTGTAACATCCGTTCCATCCATCCAAACATTTATGCCAACTAATTTGCCAACAAAAAATTGTAAAAAATCAACAATGTTCAGCATAAATTTAACAATAAAATAAACAACTGACATTAAAGTGTCGCCAATTGCGTCCCAAATCATGGAAAGAAAGTTAATAAAAATATCCATAAAATTAGAGCCCTCCCCTAAAAAAGAAGACCCTTTACCAGCAGCAGCCATACTCATAACCATAAGTGATACATTCCCCATACGCATATACCCTTTATTGATGTTAGTTTTATAAAGTATTATTGTTAGTATTTACCACAACTTACGAATTATCAGGCTAACCATGAAGGGGTACGAAAGTTGCCATAAAAAGACACCAACCGACACAATAATATACTTATGTATACTATAACATATAAGTAAAAAGCGCGCAATTAAAAAGCAACAATTCTTATATATTTTTTTTGATTTTTTTACAAATAGAACACTTTAAACAATGACAAAAAAATGATAAGAAAAATTTTTATTTTTATTTTTATTTTTTATTTTTTTATTTTTTAGAAAAGTTCTACATTGCGTATTTTTTATATACGTAAATTCAAATAGTTTTTTTCAAAAAAAAATGAGCCCGAAAGCTCATTTTTTTATTTACCCAAGCCAGTAATAGCTACATAAATTGGCTCGATGTTTGCAAGAACGATATAAATAACTGCAATTAAAACCAATGTAATTACAAAACCAACAACACAGTTAATAAGCGCTTGTTTTGCATTTTCTTTATCTTGTGTTTCTTCAGCTTTAGAGTATTTTACACCCAAGGTAATAGCATAAATTAAACCAGCTACCAAAACCAAGGAAAGAAGAATAGGCATTACAATATTAACAACTCTTGTAACCACCCCAAAAGCATCTTTTAAAGTTTGGCTTAATTCACCACCCCAATCACTATCCGAACTTGCTAATAACGATGTCATCATTCTCGATAAAAAGTTCATTCTCTACTCCTCCATCAAATTTCTTAAAAAAACTATACCATACTGTAAAAAATAAGGCAAATAAATTGCAAGCATTTTAAAAATAAATTTTTACAGCAAAACTTATGGCATATTACCACACATTAAAATAGTTGTAAAAACGCACCCGTTTGCGTATTATTCATTGCACGCATTAAAGGGTCTTTAAGCACCCATAATAGAGCGACCAAAATAATTACTATTACAAACCCAATAACAGCATTAATTAGTTTTTTTCTAGCGGTATCACGTTCCTCTGGCGTTATCGCCTTAGAATATTGCGTACCCAAAACTACTGAATAAATCACACCCGCCAATAAAATTAAACCTAAAGCCACGGGCAATATAATGTCCAGCGCAGTATATATAGGTGTTAAAGCGTTATTATCTTCATTTACTGCATCTGCCAAAAGAAACTTTTTTGATAAAAACTGCAACATAAGTATTCTCCTATTTAAAACAACTATACCACACACATAAAAAAATATGCAAATAAAAAAAACTGTTTTTTATTTTTTTTGTCAATTTACACATAAAAAATGAAAAGTGGTAAAATATCACACAAAAACGCATACGAGAACTCAATTTTATTTTACATTGCAACAATATTTTGTTATAGTTTACATAGTTTTATATGTATAGGAGTATTTTATGGCAGAAAAAAAATCAAAAAGTAAATTTTTAACAATACTTATTTACGGTTTTGCGGGTTTATGCGTTTTATTTGTTGCCTTTTGCATTATTGGCTCCATAACACTTACAGGCACTCTTTCTATGCAAGGCATAGCCGCCACATTTCAAAACCAAACAGCCTTAGCTATTTTTACCGTAGTTGTTGCACTATGCTTGCTGTTTGGCTTAATGAACATAGATAAAATAAAAAAATCATCTGAAATGAAAGGTAAAGACGATATGGAAAACCGCCGTTTCATGCATGACGATGAACTAGACAGTAATTTCCCACACTATTATTTTGAACAATTAAAAACAGCCAACATTGCAGGCGTTCCTATTCGAGCATTAGCCACGAAACGTACTGTAAAAGTGCATTTTGAAAAAGAAACGCACGTTATTGTTCTTGGTGCAACCGGTACTGGTAAAACAGCTTACTTTTTGGACCCAACTATACAAATTTTAACAGAGCTAAAAACAAAACCAAGTATGTTTATTACCGATACGAAAGGTGAATTGTTTAACCACAATAGTAAAAACATGAAGGAAAAAGGCTACGATGTAAAACTTCTAGACTTTGCCGACGCTTACAAATCTATGATGTGGAACCCATTAGCACCTATTTACGAAGATTATCAAAAAGCACAACATTTGCAAGAAGAAATTTTAAAACACACCAATGATGATATTCGTAAATATAACAAAATGTTAAAGGTAGGCACAATTAACAGCGAAGAATGGTACGAATTCCACGATAAAGCATTCCCTACCTTGCGTGAGGCTTTAATTGAAACAGAAGTAGAACGCAATAAAATTTTAGATACGGTATATGAAGATATAAAAGATATTGTTTCTGCCATTTGCCCTATCACAAACCAATCGGAATCATCGTGGGAACAAGGTGCGCGCGATTATACCGAAGCTGTACTTATTGCCATGTTGGAAGACAGTCTTAACCCTGCCCTAGGCATGACCAAAGAGCGCTTTAATTTTTATAACATGTCAAAAATTGCTTTAAATAAAAACAACGATTTCCAAGAAGTGAAAGATTATTTCTCTGGCCGTGACGTACTTTCTAAAACCACGCAACTATCTAGCCATATTGTTTCTTCCAGAGCACCAACCACGCGAGATGGTTATATGTCTATTTTAGCACAAAAACTTGCTATGTTTACCGATATGGGTATTTGCTTAATTACCAGCAAAAACGAATTCGAATTCGAAGAATTCGACGAAAAACCAACAGCCTTCTTTATTAAAATTCCAGACGAACGTCAAACTCGTTACGAACTAGCATCGGTTTGCTTGCAACAAGCTTACCAGCGTTTTGTACGAAAAGCGCGCCACAACGAAGAAATTACGGGAAATGCAAGTTTAAAAAGACCACTATTTTTCTTACTAGACGAGTTTGCTAACTTGCCAAAAATTAACAACCTCGACCGCATGATTACCGTATCTCGTTCTCGTAACATTATGTTCGTTTTAATTATACAGTCTTACTCACAACTTGAAGGCGTTTACGGTAAAGAAGTTGCACAAACTGTGCGTGGCAACTGTAAAACCACCATCTACTTGGGTACACCAGACCTTTACACCAACGAAGAGTTTAGTAAAGCATTAGGTAATAAAACCATTGTTGTTGAAAGTAAATCCACTACCCCAGGTCAAAAAGTAAACGGTGTAAAACAAAAAGCATCAACCAGCACAAGCAAGCAATTTAATACGGTTCCACTTATTCCACCAAGCGACCTAAACGACCTACAAATGGGTTACATGTATGTTACCGTATTTAAACATTTGCCTGTAAAATCTCGCTTTACCCCTTGGTTTGAATTGAAAAACTTTTATAATATTGGAAAAATGGACCAACCATACATTCCAGGTAGAAGATTAAACGAACAAGAAATTTTCTACGATATTCGCAAACGTAACTCCATTGTTCTTGGCGATGATTACGATTAAAAAAACAGCAGAGAAAGGTTACAACCTTTTGAAACTAGCACAAAAAAACAAAAGGAACTCTACAGATAAAGTAAAGTTCCTTTTTATATTAGTTTCAAAACTAACAGAGCAAAGTTAAAACTTTTTGAAATTAGCAAATAAAAAAACATATGATTAGGCTTAATTATATGTTTTTTTATATTATTAAAGAATACTTTCTTTGTTTCTTGATTTTAAAGGACCTATTACATCATCAACAATATGTTTAACAGGTCTAGAATATTTAGTTGCTTTAATATCGTTTTCTGTTTTTTCAAATCCGTGAATCATAACCATCTTTTGAGCTAAACGATAATCAGATACACCAGTTTTTTCAATTTCGGCAATAAAAGCTTCGCTTTCTTTATAACTCATAGGTGTAGCAAAGTCTATAACCAAATGTGCCTTAGCAGGATTTTCAATTAGTTTTGATGCTCTCTTGCATTTTTGTGAGCCAAAAGCTTTTACTAAAACTTCTACTTGTTCTGGAGTAGATTCTTCTAATAATTTAGCAAGTTTCCTTTCTTCATTTCCACGCAATGTCCCTATAACATCATCCATCACATGAGGAATTTTTTCCCCTGAAGCTCTCATCTTTGTTACTATTTGTTCTAATTTTTCATAGCCGACAAGCTCAGCCAATTTGATTTTAGAGTCAAAATCACTTTCTTCTAAAATCATTTTGATAATTTCACTATTTCCCATACAACTCTCCTTTTACTTGTTATAGTTTATCATATATAGAATGTGATGTCAATATGTTTTTTTGTACTAAATGGCATTTAAACGTGTGCTTGTCCTATTACAAGTGCTGTCGCTTCGCTCCAGCAGACAAGCACACGCAAATAATCTAATTGTGTTGCAAAAAGAGCGGTTGCTGGCAGGGCGTAACGCAATCCGCTCTTTTTCTTTTTTGTTTTCTTCTCTCTATTTTCTAGTGTAAGCGAATATTCTTTGTTGTCAAGGTTAAAGTGCATGTCAAAAGATTTGTAGATGTTGTGTTTCTCACGACAACCTATGACAACGACAGAAGTATTCGTTTTTTTTGCAATTAAGAGAGTTAGGTGTAAAAAGAGAAACATAGACGATTTTTTTGTCTATGTTTCTCTTTAATATTCTGCTAGTTTCAAAAGTAAGTGACTAATCTCTGCCGTTTTTTTTAAAACGTATTGCTTTTATTTGCTAATTTTTCATAGATTTGTTACACTTAATACATACTAAACATAAGGAAGAAATATTATGTGTTGTACAAAGCATAAAATAAATATATATTCTATATGTATCGCTTTTTTGTTAGCGTTGGTAACTTTGTTACCTTCCTTTTCCAGCATACATTCCTATATAACACTAGCTGCCGAAACACAAACACCACCCGTATATGCAGGTGCTTTATCGGCATATATGCTCGTAAGCGAGCCGGGCTACACCTATTATTCTTATAATGCAACAACCAATACATACACCGACTCTACCGATGTTTTTGTTACTACAAAAACAATAGGCAATCGCACAATTAATGTTTACACCATTTACACTACAACCAACATAACTTTAACCAAAAACGAGAAAAGCTCACAAGAATTAACTTATACAATCACATCAAGCGAACCCGCTACAACGCTTTTCCCAGAAAATACAACGCAAACAACTATTTACGCGCCAAACAACTCAACCATACAAGCAGAAAACACTAGCGGAGTCTTTTTTGAAATAAACATTGTGTTTGTGAATATATACACATACAGCACCAACAGCTACATTTGGTATATAAATAATAATCCATTAGAAATCATCGACCAACCAGAAAATGACGCTGTATTTGAAAGCACAACACTTACTTTAAAATTTCAAAACGCACAACAACAAACACAAAACAACAATCGTTTACATGTAAAATACACGCTTAACGGCACAACTTACACAGCTACCTATGCAAATAAAGACACGCATACAGATGAAAACAATAAAATAGATTTTTCACAAAGCGGAAATTATATTGTAGAAATATATGACGATACCTACACGCCAGAAGCACAAGCTTTGGGCAAACGCACCAATTATAAAAAATATACATTTTCAATAGAAAACGGTGTATACGCGCTCACCTACTCTCCTGAAAATGAAGAGCAATATTTTATAGATAACCAATACACAAACACCGATGTTATTGTGTCTTTAAAAGGCACACAGGAATCCGACGTATATTATTTTAAAGCCGTTAACCAGGAAAATGTAGAAGACGTTTACGTTACAGGAACACTACAAAACTCGAACGATTTTTCTTACACATTTTCTCAACATGGTAATTATGTTGTAACCATTTACACCGACCAAGCATACGAGCACCCAATACTTACATCGCAATTTCACGTTGTGAAAGAATTAGTTACAACAAAAATATTTGCTGATGGTCAAGAGGGCGTTACCAATGACACACTCGATACCGACACAAACACGCATGTGCAAACTATATTAACCACAGTAACAACAACTTCCACTGAAAATAATATTACAACAGAAACCACATACTCCTTTACCTACCGCTACGCCTACAGCAACGCTATTCCTAGTTTTGTATCTAATGTAGGCAACAACCAGCGTACATCTGGCTCGGTTACAGTAAGACCACAAACCACAGGCAACTTCGTTGTACAAATTACGTATAACGGAACCACACATATTTGGGAATACAATCCAGATGATGCGGAATCTTTAAGTCGTACGTTTGACGCTATTGGTACATATTCTTTACGCTTAACCGACGAATTAGGCAACAGTATTACCTATAACTTTGAAATTTATAAACCAATGGACGCGGCTAGCATTGCTTTAATTGTTGTTTCTTGCGTTATTGCCGTTGCAATTATTATCGTTATTATCGTCGCACGTACAAGATTAAACGTTCGTTAATACAAAAAAGGAACTGTTATTTACAGTTCTTTTTTTATGCGCTTATAAAATTTTTTTAAAGTTTGTTTATAAAACCAACCCTTTGTGCATACAAAGGTTACCTTACCCCGCCCTTTCGTTTTCTTTTCTACACGTTCTAATACACGCACCGCTTGCTTAGCCGTTCCCAGTCCACCATCTAATAAACAAGCATTAGGAAACTCTTTTTGAAATATTTTCTTAATTAACGGGTAGTGCGTACACCCTAACACAACCGCATCAGGTTGATACACTTGGTAGGGTTGTAACGTTTGCAAAATACGGGTGTGGTACTCTATATCCCCCGTTTGTATATACTTTTCTATCCATTCTGCCAACAAGGCGCTAGCACATTCTGCAATGGGCGGATATTTTGCTCGTAACTCTTGATATTTTTTCTGCATATAGGTTGTATGCGTTATAAACGCAACCACACAGGTGTACCCCGCACCTAATTTTAACGCAGGCTCAATGCAAACAACAGGCACACCAAACATTTCTCTTACTGTGGTGCTCGCACAATTTGTTGCCGTATTACACGCAAATACAATCATTTTTATTGGCATGCGCGCTACCACACGGCGTATACTTTCCACCACAAAACATTTTACTTGGTCTGTAGAAAATTTTCCATACGGCATGTGCGCATTATCGGCCACATATAAAAAACGTTCATGCGGTAAAAGTTTTTGTAAATGTAACAAAACTGTTAAGCCACCTAAACCAGAATCAAAAACCAAAATATTTTTTTGCATAACAGTATATTGTATGCGCACATATCCCACGATTGTATGAAAAAATATGAAAATTTCAAAAATGTAGAAATAATACTTGCAAAAAGCATGTCTTTATGCTAAACTACTCTTTGTAAATATGAAATAAGGAGTGCGTTATAGGGTATGCCAAATATTAAATCAGCAAAAAAAAGAGTGGATGTAGCAAATAGAAATCGCATGGCAAACAAAAGCAATCGCTCTGCCATGAATACACAAATTAAAAAATTCAACCAAGCTGTTAATAATAACGATGTTGCTCTTGCAGAAAAATTGCTTCCTGAAACCTTTGCAGCTATTGATGCAACAGAGTCTAAAGGAACTATCCATAAAAACGCTGCAAATAGAAGAAAAGCAGTGGCTGCAAGCAAACTTGCGTCCATGAAAAAATAAAAAAGCACAACCTTGTGGTTGTTCTTTTTTTTAAAAAAACGAGCTTATTGCTCGTCTTTTTCTTTGTTTGCTGTATCGGCGTTTTCGTCGCTTTCTTCTTTCCCATTATCTATATTTTCCGCATGTTTGTTTGCATCCGCCTCATGCTTCATAGTTTCTGCGCCCGTTTCATGCACGGTAGCCTGAATATCTGAAATGCTTGCATCGTGTATTTGACGCTTCATTTCATTCATAACTTCTATATTATCGTTTTTACCACCCACATTATGTACAATGTTTTGCGTCATGTTTTGAATAAGTTTTTCCAATTCACGCTTAGTGGTTACCGCTCTTTTTGCTTTTGGCATAGCTACAAACACATAATATAGCGTACAGCCAATAACAAACATCGCCAATATGCCCACAAAGGCATATAACGCAGTATTATAATTTGTAAACCATGTTAAACTTGGGGCTACAGCATGTTCAAACGTTGTATAAAATGAATCATTTGTCATAAGCGATATAATACTTGTTGCAATATTTTGTATACCCGTTATATACATTCCATTACTTTCTTCTGCAAGATATTCCATAGAATCATTGTAACTTGGATATAAATTGTCGGTGTAATTATCTTTGGTGTAGTTTCCACGGAAAATATGTAGCGAAAGTATTCCGCGTTGTAAAAAGTTCACGTTATCGGAAGAAAGCCCCACATGCGTATACGGTAAACCCGCAACACTTTCTTCATTTGTAACGGCCCATGTTGGATTAAATTCCGTAATTGTTAAACTTGCATTATTTGAAAACATTTCTTTTAATTGTTTTGCATACGCGTTATCTTGGTCAAATGTGTATGCAAACACATCTGCGCCATAAGCTATTTTATCAATATTTATATTTAAAAAGTATGTAGAAACATCTTCATCTGTCATTCCTCTAAGCCACTGCGCTGAGCCTTGGTTACCATCACATCCTGCACCAAAAAACATAAATTCTACATGGTAAGGCAAGTTTACATCTTTTAACGCATACGCCAAACTTAATACCGCGCTTAACGCAGAACCGCTGGCGTGCACCCCTTCATACGTTTGCCCATCTTCAATGGTATACATAGAAGATAAACTATCTATATTGCAGGTAATAATTAACGTTTTAGCATCGGGTGTGCTACTTTCTTTTCGGAACCATACATTGTACGATTGCAATACTTGGCCTAAACTATTTTCGTACATAAAAGAAATTTTTCCCGTTTCCCCATTTCTTTCCACAGGGGTATAGGCCGAAGTAAGCGACTTTGTTTGCATTTGTAACATTTCGTTATAAATATACTCTGCCGTTTGCGCTTCTTGCTTGCTTCCTGCAATTCGGTTAGCATACGTTGTAGAAAATTCGGTTAAATAATTTTCAATAAGCGAAATATCTATCGTTTCTTGGGTTACGCTACTCGCTTGCACCCAAGCGTTCTGCGTAAACGGCATTCCAATTCCCACAAGCATACATACGCAAAGCACAAGCATAAAGAGACGTTTGTATATACGTTTTATCATAACCAAACACCCCCAAACTTTGATATAAATATAATAATTTCATATACAAACAAATATATTGCTAAGCGTTTAAAAATACTTGGGCGTAAGTACACTGGGTAAAACTGTTTGCATAAAAAGATATAAAACAAAACAAAAAACAGAATATCCCCTAACAAACATACTAAAATACTGTAATAAAAGTATTGTGGCACAGAAAGCATGCAAAAAAGCACAATACCAACAAGAACATTACGAATACTGTAAGCAAATTTAAAGTTTGTATCAAACAGCGACTTAGGCGCAGATATTAAGTATAAATGAAACAAATTGATAAAGTGAATCATATATAAAACTAACGTAAACACGAGCCAACCCACAAGGCCCATAGTAAAAGCAGTAATCAGCACGGTTTCAAATTTAGACCCCGTACTTGGCATCATGGTTGCCCAAGAACCATTTGCCGTTAAAAATCCTTGATATATATTTAAAATAAAAAATGAAAGCGCAACACACACATTTGCCCAAGTTGCACGTTTTTTTTCTGCAATTTCTTTTGCATTCCGTGGCATCGTTTGTGAAGAATTAGCCATGGTTATGTTTTGCATAAGCACCTCTCCATATTAGTATATTCATTATTGCCAAATTTACAGCAATATCTTCTTTCATTTTCCCCGATTTTATATTTTCATCTGTGCGCTCTAAGCTATCTACTATTTTTTTTAGTAATTTAGGCGAATATTGTTTTAGTTGCGCAAACATCATTTTTACAGCCCATTCTTTTATTCCAAACTTTTCTGCTAGCCAAGCCTGACTTTGCGTAGATTGTAATAAAGAAATATATAAAAGCCTTCTAAAATGTGTATACAACGGTGTTAAAATAGCATATGCAGTTTTTTCATTTTTCATAAGCGTCGTAAACACGTCCATCGCCCCTTCGGCATCTTTTTGTGCAATTTTATCCGTTAATTCAAAAATTTTATATTCTTTGTCTTGCTCAACAAAGGTTTTAATCATGTTTACATCTATCACGCCATTTTCACCAACAAACGAAGCCAATTTTTGCGCCTCGCTAGTTATTCTGGCCAAATCTGCATTGCAATATGCATACAACAGTTGCATGGCTTCTGGCTTAATTTGTACGCGCGTAGGCGCAAATATTTTCCCCTGCACCCAAGCATGTGCCATAGATACATCTAAATGCTCACAAATAATAGGCTCAGTACAAGCGCTTACGCTTTTAGCACTCTCGTTTGTCCCCGTAAAAAAGAAAACACAAATGGTTGTTGTTGAAGGCTTTTTTATATATGTTTTTAATAATTGCATATCGCTATTTGTAAACTTTACTTTGCTTGGCTTTACAATTACTAAACGAAACGCGTCACCAAACGGAGGCATTAAACAAGCATCTACTACTTGTTGCATATCTACTTTTTCGCTAGAAAATACGTTGGTGTTCATTTCGGGAACCGTATTCCCAAATCTTGCCGTAAACATATCTAATGCTCTATAGCATAAAAAGATATCCTCCCCGCAAATCGTGTATGCAGGGAAATATGTATTTGCAAGGAAATGTTTTTTTAGTTCTGTAAATTTCATATACCCTATTGTATCATTTTCTTTTTGCAATGTAAAGAAGTAACTCTTGTTATAAAAGCAAAATCAATAAAACACAACTCAAACCTATACAAAACCAACACCATTTTGTACTTTTGCGTACAAACACATATTCTGAGCAAACAAACATTGTTCCATAATATGGCACACAAATCCACCCAGAAGCATGTATGGTAAACGTATAAAACGAAAGCCCTCCAAAAAAGTTTGCCACCGTATTTAAAAACACAAACAAAATATAAGGAACTTGCCCTATGTAACAAATGTAAGGAATAAACAATAACGGTAAAGTAAGCAAAAGCGCCGTAAACGCAATGGTTGCAAGCGGTATAGCAACAAAGTTAGCAAGAATTGCAAAAGGTTGCGCCGTTGAAAAATACAACATTTGTAAAGGAAGCGTTGCTAATTGTGTAGAAAGCGATATAGAAATGGTTGCACCCAGCGCTTTGCCTAACACCGGACGAAGCACTTTTTGTAATAACGGCGCAATGGTAAAAATGCCAAACACTGCCGCAAAACTAAGTTCCCACCCAATACTAAATAGGTTGAATGGGTTTATAACGCATAAAACCAAACCCGCAAAAGAAATAGAAGAAAGCGGGTCGTATTGTCTTCCAACAAGTGGCGCAAATAACAAAAGCATGGTCATAACACTTGCACGCATAACCGATGCTGAAAATCCACAAAGAAAGCAATATAGCAACAAAACGACTGCTGTAATTATAAAAGAAAGTTTTCCATTCTTTGTACATCTTTTTAAAATAAACGCAAGTATCGCACACACAAACCCTACATGCAACCCACTTACCGCCAATAAATGCGCTATACCACTTGCTTGATAATTTGTCTGCACGTCATCTAATATAAACGCCTTGTTTCCAAACAACATAGCCGTTGCAGTTCCGGCTACATTATCACCAAACAACGTTTGCAATCTTTCATAAATTATCCAAGAAATATCATTGAAATGGTTTACTTCATATACGCCAGACACCTCTACATTATATAGCATCACATCTTGCGTTGGTGGCATGTTCCCCTGCAAAATATCTTTCAATTGCCAGGTGTTAGGCTTTGCATTTCCTTCTAACCGAATTTCTTTACCTAACCAAGTTTCAGCATTTTCTTCTGTAAAAAACACACCATCTACTTCTTTACCATCTATAGAAAACCCTTCTACAACCACGCGGTAGCCATAACTTCCTTTCTTTATATCACTTACATAGGCCGTGGCGCGTACAGATTGTGCCGTTATATTGTTTGCCGTTAATAAGGTTTCATTACAAAATGCGCTCACCATACCTAACACAAAACACAACCCAATACAACATGTTGCCACCAAACGCAAACACTTTCTTTTATAAACAATCACACTTAAAGCAATGCCTAAAGAAAAACATGCAACGGGCACAATAAAAAAAGAAACGTTCCAAGAAATTAAAACGCTACTAAGCACACCAAATACAAACGCCACAAACATAAAAAACACAGGGCGAAAGTGCATAAAGTACATCATAGCGCAAGTATAGCAATTTTCGACAAATTTTTCAACTTTATTCACATGCCTACACAAATTGCATCACGTCGCCTGTGTTTATTCCTATAAAATTTCATATTACATAAACCTTACCTTTGTTTGAGTTATTTTATGGAAAAATAATGTTCCAAAAAAATAAAAACGTTAGTTGTAACAAACAAACCTTACTGCTCTATCAAACTTTGCACGCTTGCAACAAATTACATCTCACTTAATAACTTTTTCTTGCACTTTATAGTTTGTTATGCTATACTACGTTTGTGTAATGTTTATGGCATCATCGTCTAGCGGCTAGGACGTCAGCCTCTCACGCTGAAAACCGGAGTTCGATTCTCCGTGGTGCTACCATTACACTTTTTTTTATAAAAAAATAAAATTTGCCAATAAAAAAACAAGGGTTGCCCTTGTTTTTTTATGTAAACTATGTAGAACTTTTTTTCTTTTTTTCCGTTAAATAATTATAGTTTTCGTCTGTTAATTTTTGTAACTCATTTTCCTTTTCTACAAGTAGCGGTGCATATTTTTCCGCAATTTTTTCCATTTCCTTATCTGCTTTATCACTGTATAAATAAAATCCTTTTCGTTTTTTTAACGCAGCAATTTCGTCGGAATATAAATGCTCAATATTTTTTATTTCCGCTAACAAAGCATCTATTTGTTCATCTACGGTTTTCTCCATATTATTCCTCCAACGCGTTGATTACATTTTCGAGTGATGAAAGTTTTTCTGCGAGTGCTTTATGTTCACCAAAAATGTATACAAATGTTTCGTACAAAGTTTTTACTAGCGAAATATCGTTATACATTAAACTTTGTTTTATAGCTGTTAAAATACGCGTTGCAAACAAAGCATCTACTTTGCGCTTTGGTAATTGCATAACCAACCCTTCAATTTCTTGCAATAAAAATTGAATACGATTCATTATATTTTTATCAAAAGGTTTACGCTTTTCTTCTAAAAAACCCTCTGGGTATTCTACTTTTAAAGCCATAGAAATGGTATCACACCACGGCAAAACAACCGCATGCATAAATTTTTGAAAAGAAATTTCCCTATCTTCTGCTTTAAAACACTCGTCTAAAAGAGGAATAATATCGATGTTTTTTTTCTCAATTGCTTGCAAAAGTGCAAACCCCAAAGCCACACGTAAAAAGGCCTCTGGTGGCAAAACAAACAAGCCTTTTTCGGCGGTTGCACGCTTTAATTCTGCCGAAAAATTAAAGTTAATCATGCTGGTAGCAATTATGCCATACACGTGTTCTGTTTTTGCAATGGTTGTTAAAATATTTGCAATGTTTTTATCTACCAAAGCCAACTTGGCATTCGCCATTTTTTCACATGCTTCGGTAAGCGCTTCTACTTCTTTTTGTATAGAATTTGCCATAAAAAACTCCTTTACTTTTTACGTATGCACACTTATTACGTATTATTTGCAAAATGCATAAAGTTAAAACACACCCTTTTGTTTCTTTATTGTAGCATATTCTATCATTTAGGTCATTTAAATTCTGTTATTTTTTACATATTTTACATTATTTTTTATAAAAATGGATAAATTTTAAAATTTTTTCAAAAAGTATTCTATTATTTTTTTTGTTATGGTATAATGAAGAAAATTTTATAAAGGAAAGTATGGGTATGGATACAGCAACCAACAGCACGGTAAGTAAATTAGTACTTTTATATGTATTCGACAAAATGGAAATGCCTCTTACCGAAAACACCATTACAGATATGTGTTGTAGCAGAAACACTTGGATAAGTTACATGACCTGCAAAGAAGTGTTAACCGAACTGGTAGAAATAGGTTTTATTGTTGCCACAAACAAAAACCAAGACATATACTACACCATAACCACCGACGGCAGAAGCTGTTTAAGTTACTTTTTTATGCGCATACCCGCAAGTTTGCGTGATGAAATTAGCGAATTTATAAAAGCAAACCGCATGAATTTTAAACGCAAGCAAGAATATTTTAGAAATTATTACAAAAACGCCGATGGCACGTACACAGTGGTTATGCGTATTGTAGAGCCATTAGGCACACAATTAGAACTAAAACTTAATGTTGCCAACCGATATAGCGCAAAAACCATTTATAACCGCTGGGAAGAAAAGGCTAGCCAAGTATACGCTGCGCTTTATGATATTTTAATAGAATAAGGAGAAACTTATGCAAACCTACACCACCTACGGCACTTGTGCCCGACAAATACAATTTGAAGTAGAAAACAATATTGTAACACATGTTACATTTATTGGGGGTTGCCCCGGGAACACCCAAGGCATAGCCAAACTTGTGGTAGGCATGCACATGGATGATGTAATACGTAAACTGAAAGGTATTATGTGCCGAAATGGTACAAGTTGCCCAGACCAACTAGCCAAAGCGTTAGAAGCATACAAAAATAATTCGTTGTGATAACGCAATTACGCTAGTATACTTCATTTTAAATGTAGTTAAAAAAAGTATATGACCTTATTGGGTCATATACTTTTTTATTTTTATATGCAGTTTATACAAACACCCATATACATGTAGGTATTATTGCCTTAATTTAATATGCAATTCACGTAATTGTTGTTCATCTACTTCAATAGGCCCACCCATAAGAACATCTTGCGCTTTACCATTAAGTGGGAATGGTACAACATCTCGAATATTGGTGGTGCCAAGCATTAACATCATAAGTCTTTCAAACCCCGGAGCAATACCAGCGTGTGGCGGTACACCCATAGAAAAGGCTGTATACAAAGCACCAAAATGTTTTTGTACTTCTTCTTCTGTTTTACCAACAATTTCAAACAATTTTACCATGGTTTGTATATCGGTATTTCTTTCAGCCCCAGATGAAATTTCATACCCATTGGCTACTAAATCGTATTGATATGCCACGATATCTAGCGGGTTTTTCGTTTGCAAATCTTGCAAAGAGCAAGCTGGTTTGTTAAACGGATTATGCGCAAATGTATATTTACCTTTTTCGTCTACTTCAAACATTGGGAAATCGGTAATCCAACAAAATTCAATTTTAGATGTATCGATAAGTTCTAATTGTTCTCCTACTTGACTTCTTAATAAGCCAGCAAGTTTATAACATTTTTTTGCATCGAAATCGGCGATAACAAATATATCATCACCAGCTTTAGCCTGTGTTTCCTTTACTAGGTTTTGACACTCTTCTGGGGTGATAAACTTTACAATTGGGCCAGTTATGGATAAATCGTCTTGCACCCTTACCCATGCGAGACCTTCTGCCCCATTAGACAACATTAAGTTTTGCAATTTTTCATAGAAACTACGGCTACGTTGCCCAGATGTAATAGAAAAACCTTCTATGGTTTTCCCTTTAAACCCTTTAAATGTGGTGTTTTTAAATACATTTTGCAAATCTTTCATAATAATAGGGTTGCGTAAATCAGGTTTATCGGTACCATATTTTACCATAGCCTCTTTGTACGTTATGCGTGTAAATGGTGCTTTATTGAAAGAAAACTTACTAAATTTTGCAAATAATTTTTGAATAAGTTGTTCCGTTACTTTAAACACATCTTCTTGTGTTGCAAAGCTCATTTCCATGTCTATTTGATAGAAATCGCCACAAAGCCTGTCAGCACGTGGGTCTTCATCTCGAAAACAAGGTGCAATTTGGAAATATTTATCGACACCGCTACACATTAAAAGTTGCTTAAATTGTTGTGGGGCCTGTGGTAGTGCGTAGAACTTCCCTTTATGCACACGGCTAGGCACCAAGTAATCACGAGCGCCTTCTGGGCTTGGTACGGTTAAAATAGGCGTTGCCACTTCTTCAAAACCCAAACCACGTAAAATACTTCTGGTTTCAAAAGCAATATCGGCCCTTGCTTGTAACATTTCTTGCATGCGCTGATTTCTTAAATCTAGATAACGATATTTTAAACGTATATCTTCACTCACTTTTGCGCTATCTTTTACTTCAAACGGTAACATGTTTTTTGCATAAGAATACACCTTTAATTCTTGAATAGCGACTTCTACTTCCCCTGACTTTAATTTAGGGTCAATTGTTTCTTTATCTCTTAAAACGACTTCACCTTTAACGCCCACAACGCTTTCTTTTGTTAAAGAAACAAGCAATTTATCATCGTGTGTGGTAAGTTGCACCATGCCATATTTATCACGCAATGTAATAAATACAATGCCACCATGGTCTCGTATTGCTTCTACCCAACCAGCAAGCACCACTGTTTCTTTTAAACATGATATATCAATTTCTCCACATGTTTTTGTACGTAACATGTATATATTCTCCTTTTTATTTTTGTGTAAATTTTTTAATTTTTTCCATAACCACAGACGCATTTGCTTTACCACGCGTGGTTTTCATGACTTGCCCTACTAAGAAATTTAATATTTTAGGGTCGTTTTCTGTTTTAAATTGTTCTACAACTGCTATATGAACTTTTAAAACTTCTTGAATAATGCCGTCAAGCGCTTGGTCGTTAATATCGATCATGATATTTTTCTTTTTTGCCACTTCTTCGGCCGACTTAGATGTGCCCCAAATTTCTTCTAGCACGTCTTCTTTTGCGTTAATTTTATTGATTTTTTTATTGTCTACATTTTGAACAAGCCATACAAAATCTTGTGCAGAAATGAGTATTGGACCCGCGCCAGATTCTGTTTTTATTTTTGTTAATATATCTGTTAATATCCAATTACAAAGTGATTTTGGATTAGGATAAATGGCAACGCATGCATTAAAAAAGTCGTTGACATGTTTAAATTGTAATAAAACATCGGCTTCGTACTCGCTTAACGCATATTCTTGCATATATGTATGTTTATATTGGCTTGGAAGAATAGGAATAGATTTTTTAATTTGCTCTACTTCTTCTTCGCTTATCTGCACGGCTAACAAGTCTGGGTCTGGAAAATAGCGATAATCTTGTGCGTTTTCTTTTGTTCTTAACGTAAAGTTAATGCCTTTTTCGTTATCCCATTTACGCGTTTCTTGTTCAATCACCCCGCCATCTTCTAAAATTTCTTTTTGCCTTGCAATTTCATATTCTATAGCTCTTTTCACCGAACGAAAGCCCATAATGTTTTTCATTTCTACTTTTGTGCCAAACTGTTTACTACCCTTTGGTTTTAAACTTATATTGACATCCGCACGCATTTGACCACGTTCTTGCATACAATCAGATATGCCTGCGTAAATATAAATTTGTCTCAATTTTTCTAGAAATTCAACGGCTTCATTGGCAGTTTCTATGTGTGGTTCTTTCAACGCATCGGTTACAAGTTCTATTAAAGGCACCCCCGCACGGTTATAATCGATTAAAGTTTTACCATCGGTTCCGTGTACAAGCTTTCCGGCATCTTCTTCTAGGTGTATGCGGTTGATAGGAATATCTTTCTCACCTACACGCAAATGACCATTAATGCAAATAGGTTTTACTAATTGCGAAATTTGATAGGCCTTTGCAAGATCGGGATAAAAATAATTTTTTCTTTCAAATATAGCTGTTTTGTTAATTTCAAAACCTAGGGCTACACCTGCACGTATGGTTTGTTCCACTGCTTTTTTATTCAAAACAGGCAACGCGCCCGGCAAGCCAACACAAACAGGACAGCACGTTGTGTTTGGTTCTTGGCCAAAAGAATTTGCACATGAACAAAAACATTTACTTTGTGTTTTTAGTTCTGCGTGTACTTCTAGCCCAATAACAACATCATACTCCATGAATATCCTCCTTGTGTTTTTCTACATAACTTGCTACTTGATATAAAGTTTTTTCTTCAAAGTGTGGCGCCAAAAACTGCATACCTATTGGCAGTTTATGATTACCTACGCCAAATGGAATAGATATGGCTGGTAACCCTGCAATGTTAGCACTTACCGTAAAAATATCTTCTTTATACGCATCTAACGGATTGGCTTTTCCACCTATTTTATAAGCTTCACCTTTCGCCGTTGGCATTAAAATGACATCACACGATTGAAACGCCTTTATGTATTCTTCTCGCAATTGCGCTTGCACAGAACGAGCTTTATTGTAGTAAGCATCGAAATAACCGCTGGAAAGCACATAGTTACCCAACATAATTCTGCGCTTAACTTCATCTCCAAAAAATTCTGTACGTGATAATGTATAAATTTCGTTAAGCGTTTGTGCGCTTTGACTACGGCTAGTATATTTTACACCATCAAAACGCGCAAGGTTACTTGCCGCTTCCGCAGGGGCAATGATGTAATATGCTGGCAAAACAAGCTGCAAATGCGGTATTTGCACATCAACAAGCGTTGCACCATGTTGTTGTAAAAACTCTTTCATTTTTTCATAATGCGACTCTACGTCTAAGCCCTGCACCATGGCATCTACAGACTGTACAATACCCACTTTTAGGCCTTGTAAACTTTTACCAATACGAGAAGAAAAATCGATAACCTGATTTCTTGCCGTGGTTTCATCGTGTATATCGGTTCCAGATAAAACTTCAAGCAATAAAGCGTTATCTTGTACGTTTTTTGTAATGGGACCTACTTGGTCAAGTGAACTTGCAAAAGCCACAACACCATATCTAGAAACGCGACCATATGTTGGTTTCATACCAACCACACCACAATAAGAACTAGGCTGACGTATAGAACCGCCTGTATCGGTACCCAAGGCAGCGGCGCATAAATTTTCAATAACCGCAGCCGCGCTTCCGCCAGATGAGCCACCTGGAACTCGAGTTGTATCCAGCGGGTTATACGTTTTAAAATAGGCACTATGCTCTGTACCACTTCCCATAGCGAATTCATCCATGTTTGCACGGGCCAAAATAACCGCACCTTCATCAAGTAATTTTTGTGCTACCGTAGATGTATATTGGGCAATATAATCTTTTAAAAACAGCGAACCTGCGCTTGCATGTTTACCTTCTACTAAAATGTTATCTTTAATAATAATAGGCACGCCCGCAAGTTTACCCGTGTAGCCTTGTTGTATTTTTTTATCTATTTCTTGCGCTTGCTCTATAGCGTCGGCAAAAATTTCAATTATGGCATTGGTTTTACTTTGTTTTATTGCTTGTATATATTCTTGCGTAATATCAACCGACCGTATTTCGCCAGCCTTTATTTTCTCACGTAATTCAATAACTCCTAACTCTCTCATAACCTACTCCATAATTCTTGGCACTGCAAAGCAACCTTTTCTTTGATCGGGTGCATTGATAACAACTTTTTCTTGTGGCAAACTTGGCTGAACAATATCTTCACGCAATTCGTTAAGATGTATACTTTGTATAAACCCTTGCGCTTGATGTGTTTCTTTTGAAATTTGAGAAGCAAACTGTATAATATTATCTAAATCTTGGGCAAAGCGTTCTCGCTGTTGAGATGACAATTTTAAGTTGGATAATTCTTCTAAATGTTGAATTTCTTTTATTTCCATTCGTGTTTTCTCCTTATTTTTCCTATAAAGTTAAGGGTACGTAGTACACAAAAAAGCCAAGGTTTGTATACCTTGGACTTACAATATGTTCATAAACAAAAAAGGTATACAAACTTCTATTTGCATGCACAATTATGATTAGTGTTATTTAGAATGATTTGTATATGCATGACATCAATATACCAAACCCCTATACAAAAGTCAAGAAAATTATAAAAATAAACGTATTCTATTTTCATAAATTCACATAACAGAACATGCATGTAAACATAGAAGTATACAATGCCCTATGTAAGAGTAAAAAAACAGCAAAAAGCATTTGCTGTTTTTTTATTTTGCATATAATATTCTTTTTTTAAGATACATGCTTTCATATTTAAAGCACCGCAACAAGTTCAGCTTCTACCACTTCGTCTTCCGCTGGGTTTAATGGAACACGATATACATAGGTTTTTTTAGTGGTGGAATCTTCATCTACCGCCTTATTAATAAACCCGTATACATAATCACCAACAATTTCACCAACTAAGTTTCCGTCGGCTTTTTCAAACTCTTCTTCACAAAGAATAATGGTATTTTCGTTGTTGGAATTATCTTTCGTGTAATCTACTTTATTGATGGTGCCATCGTCGGTATCGGTAAACACAATACTATTTTCATAAATGCCTAAAAATTCAACCTGACCTTTATATAAAATATAGTTTACAGCAATTTCTTTATTTTGCCACAATATGCGACGCACATAGTATACATCTTTATCATCTTTTTTTGTTTTTTCTTGAATAACAATAGAGCCATCTTCTAAAAATAGCATTTTATCGTAAGTAGAACGGCTTGCTGAAATAAGTGTATCTGTTTGAATATGAAAGGTTGCTCCATCGGTGGTTGCGTACATGTATGTATAATCACCGCTGGTGTAAGAATAATATAATTTACCTGCGCGAATAGCAAGCAAACTATAATCTTCCCCACTACCAATTTCAGTTTTTTGTGAACCATCTGGCAACATACTATACACTTTTACGCCGGTTTCGTAAGAAGCATTATCGGCTTCGGTTGTATAATATACTTTGGTACTTACGCCTTCTTGCATAGCATTTGCACTTGATTGTTCTGCAAATAGATAATTTTTAACATGAGAAGCAATAACTTTTGTTACTGGGTTTTTACCCAAACGAATACTGGTAATGTTATTACTACTTTTTTCATACACTACTAAATATAACGTTTTATCACCCACGGTGTAATACGTAAAATCAACTGTATCGTCACTAGATTTGGTGGTGTACATAAGTTCCGTTTTACCTTTTATGTTGTTTAAGTTTAAACGACGAAATTCGGTTAAGCCATATAACACTTCGCTATTTACATTTTTTTGATTACTTGGGGTTGAATAATATAAATAATCGCCATAAATAGCAACAGAGCCTAAATCAAACCCAACCAAACTAGGCACAACCACTTCGGCTGTTGGCAAAGACCCATCTTCCTTCTCTTGAATATTGCCATTTTCATCGACAGGAATGCGACAGATAGCGCCTTGTGTAACCGAACCATATGTGTTGTTTTTCCCATTATTGGTGTTTGTTCCGTTAACAAAATATAAATACCCATTATGTACGGTGAGCATGCCCCCATTACTTATAACGCTAGCCGTACTATTGGAACTTTCGACTAAATTTTTATTACCACAAGCGGTAAATGTAAATAGGCAAGTTGCCACAAGCACAACAGCACATAATGCTGATAACCATTTTTTCATACCAATTCTCTCCATAAAATTTTGCAATTTATATTGTATAAGAAACATTAGGCTTTTGTCAACAAAATTGCAAAATTATTCCCCTATTTAGGCGCTTTTTAAAGGGCAAACTGGCTTACCGCTCATTGCATCTAGAAACAATAACTCGTATCCAAAATATAACGGTTGTTTTTTATTAAGCACAAACACATAACTTTGGTTAAACTCTTTTTGATAATGCCGAACATCCATAACCGGCTTACCTAAGCTTACATACTTTGGTTGGTTATCTTTATAAATAATGCCAACAAGCAAACAATCGTTTTTTTGATATGCGCGTACCCATTTAGAATGCAGTACCATATCTTCTAACAATTCATCGCGTGGGCATGTTTGAAAAAGTGTGGTAAGCGAAGGCAAAACCTCTTGAAAAAACGTTTGCGTAGCATACTTCTTTTGCTTTTGATCGACTTCATCGTATGCTTCTATGATTTCATCAATAAGTTCTTCGGTGTTGCCCTCGGTAAATAGCCCTTCACTTTCTACCACTTCTAGTTTTTCTAAAAATGTTTGATAAAACGCCTTATTATAACCTTCTTGTTTACTTGAACCATAAAAACAAGGCGATTCTTGCTGACACAACAATACTTGAAAAGGCGTATTCCATGTAGGCATGGTGCTTTCTTGTACTTTATTAGATGAAAGTGTACATAAGTCCCAATTACCTTCGGCGTCCATAATAAAAAAGGTAAAGGTTTCTGCGTTAGGCATATTCCCTTTTAAACACACCATATTTCCTTGCGTGGTTACAAAAAATTTTAAAACGGCAGTGGTTTGGCTTTGTTCTTTTAAAAGCGATTGTAATAACATGTACTTTGCTGACATAATATTCTCCTTATGCAACAAGTATACCCGCTTTTATACACTTGTTACCCGCGGGTACAAAAAAAAGAAACGCGAAAAAAAAGAAAACACGTAGAAATTTTACGTATTTTCTTGTAAGTACATGGCTAGCGCTTCAAACTGCGCTACCGTTAGTTCTTCCGCACGCGCGGTTAAAGGCAGATGTTGTTTTTCTAAAAAAATATGTATGGTCTCTTTGGCAACCCCTAACGTTTGCTGTAATACATTCGCCAGTTGCTTGCGTCGCATAGAAAACCCTTGTTTAACTACTTTTTGAAACATAGATTCGCATGCAAACGTATATGTATATAATTGTATGTGCACAATGCAAGAATCAACCTTTGGCGCTGGCGTAAACATGTTTCGTTTTACCATACGTTTTATACTGCAACTACCTTTATGTTGCAACATAACGCTTAACACACCATATTCCTTGTTGCCACTTGGCGCAACAATTCTTTCTCCCACTTCTTTTTGCACCATAATGGTAATACTTTGCAAACCCGTTGTTTCTTCTAACAGTTTAAAAAGAATAGGTGTAGTAATATAGTACGGCAAGTTTGCAACTACTTTAAACGTAGTTCCAACCTCGTTTTGCAAGTTTTGCGCTGAAACCTTCATAAAATCTTGAAATACTAAGGTAACATTTTGAAATTCTTTTAAGTTTTCTTCTAATATGGGCTTTAAGTTGGTATCAATTTCGTACACAACCACACGCTTAGCTACTTTTGCAAGTTGCTGTGTAAGTGCGCCCGCACCTGCCCCAATTTCTAAAACAACATCGTTTGCGGTTATGCCTGCATCGGTTGTTATAGCACGCAACAAATTGGTATCGGTTAAAAAGTTTTGCCCATACCCCTTTTTAAAATGAAATTGATATTTATTTAATAATTCCTTCATACAATACCAAACGCCCTTTTTGCATTTTCTTTAGTAATTTGTGCAAGTTTTTCTACCGGCATTTCAAGTGTATCGGCAATTTTTTGTGCAACAAATTTTACATTTGCAGGCTCGTTTACCGTACCGCGCACAGGTTCTGGTGCTAAGTATGGTGAATCGGTTTCAATTAAAAGCCTATCTAGCGGAATGTGATGTAAAATTTCACGGTTTGTTTTTTTAAACGTAATAGGCCCCGCAAAAGAAATATAGCAACCTAAACGCAAAAATTCCTTGGCGGATTCTACAGACCCGGAAAAACAATGCAATACAATATGTTTTAATTTAGGCGCATATTCTTTTAAAATGGTAAGCATATCTTGCGTGGCTTCACGGCTATGAATGACAACCGTTTTGTTGTAGGCAATGGCTAAATTGAGTTGTTGGCGAAACAAAGCTTGTTGCCACTGTTTTTGATACCCTGGGGTGTGATAATCGAGCCCTATTTCACCAATAGCAACCACTTTAGGTTCTTTAAGCAACGTTTCGATTTGTGCAAGCGCTTGTTGCATGTTTTCTTCGGCATATTCTGGGTAGACCCCTACCGTAGCATATACGTTCGTATGCGCGTTGGCAAACGCAACCGCTTCGGCGCTATTCTTTACATTTGTACCAATAGTAACTACAAAATCAATGGAATCTTTTTCAAAATTTTGCACAATTTGTTCTGCACCTTTGGGGTTCATAACAACGTGACAATGTGTATCGACAAACATACATTTACTCCTAAACGCAAGTATACTTAGTTTTTAGAAAAAGCGCAAGTTTTTCATATTATCTTTTTACAAGGCATATAGTTTAGCATGAATAAAGTTTGGATTTTTTTACTAGGCATTAGTATTGCCGCGCTATTATTTCTTTCCCCAGAGTTGGTGCTTACAGGCATGATTGCTGCCGCGCACAAAGCGGTAAAATTAACCTTAGAACTTTGTGCGGTGTATGCCATATGGATGGGCATTTTTGGCATTTTAGAATACACAGGCATTGCTACACTTATCTCCAAACTTATTTCACCTTTTATTGACCTTATTTTTGGTAAAAACGAGTTGGATAAACAAAGTAAACACTATGTAAGCTTAAACATAAGTGCCAATCTTTTAGGCATGAATGGTGCAGCCACCCCTATGGGCATTAAAGCAATTGAAAGTATGTATACAGGTTCGCCCATAGCCAACCGAAGCATGGTAATGTTGGTGGTAATTTCTTGCACGAGTTTACAACTATTGCCAACATCTATTTTAGGCATGTTAGCAACCGCTGGAAGCGCGCACCCTGCAAGCATTATTCTGCCTAGCTTACTCGCTGGGGGTATAAGCACCATTGCCGGCATACTGCTTGTAAAACTTGTGCATTACCACCCATGGAAGAAAGGACGAAAACATGGAAAATGTCGTTAGTTATATAGTACCTGTTTTATTACTATTCGTACTTTTATATTGTTTGATAAAAAATATAAACGCCTACGACCATTTTGTAAAAGGAGCAAGCGGGGCTATTTCTTTGTGTGTGGGTATTTTTCCATATTTAGTTGCCATATTTTTTGCCATTGAACTGTTTACCATAAGCGGTTTATCTGCCAAACTTTCTAGTTTTGTCAGCCCCTTTTTCTCCGCTTTAGGCATTCCGGCGGAACTTACCGAATTTTTATTATTACGTCCGTTTACGGGTTCGGGTAGTTTAGCCATGCTAAATGATATTTACACAAAATTTGGTCCAGATAGTTACGTTTCTCGCTGTGCTTCCGTAATTATGAGCACAAGCGAAACTGTATTTTATGTGGTTGCGTTATACTTCGGAACAACAAAAATTAAAAAATTAAATGGTATTTTGGCCATTAGTTTTTTAGCCATTAGCATAGGCACAATTTGCGCTTGCTGGCTATGCAGAATCGTATAAAAAAAGTAACCCATTTGGTTACTTTTTTCTATCATACATTTGTTTTACTTCTTCGGTTTCTTCGCCGTTTTCGTTTAATAACAGCAATGGTGGCTCTACGCGCAAGCCTTCTTTACCCCCAAGCACCGCTTCCATTAAAAAAATGCGGTACGGCGCTTGCGGTTTAGGTTGTATAAAGCGTAAAACCTTAGGTTCTAAATGAACTTGTTTGCATGCAAACATCACTTCCGCCAAGCGTTCTACGCGATGCACCATGTACATTCTACCACCAAATTTTAAGCATTTCGCCACACTTTGCACGCACTCGTTTAAAGAGAGCGTATATTCCGCCTTGGCAGACTGTGTGTACGTGGTTGTTTGTTTCGATTGCGTTACTTTAAAATATGGTGGATTTACAGAAACTACATCCCATGGTTTTTCAACGCGGGTGCACCATGTACGTACATCTGCACACACCACTTGCACATTTTGTAAGTGATTATATTCTACCGAACGGGCACACATATTAGCAATATCGGCATTGCATTCTACCGCTGTTGTGCTTTGGGGCGATTGTTTTACATGCACCAACAGTGCCACTGCGCCACTACCCGAGCACAAGTCTATGTACCGCTCTTTCGGTTTTACACGCACAAAATTTGCAAGTAGCACGCTATCGGTATTAAACGCATAACCTTGTTTTTTTTGCAATAAAAAGAGACCATGCGTTTGCATGTCCTCTATTTTTTCATCTGCATGTACCAAATTATTTTGCACTTGGTTTTGGCGCTCCTACAGGGCAAACCGCTGCGCATAAACCACATGAAATACACTTTTGTGGGTCGATAACATATTTGCCATTTACCATAGAAATAGCACCCATAGGGCAATTGTTTGCACATGTGCCACATTTATAACATTCGTTACCTATATTATATGCCATTATACATTCTCCTTTTTTTGTTTATGTTTATAAAATCTTTTATAAAAAGGCTTTTTTGACTTTTTTTGCTTATCTTCTTTGTTTGTTTCCGTTATTTGGTTCTGTTTTGTATGCTGTGTATTTTTCCTTTGCTGAGCGTCCGCAATTTCTTGTTTTGTTGTAGAAGCATTTGTAGCAACATTTTGTTGCGGTTGCACTTCTTTTTTATTTAGCATTGGTTCTTGTTCTGGTTTACTAGAAGTTGGCTCTGGTTTTAGCTCTGTTGGTTTTTGTTCCGTCTGCGGTGCTACATCTTCTTCAAACACCATAGGGTCTTCCCCGCGAAGCTGTTTGATGGTAAATGTTTTTTGCACAAAAGTATCATCATTTTGTTTTATTTTTACTACCGAACAACGATGCAAAAAGTCGTTGCTTACCACCACACCCTCGCCACTTGGCGTAGAGATGGTAGAGCCAACCTTAGGCATAAGTTTTTGCGTTTCTGCATAATATGGGTTTTCATACGCTAGGCAACACATTAAACGGCCACATAAGCCACAAATTTTGGTTGGACTTAAAGATAAGTTTTGCGTTTTTGCCATTTTAACCGAAACATGCTCAAATTCTTTTAAACATTCTCGGCAACAACACTCTTTACCACAAGGCCCAATGCCACCCATTTGTTTTACTTCATCGCGTGCACCAATTTGCTTCATTTCAATACGTGTTTTGTATATGGTAGCAAGCTCTTTAATAAAATCACGAAAATCTACTCTATCTTCTGCTGTGTATTCTACCGTTAAGCGAGAACGATCGAGCGAGTAGTATACATCGACAACTTTCATAACCAAACCAAATTCCTTCACTCGAACTTTCATTTCGGTTTTAATTTGTTTAGCTTCTTTGTTATTTTTTTCGTAAGATTCTATATCTTTTTGCGTGGCTTTACGCAATACTTTTTTTAACGGCGTTTGAAACGATGATGTATCTTGCATGGTGTTAGCTTTTACAACGGTTGCAACAGCAGGCCCTGTAATTCCTTCTACAACCACATTTTGCCCTTCTTTTACAAGCACACCGTTGGCTAAAAACGAATAGGATTTACCGCCTTGCACAAACTGTACATTTATAATTTCTTCCATTTATATTTCACCTCCACAATGGCAAATAAAAGCATGTCGACCACAGCCGATAAACTTGTATTTACCGCAAGTGCTTGTTGCGCTTTGTATACAACTTCTTGCATATGCACCCATGCTTGGCCTTGGTAATTAGCAACAAGTGTTTGTAATTTTGGCAATAAATGCTGGTTTTGTATAAGTTGTGGCGTTTGGTAAGCCACAAGCATAGCATCTCGCGCAAGTATTTGCAAAATAGTAAGCGCTTCTTGTACTTTTTCTTTGGTAGTAAATAAGGTTGCATAGGTTAGAATATCTTTACTTGCATTCATGGTAAAAAACATTGTTTCTACCGTTTGATAAAAGGAAATATACGATGTATTTTCTAATAGCGATTGCGCTTTACCAATGTAGCCCATGCTACCTATAGCTACCATGCGAGCCTCGGCATCCGCTAAGCCCTTGCTTTTACAATATGTTTGTAATTCTTGTATAGATAGTGGCGCAAGCACAAGCGCGTGACAACGCGAACGTATGGTGGATAGCACCTTGTTTTCCGCGCTGGCAGTTAGCAAAAAGGTAACATGTGCTGGCGGTTCTTCAATAGATTTTAAAAGCTTATTTTGAACTTCTTCGCTCGCCATATCGATATTGGCAAGAATATACACCTTTCGTTCGCCTTCATAAGGTTTAACCGCTAAAGACGGAATAATTTCCGCTACGTCTTCTGGTTTTATAGGTGTTTCTGCCCCAAACACGCAAACATCGGCATGTACGCCTGCATCGATATTATGGCAAGAACGGCACACACCACATTTTTGCATGGTTTCACATAAAATGAGTTTACTTAAAACCGCTGCAAACGCTTGCGCATAAGCGGTATCGGGCGAAATACATATATATGCATGTGAAAGCATATTGCTTGCAATATCGCTAACAATTTCCTTATATGTGCTTGTGTTTTCAATAAAATTTTCCCACTGCATGTTCTTATTTAAAGTAGCAAATATCTTTCTATTTGTCAAATTAAAAAAACACCGCCGTGGCAGTGTTTTTC
Organism: uncultured Clostridia bacterium; assembly: GCA_944362705.1. GTDB lineage: Bacteria > Bacillota > Clostridia > Christensenellales > UBA1242 > CALVTO01. The sequence goes on along the minus strand of CALVTO010000001.1, from coordinate 104,390 downwards.
TTAGTATTTTACATCTAATATTTTCATTTCTTAGTATTTTACATCTAATACTTTCATTTCTAATTTTCCACCTGGTGTTTCTACAAACACGGTATCGCCTTTCTTTTTACCAATAAGTGCTTTACCAATAGGCGAAACGTTACTAATCATATTTTTATCTGGGTTACTTTCAATAGCCCCTACAATGGTGTATTCAATTTCTTCATCGAATTCAACATCTAATACCAAAACTTTTGCGCCAACAGACACTGTTTTTGATTTGCATGCAGAAGCATCGACAATTTTTGCAACGCGCAATGTTTCTTCAATTAAAGCAATTTCAGATTCTACCCTGCCTTGCTCTTCACGTGCAGCATCGTATTCTGCATTTTCACTTAAATCGCCATATTCGCGCGCAGCTTTTAATTTTTCTACAACTTCTGGTCTGCGTACATGAATTAAATAATCCAATCGTTTTTCTTTTTCGGCCTTTCCTTCTAAGGTTAAAAATATTTCTTGCATAATTTCCCTCCCCGCCCTAACACTTGTTAAGCATGCGCTAAGTATAGTTTTTAGCACAGGTTTTGTCAAGCAATGGACATGATATTTTTTTGATTTTTTTGTTGCGTATTTTGTTAATGTATGCTAAACTTTGCATATTATGATGAGAATTTGGGTAAAAGTTATGAAAGGCGATAAAATTTTAAAGGATACCATATACCAAAACTATGGTGAAGTTACCTTTGATACGTTTTTCACGCACCTTTCAGCTATTTGTCATGAGTTAGATATTCCGACACCGGTGCTACTGCAAACACATGTACAAAATTTTAACGAATTTCACAACATGCGTTTTTTACCGAGAGATTTTGTAGAAAGCATAGATTTTGACAAACTCGTTTTAGAAGACGCACTTATGTAAATAAAGAAAATGAAAAACACGCCATGCGTGTTTTTATTTATGCTGTATGTTGATAACTTTCCCTATAGTACAAATATCGGAATCTAAATCAAAATGTTGCTCGTAAGTTACTTGGTCGCCTTCTTTTAGCCCATAGGTTAAAATTTGCTCTGGCGTTAGTAATATATCGGTTTCGCATAGTAGCGACGGATATTTCACAAGCCACAACTCTCCTTCGCGATTAACAACCGTGCCTGTTTGCATATCTATAATAGGTTCGCGCTTAGGTTTATATTGTGCAAAGTTTTCCGGATACATAGAAATAGACTGCATGGCGTTAGACATATGTAACGTTGGCGCTTCGTCGTAATCGGGAATATTATCTAGGTAAAAACCTTGCTGGCCTTTAAACGTTTGCGGTTGCACATTGGTTAACCCCACAAGTGCCGTTTGGTCAATGATTCGTTTTCTTGCTGGCCTACCTTTACTTTGCACATCTAGTGCTTGCTCATATTGTTGCCTTGAAGCCCCAATACACTCGAATACTGCGGATAACAATTCAGGCTTGCTTAACGTAGTGGGACTATATACCCCCACTTGACGCGCTACTTCTCGTAATTCGTGTATGTTTAATGTACGAATTTTTTCTGGTGTAATATTTGCCTGATTCATATCTTTTACTATACAAAAAATTCGACAAAAAGCAAGCGAAAACGCCTTATTTCACCCACTTTTTTATCATCTCCCACAAGCGCGATTGATACATGATGGTGTTACTCGTTGCATTTTCTGCGTTTACAAAACACAGTGGCGGATATACAACGCACCACCAATTATCACCTGTTCCTGTACCTAATTTTACAATAAGGGCGTCGTATATACCGCTTTCAAGCGTGGTGGTTTGGTAACTTCGCGTAGGAAAATATTCTTCATATAAACCTACCGTTGCACCGTATGTCAACCCGTTTTCTTGTAATACTTGTGTGGCTACATTGGTTAGATTCTGTATTTCTTGCGTTATTTTTTCTTTTGCATCATCTACCGTTTCACACGTGGTTAAAATAGGGGTTAAATAATTAACAAGTGCATCTTTAACTACATATTTAACCGACTGGTCTTCTTCACTGTTTGAGTTTGCGCGCACATGAAATCGAACATAAGCCGTTTGCACTTGTGCATGCGCGCTGGGTGTTACATATAAAGCTAGCACCACAGCCCCTAAAATACATACCAAACCTAAAACACAATATATAGCCTTTTGCATACGAACTCTCCTTGTGCCATAAGTATGCCCATTTTTTATAAAAAAAACGTGAAAATTTTATACCATTTTCACGTTTTTGGCGTTTTTAAAACGAAATTTGTTTGGTTTGATAACTTGTAATTACTTTTGCTTCTTGTTCTTCAAATTGAACCTCAGGATTTTGTTCTTGAAGCACTTCTGGTTTTACATGCAACTGTTTTGCAATGTCAAATAACGATTGTTCTGGCCCTGCCATATAAAAACATAAAGCACAATCATTTACCACAGCATCATCTTTTTCTTCAATATGAGATACAAAAGTAACAATTTGATTTTTTACGACTTGTGCTGTGTAACTTAACACACATGGCACACGAACAATGCTTTCGGCATCTTTTAATCCAATAACTGCACCTTCACACTGAATAACGGCAGAAGCATTTTCAAATAGTTCTTGTGTTGTTTCTACACATGCCGTTGTGTTTTTCACAGAATATAAACCCTCTTCGTTTTGGCAAACAAAACGTACCCCAACTTCTACTTTATACGCATTTGTTTTATTGGCATTGTTTTTTGAAACGGGCACAACGTGTGTAATTTCTGCGCTTAAAACTTTGTATGCACCTTCTTTTTCTATTTCAAGTGTTTTATTTTCTGTTACATAAGCGCAAGCTTCTACCGTTTGTAATGGGCACGCTTCGGTGGTTAGTTCTAGTTCTTTTTCTGTGCTATACATATCGGTAACAACTTCTACGGTTGATGTTTCGTATGCACACATTTGCACTTCTATTTCTGTTTCTATTTCAATGCTTGTGCCTTCCGTTTCTTTTACATGTTCTTTAGCAACAACGTGTGCGACATGTGCATAAACTTCAAGTGTTTGCTCTTCACGCATGCCAATGCATGGAACATCTTGCGTAAAAGGAACTTCTAACACAGCTTGTTGCAAAACACTTTCTTCCGTAACATATAAAATGCTATGCACCGTTTTGCCACTAATGGTGCACATATCGGTTTTACTGGTAACACCTTCTACCACCACTTGTGCATTTGCACGTACAAGCGATTGTATTCCGCTATCTATATCGTAAGTACCTACAACACGGAACACATCTTTGCCGGTTGCACTGACTTTGCTTGCTTGTATTTCTTTGGTTTGTTGCACGCAATGTTCGTCTTGCATGGTAACTACCGAAATCGTTTCACCCACAAGCCCCATAGCTTGTACGCAAACTGTGGCTTCTACCCCAATTTCACTGTTGGTTTCAAAGGTTGTATGTACATTTTCTACATGCGCTCTTAACATAATTTCGGATTCTGCCAAAACATCTACATTGCCTTCGTATTCTTGTACATACATAAAGGTATCGATAGCATTATTTGCATCGGCATAGGTTACTGTATATTCAATTTCTCCTTTAAAAGATACATTTTGTTGCACTTTTTCAATTGTTTTTACTTGCACGATAGGTAAAATTTCTAAAATTCGTTGCAAGTTTCTACCAGACGGAATTTGCATTCTGCTGTTACTTGGCACTTGGGCTTCGCCCACGCAACCGTTTTTGTAAATCCCCACTTTTTCGATTGAAGATTCAAACGCCATAAAATAATCCTCCTTGCTGTTTCTATTGCAGTATATACAGGCGTTGGAAGATTTATGACAAATTTTAAAAATTTTTACGCATCGGTTTTTTGTACAGGTTTTATAACCACATCGCCACACATAACCTCGGAATAGGAATATGTTTTGGTGGCGTTTTCATTACCATCGTTTAAAGATACTGTAAAAATGCGCGGATATAATGTTTGTATAACCGCAAAAAAGGTTTCAATTTTTTTTCTACCTTTGTTAATGCTTAGCTCTACCTTTTCTCCTTTTAAAGCTTGAATTTGTTGCACAACAAGTTTTTGATTATAATTAACTGACCGCATAGACTCTCCTTGGGCAAAAGTATTTCCTTAAAAAATATTTTTAAACATAAAAAAAGCAAGGCGCAAGCCTTGCTGTTATAAATTAGTCATCGTCGTCATCGTCGTCATCGTCTTCGTCGTCATCGTCGTCATCGTCATCGTCATCGTCGTCATCGTCATCATCGTCATCGTCATCGTCGTCATCGTCGTCATCATCGAAGTCGTCGTTATAATCATCGAAATCGTCATCGAAATCGTCTAACGTATCATCATCTTCGTAATCGTCGGAGAAAGAATCGTCTTCTTCTTCATCGTCCATGGTTTCGTCTTCTACATCTAACTCATCGTCTACCATATCGTTTAAAGACAACAACTCTACATCGCCGCTAGAAGATTCTTCCATTTCTTGCATGGTAGAATCGTCCCAAGTTTCTTCATCTTCGGTATTGTTTTCACCCGAATTTCTTTTTTTACTACACTCTTCACACATGGTTTGATCTGGACGCATAAAATTTTGACCACAAACTGGACACAACTCTAAATCTTCATCATCGGAAACATTTGCACCCGCCATTTTCATTTCGGCCTTGCATACAGGACAATAGTCTTCATCTTCTAATATATAATTTAGTTCACATCTTGGACATTTTTTATATTTTTTGTTTGCCATACATCCTCCTAAGCACGTGGCTATTCAATTTTAGCATAATATTATAACAAACATATGTAATTGTAAACTATTTTATCCTATATTTTTAACCTTCTATCAACATTTTATCCGCAACCAAAGCAATAAATTCGCCATTGGTAGGTTTTTCATTGTTCGAATATACCTTTACGCCAAATATACTGTTAATATTTTCAATTTTTCCACGGCTCCAAGCAACTTCTATTGCGTGACGGATTGCGCGTTCTACTTTGCTCGCCGTTGTATCAAACCTTTGTGCTATGCTTGGGTACAACTCTTTGGTAATAGAATTGATAACTTCTGGGTTATCTATAGCCATTTTAATAGCTTCTCTTAAAAATTGATACCCTTTAATATGTGCAGGAATACCTACAGTAATAAATATGTTGGTAATGCGTTCTTCCATATATTTATTGCGTTTAGGCATGTGCTCTGCAACTGCGGTACTCGCTGTATTTACCACGACTGGATTTGAAACAGTTTCTGCAAAAATATCAAGCACGCGTTTTTGCACATCGGTTACCGAAACCGGTTTGACCATATAATATTCTGCGCCTAACAACATAGCCTTTTGTACAAACGTATCGGATTGCACAGAAGAACAAATTAAAAATTTAGCATTCGCGTGTTCTTGTTGGGCTTTTTCCATAACAGAAAACCCGTCCATTTCTGAAAGCAAAACATCGGTAACCACTAAATCTGGTTGATGTTCTTGCATCATAAGCCATAATTCTTTGCCTGTTTTTGCGGTTGCAAGCACCTGAATACAACTGTTTTCTTCTAACCCTTTTTTATATTTTTCTCTTAATGTGTCATTATCTTCTCCAATAACAACCTTAATAACCTCTTTCATGATATATCTCCTTTTTTGTATGATTGTGTACAAAGCATAGCAAAAAGTTACATTTTTTTAGAGAAAACGAAGATACATATTTTTTGGAAATTATTCTAAAAATATGATTTTTTGTCGATTTTCTATTCATTTCGTTTAAACCAACAAAAAAAAGACGGAATTTACCGTCTTTTTATATATTTTTTTATGATTTGTTTTAAGTTGTAAAAAGATTGTATTCGTATAATGCGGTAATGCATTTCCATTTACGGATATAGTCGTTGATTGGAATAGAAAACTCTATGATAGCTTGCTCACTTGAAATATGGTTCACATTATATAATACATCTATTCCATTATCTGCATACAAGGTTTGCGAGAACATGCCACCTGTATGACTAACTAAAACGCCCGCGGTTAAATCTTTTATTTCGCCTGTTGTGGTATTTTCCACCTCACACATAACAGGATACCCTAAATAATAATTAGGGTTATACGAAACCCCTAGCAACGCTAGAACCGTTGGTGTAAGGTCAAAAGCTTGCGTAAATTTCGTTATGGTTTGCCGATACCCATCTATGGTTTCCTCGTTTATGCGCGTGCTATAAATAAATGCTGGCACATGATACCTTTGCGGTGCATACAGGTAATTTACAGCTGATATACGTTGCTTAAATTGAGAAATGAGCGCATTTGTAAATTCGCCACCTTGCACGTAAAACTCAGGCTTTACAAGCGTATCTAACGAAGAGTAATACGATTGATGGTCGGCAAAAAAGACAAGTAGTGTGTTATCTATTAAAATTTCCGTTCTTCCTTCTACCTCTTTGCCGTTTGTTGTATATACTTGTTGCGGGGTAGTTAAATAATTCATAATATAAGCAAGCATGTACTCTGTATCAAGCGCTTTTAAAACAAACGTATAAAAAGCATAGTCCTCAGAACCTACAATATCTACTTCTGTTAAATGATACGTTTCTTCCACATAGGCTTTAACTAAGTTTTTTGTTTCTTGTGAAATCAGTGGATGGTCGCTTGTGTATTCGCCGTGGGTACTTATGGTAGTAAAGTGTGTGTAAAATGTTTGTAGTGAGCCATCTTCATTTTGCACAACAGGCATAAGTTGATTTGCATACGCTTTTACCACTTCGCTATCGAGGGTTGCATGTGCTAAACGCAAACCAGAGTCTTGTTTCACTTCTGGCATATTTTCAATAAACATGGTTTGTTCAAAACCGAATCTTTTTGTAAGCGTATCACGGCCATAAAACGATGCTTTATACGGGTGCACATATAAAGTTGTATCTACGGCCCCCGCCAACACCAACTGATTTGGCAAAGAAAAATTATAAGAAATGTTACTATACAGGCCTTTATCTGCAAAAGATAAGCGCGACGTATAACTTTTATTATAGGGGTAACTTCCTAAAATAAAAGATGTTTCCGAATAATCGGTTTTTGCTTTGGAATAATAATTACTTAAAACAAAACCTACATTATCGGCACTTGGCATATGATCGTTGCGTTGTAAGGTAACAGAACCATTTTCCTGTGTAGTAATGGTGTAAAACGTTCCGTTGGTGGCAAAATTGTGCCCCGTGCTTAACGCATAAAGTGTAGGCGTAAGTTCTGGAGAAATAACATACCATTCAAAACTTTCTGCCATAATAGAAAGAACATTACTTCCTTCACATGCGCCAAATATAGCTAAATCTTCTGGCGTATATTCTTGTGTTTCTAGATATGCCAACGCTTCGTCTTTTGTTATAGCATCTTGCTTATCGAACGGGTTATAGATAAGCCTGCCTAATTGTTCCATATAAAACCCATAGGTACCAAATTTTTTAAGCGACTCTTTACCTGAGTAAAAAGACGTATATAAACTTTGGTCGTCTAAGTAACATAGTTCTGCCCCATACGTAGGCAACATGGCGGTTTGTACGCTATACATACCTAAACATAAAGTAAGTACCACAACAACCAACACGTTTTTTATAGCATGGGAAGCACGCGTAACTTGCGCTTTGGTAACTTTTATTTTTGCAATACTTAATAGCCCCACAATAAACAACATAAGTATTCCAATATAAAAAAATATAGGCAAAATTGGAAACATATCAAGCGTTAGCACTTCGGCGGTTTCCCCCACAAGTGTTAACATACTAAGCGAGAAAACATCGTTTAACGTATTATGTACGCAAATATTTACATACCCAATAAGAATTTGAAATGCCAGAATAATAGATACAAATGCATTAGTAAACCTTAAAGATGGAAAAGAAAATAGCAAAGCGCAAAAGAAAAGTACCCATGCTAGTGTAAAAACAACATATTCTGGAAAGAAACCAAAATCTAGTTGCACAAACAAAAACACTTCCATGCATAAAGTAAGTGCAACGTATAAAATGCATATATATGTTTTTTGCAATATAAAATTTTTCATACTACGTATTATATTACAACTTAACAAAAAAAGAAACCAAATAAAAAGGCCAAAGAAAAATCTTTGGCTTTTTTTTAAGCATTTTCGTCTAAATTAAGTTCTACTGTATATATTTCATATGGTGCGTTTTCTATTTGTTTCATTTGTAAATTTTCTATAAATAGTGTTGCTTTAAAATCTTTTTGCGCACTTAAAATTGCTTGTTCTAATTCTGCACGAACACCTAATGAAAGCAAACGAATAGGCGTTTTTAAAGATACGTTATGGTTTGTTTTTACGCCACGCGCCTGACTAATAATTTCTACCATTTGGTCACCTAGCATGGTTTCGTTGTTAAACGCATACGTAAGTGGAACCATTTGTGTTGTATGAATAGATACATGATTATGATATACACCTTGGAAAATTTCTTCTGTAATAAACGGGAAATAAATACTAAACATTTGTAAAAATTTATAAAGTAATGTGTATACCGTTTTTTGCCCGCTATATCTTGCTTCTGCCCCAAACTCTTCTGGACGATACAACCTATGTTTTACAATTTCAATATAGTTATCGCAGAAATTCCAGAAAAACTTTTCAAGTAAGTTAAGAGCCAAACCTATTTCGTATTCATCTGCATATTTCATAAATTGTTGTTCCATTTGCCCAAAACTACCTAAAACCCACTTATCGACAAACTCGAAATTGGTAAATGGCTTATCTTCATAATCGGCCAAATGCATTTCAATAAATTTTGAAACATTCCACAATTTGTTAATAAGTTTTTTACCGCGCAACAAAGTTTCTTCGCTAAACGTAATATCGGTTCCTAACCTACCCGAAGCTGCCCAATATCTTACGGCATCGGCAGAATAGGTTTTTATTAACTCTACCGGGTCCATTTTGCTATTGCCTTTGCTTTTGCTTATTTTTTCACCTTTATCGGCCATAACAAAGCCTGAAATCATAACATTGTTCCATGGACGTTGCCCAAAGTGATAAAAACTTTTTACAATAGTGTAAAAATCCCACGTACGAATAATTTCACTTGCGTTTGTGCGCAAACTCATTGGTTTTAAAATGTTTTCGTAATTGTGTTCTTCGCCGTATTTCATGTTAATAAGTGGCGTAACGGATGAAGTTGCCCATGTATCCATAACGTCGGTTTCTGGAACAAAATGCGTGCAACCGCATTTCGGGCAAACCTTTACGCTTGGTTTATCTACCAATGGGTTTACAGGCAAATCGGCTTCGTTGGCAAAAATAGGTTCACCACATTCTTCGCAATACCAAACTGGGAATGGTACGCCAAAGTAACGTTGACGAGATATGCACCAATCCCACGCTACATTTTTTACCCATTCTACATAGCGGTTATGCATGTGCGATGGGTACCACTGAATACTTTCGCCCATTTTTAAGAAATCTTCTTTATGGTTCATAATATCAATAAACCATTGTTTCATTACGGTGTATTCTACTTCTTTTCCGCAACGTTCATGGGTTTGTACTTCGTGTTCTAGTTCTTCTATTTTTTCAATATAGCCACCCGCTTGTAAGTCTTCTACCACTTTTTTACGAGCTTCTTTTATTTTTAAGCCACCATAGTTTGGTACATCTTCTTTAATGCGCCCATCTTTGGTAAAAATAAAACGCAATGGCAAGTTGTATTTTTTCCACCATTCTATATCGGTTTGGTCACCAAATGTACAGCACATAACCACGCCTGTACCTTTTTCGGCATCTACTTTTTCATCAGCCATAATTGGCACAACTTCGTTAATAACAGGAATACGTGCATGTTTACCTATTAGGTGCTTATGCTTTTTGTCTTTTGGATTTACAAACACACTAACAATCGCTGGCAACAGCTCGGGTCTTGTAGTTGCTATGGTAAACGGTTCGTTATCTTCTTCCGTGGTAAATGTTACATAATTAAACGTTGTTTTGAGTGTTTTTGTTTCTAGCTCTGCTTGCGCAATGCTGGTTAAACACTCGTTACACCACAAAGCAGGGCTTTCCTTATGATAGCAATACCCTTTTTTAGCAAGCTCTAAGAACGATGCTTGACTAATTTTTATGGTGGAAGGGCTTACCGTTTTATACGCATTGCTCCAATCGGCACTCACGCCTAAGCTTTGAAAAAGCTCTTTGAATTCTTTTTCATATGCATCGGTTGTTTGATAGCAAAGTTTAGAAAACGCTTCTCTACCAATTTCGTGCGCTTTTTTACCTTGCTCTTTTTCTACCAAACGTTCACTTGGTAAGCCGTTATCATCGAACCCAAACGGATAAAATACATTGTACCCTCGTAGACGTTTATACCTTGCTACCATTTCCGCTTGCGAATAGCTAAAAATATGCCCAATATGTATTTTACCATTTACGGTTGGCGGAGGTGTATCTATAGAATACACTTCTCTTTGGTCTGGCACAAATTTATATACATTTTCTTGTTGCCAATATTCTTTCCATTTTTGTTCTTTTTCTTGTGCATTGTACTTTTTATCTAACATTGTTTTTTCCTTCTTTTTTTAATCTAAACAAGAATCATCATAATAACAACCGCCACGGCAACACAAATAAGACCCACGGCTTGCAATTTTACGACTTTTTTAGCACGAGCTTGTGCCTCATATTTTTTTTCGGAAATAAAATATGGTGCCCCTATTAACAAAACTGCCCCTGCAATTAAACATAACAATAAACAAATAATACCAAATATTCTCATTATGGTGTTTCCTTTTCTTTAGGTGGAACATCAGATGTGGTTTGGGCTTGTTTTTCAAGAATAGCATCTAACGCCTGCGCTGCTTTTAATAAATATTTGGTTTTTATTAAATTCATGCCCATAACACACAAAATAATGGCACCTATAAAAATATAACTTATTGTAACACTTGTGGCGTAAAAAAGCAATATAATACACAGAACTTCTGCAACGTTTTGCAGGGCAAAGGACCAACCATCTTTGTACTCTTTTTTTGGCGAAATTTTTATAAGTTCTATGGTAAGGCGCGCTTGTACAATTAAAACAAGAATATACACCATAACGCCCCAAATAAGATAAAACCTATGTAAAAGCAAAACACACGCCCATAACATATGCAACACAATTTGTGAAATTTTATCCACTTTAAGCTCCGCAATCGTTAAACGTTTCATTTTTATATTTACAAAAAATGTAACAAAATTTAACCCAAGTATAGCACACAACACATACGCCATAGTTATTTCTGCAAACAAGATACCAACAGCTAACAACAAAACACCTAACGCTAAACGTAAGGTAATTAACACCGCTGGTAGCCAAGATAAATGTTTACGACGCACACTTTGCATAACGGTAGTATAGCACACTTGCCGTAAGAAGAAAAATAATTTTTGTGACAAATGAAAATTTGCCTGAATAAAATACAATATACCAAAAAGGAGGTAGGAAAAAATTGAAAAAAACCATTGCATTTTTATTAGTTTTATGTTGCGTAAGTATATGCTTTGCGGGTTGTAAAAAGAAAGATGATGGCGTGATTCGCTTAAACGAAGTAACCCACAGTATATTTTATGCACCATTATATTTAGCAATCAATTTAGGGTTTATGGAAGAAGAAGGTTTAACCATAGAACTAACCAATGGTGGCGGTAGCGACACGAGTATGGCGGCCTTGCTATCTAACAGTGCCGACGTTGCTTTACTTGGTCCGGAAACAATTGTTTACGTGAAGTCACAAGGCAGTACCAACCACCCTATTATTTTTGGTCAGTTAACCAAACGCGACGGTTCTTTCTTAGTATCACGCAATACAAGCGAAGAATTCTCGTGGGATAACCTAACCAACACAACCATTATTGGTGGACGCCGTGGCGGGTTACCAGCTATGACGCTTGAGTGGATTGTAAACCAACATGGTTACACCAACGGAACCAATATTAACCTAAACTTAGAACTTGCATTTAACATGACCGTACCCGCATTTGAAGGTGGCACGGGCGATTATTGCACCATGTTTGAACCAACCGCAAGTGAATATGAAAAAGCTGGAAAAGGTAAAATTGTTGCTTCTTTAGGTGAAGCAAGTGGCGAAATACCATACACCTGCTTTATGGCAACAAGCGACTACATGAAGAAAAACCCTGAAAAATTAGAAGCATTTTTAAGGGCTATACAAAAAGCATACAACTACATTTATGAAAACGACCCAAGTGTAGTTGCACAAGGTTTGGTAGCAAGTTTTGAAGGTGTAAGCTTAGAAAGCATTGAAGCAAGTATTATTAGTTACAAAAACATAGACGCATGGATGAGTACGCCTGTTATGGAAGAAAGTGCATTTAACCGTTTACTTGAAGTTATGAAAAACGCAGGCGAAATTGACGAAGATTGCAATGTAAAATTTTCATCGGTTGTAGATAATACATTCGCTTCAAAAATTGCAGCATAACACATACTCTTTCCGCGCTTTGCGGAAAGAGTGTCTTTTTTAGGAGGAAGCATATGACGGAAAAGCACATTTTACAATTAAACCATGTATCCTTAACATACCATACATTGCGTGGTGAAACGCTTGCTTTAAAAGATATATCTTTTGGCATACAGCCAGGTGAATTTATAAGCATTGTAGGCCCAAGCGGTTGTGGTAAAACCACTATTTTGTCTTTAATCGCTGGTCTTCTTAATAAAACAAGCGGTGATATTTATTTGCAAAACGATCCTATTACCAAAACCAATAAAAACGTAGGCTATATGTTTCAACGTGATGAATTGTTTGATTGGCTTACCATAGAAGAAAATATTCTTTTAGGGCTAACCATTCAAAAAAAGCGCACGCCCGAAAATAAGAAAAAAGCGCAAGAACTTATTGTAAAATACGGGCTAGATGGGTTTCAAAAAAGTTACCCGCGCGAACTTTCAGGTGGTATGCGCCAACGCGTGGCTTTAATTCGAACATTGGCCACCAACCCACACCTTTTGTTGTTAGACGAACCATTTTCGGCGCTTGATTACCAAACCCGCTTAAACGTACAAAACAGCATGCACGCCATTATTAAAAGCGAACACAAAACAGCTATTTTAGTGACACACGATATTAGCGAAGCCATTGCCATGAGCGACCGCGTGCTTATTTTAACCAAACGCCCAGCGACATTAAAAAAAGAAATTACCATTTCTTTACCACAAAACTTAACGCCATTTGAACGCAGAAATCACCCAGAATTTCAAACATACTTCCTAAAAATTTGGGAGGAATTGCAAGATGAAGAAGAAAACAGTTAAACCTACCTATTCCCTAGCACACAAAAAATATTTAACAAAATTGCGCAATACCCGCATAGGTATTTCGGTAGGACGTTGGGGCGTTTTAATTTTGTTTATTGGCCTATGGGAACTATGTACGAGCATAGGGGTTTTAGATGCTTTTATGTACAGTTCTCCTTCTCGCATTATATCGCAATTAAAAACACTGTTTACTGGCGGAACGATTTGGAACCACATGTGGGTTACGCTATCGGAAACCTTGTGGGCTTTTGCTATTAGCACCGTGTTAGGGGCTTTGCTAGCTTTACTTTTGTATATATTACCTTTTACACGCAGAGTGCTTGAACCATATCTTGTTATTTTGAATAGTTTGCCAAAAATTGCGCTTGGACCACTGATTATTATTTGGATGGGCGCAGGTACCAAAGCGATTATCACTATGGGTATTTTAATTTGCATTATTGTAACCACCATTTCTTTACTCAATGGGTATTTAGAAACCGACGTATCAAAAATTACACTATTAAAAACAATGGGCGCCAATAAGTGGCAAATTATGCAAAAGCTTATTATTCCTAGTAGTTTACCTAACTTTATTGCCGTTTTAAAAATTAACCTAGGCATGAGTTGGGTGGGCGTTATTATGGGTGAATATATGGTTTCGAAAGCAGGCATTGGCTATTTAATTAACTACGGTAGCCAAGTGTTTAAAATAGATTTGGTTATGAGCGGTATTGTTATTTTGTGTTTACTTTCTGCGCTTATGTACGGCGTGGTTGTTGCTTTAGAATATTACGTAAATAAAAAGCGCGGATACCATAAATAGCTTTTATTTTACAAACACTTTACCTCACATAGCACTTAAAAACAGCCATATTTCGTTATTTTATACAAACAGCCCGTTAGGTACTATGTGATGCAATATATATAAAAAAAGAGACAAGAAGTTCTTGTCTCTTTTGTATTTTATTTTAATTTTACAAAGTTCTCGCCTATTACAGTTTTTAACTCACTTAACAAAGCATTACTTGGTGTAACCTTATACCCTAGCGGGTACACTTGCCCTGAACTTTGTGTATACACAGGAACATCGCCACTATAAGCTTGTAAAATTTCTGTAACTTCTGCTAGTAATTCTTTATTCGATAGTTCCACTTTTACATACAATTTTTGCGTTGGCTGGGTTGGCTTTTGTTCTTCTTCCCCTACCACCAAACGCGAAGAAGTTGTTTGTAAAACAGGAGCTGGCGCTTCATCCCAGAAAGAAATTTTTTCTGCAATAATGATTGGCCTTGCATCGGGCTTAATAGATAATTTACCTTTAATGGTTAACATTTTATCTTCTAATAATTTCAGTTTGTTTGGCTCGTATACTTTATGCACCATCATAACTTCAGCCGTGCCGTAAATATCTTCCACCGTAACAATAGCCATGGTTTGGTTGGAACTTCTAGAAACTGTTTTGTGAACGTTTGTAATTACTCCACCCCAAGTAATTGGCATACCATCGGTAAGCCCCGATTCTTCTTCTTTGGTGACTTTATCGTAGTCTTCTTCTGGCATAACACCTTCTGGGTTTTCCATTTCATCATCGGTATCGAACACTTCTAGCATAGACGAATTAAAGTTGTATTCTTTAAATTTATCTTTATGGTCATCGAGTGGATGCCCAGACATATAGTTGCCCACCACTTCTTTTTCACGTTTTAATTTTTGAAGCGTGTTATACTCAGCAATATCTGGGTATACAAGTTGTAAACTTTCATCGCCAGCCAGCATTTCATCGAACATGGAACACTGACCAGATAATCTTGACTTTTTATCTTTAATAGCACGCTCCATAGCGCTTTCATATATACACGCAAGTTGCGAACGCTTTTTGCCAAAGCAATCAAACGCGCCAGAAAAAATTAAACTTTCCAGCACGCGTTTATTGATACCGCACTCTGCTGTACGTGATAAAAAGTCCATAAGGTCTTTGTACGGGCCATGCTCTTTACGCTCGTTAACAATGCCTACGCAAACATTTTCCCCCAACCCTTTTAATGCATTTAGCCCAAAACGTACTTGATTATTTTTTACGCTAAACAATACATCACTTTGGTTAATATCCGGAGGCAACACTTCTATGCCTTCACTTTTAATGTAGGCTACATAATGTTGAATTTCTTTAGCGTTTGTAATACGGTTATTTAAAACCGCCGTTAAAAACTCTGCTTCGTAATGGCATTTTAAGTAGGCTGTTTGATAGGTTAACAAACTATACGCCGCTGCGTGCGATTTATTAAACGCGTACGCTGCAAACGTTTCCATGGCGTTCCAAATTTTGTTGGCAACATCTTCTGCTACCCCACGTTTAATAGCGCCATCAATATCTGGTTTGCCGTCTTTACCAGGTGCGCCATATAAGAAGATTTGGCGTTCTTCACGCATTTTATCCATCTTCTTTTTACTCATAAGTCGACGCACCATGTCCGCCTGACCTAACGTATAACCCGCTAAGTCTTGGCAAATTCTCATAACCTGCTCTTGGTATACAATACAACCATAGGTTGGTTTAAGCGTTTTTACCAACAATGGATGGTCGTACTTAACATCTTGCGGGTTGTGCTTGTTGTGCACGTACTGCGGAATAAAGTCCATAGGGCCTGGTCGGTATAGCGACACGCCCGCGGTAATATCTTCAATACAGGTTGGTTTTAATTCTTTCATAAACTTCTGGAAACCACCTGATTCTATTTGGAAGATAGCCGTTGTGTTACCCGAAGAAATAAGTTTATACACCTCTGGGTCATCGTACGTACAATGTTCAAAATCAATTTCCGTGCCATAGTTTTGTTTAATAAACTCTTTGGCCATAGCAATATCGTCTAAGTTCTTTAAGGCCAAAAAGTCCATTTTTAAGTGCCCAAGCGCTTCTAGTGGCACAGCTTCATATTGCGTTGTCATAATATCGCCGTTACGTGCAAGCGGAATATAATCGGCTAATTTTACACCACCTATAACAACACCACAAGCGTGCATACTGGTTTGCCTAGGCATATCTTCCAGTTTTGCAGCAATATCTACCACACGTTTTACCGTTGGGTTGTTTTTATATAGTTCTACTAGGTCTGGCTCGCCATAGGTTGTGCCGTAGTCTTTATCGCCTTCTTTAGGTTGGTATAAGCCAAACGCTTTTAATATAACGCATGGGCGCTTGATATTGTTAGGCATGGCTTTGGTAATTTTATCTACCTCTGAATACGGCATGCGAAGCACACGCGCCACGTCTTTAATAGCAGCCTTACCCGCCATGGTACCAAAGGTAATAATATTTACCACGCGGTCGTCGGTATAGGTTTCGTGAACGTATTTAACAACATCTTCACGACGAGACGCGGCAAAGTCGATATCGAAATCGGGTGCGGTAACACGTTCGTTATGCAAAAATCTTTCAAAAAGCAAATCGTATTTTAATGGGTCAATATTCGTAATGCCAATAAGGTACGCAACCAAACTTCCTGCACCAGAACCACGACCCGGACCTACCAATATTCCCATGTTTTTCGCTGCCATAATGTAATCGCGCACAACCAAAAAGTATTCAATAAAGTTTTTACCTACAATAATTTCCATTTCGCTGTTAATGCGGTCACGAATTTCTTTTGTTTCTTTACCATAGCGCGCAATAATACCTTCTTCAATGCGTGCCTTTAAAAATTCTAACGGAGTTAAACCGCCACCATGTACAAACTTTGGATACAAATACGTACCGTAGGTGAATTTATAATTACACTTTTCCGCAATCTCGTTGGTTACTTCTAATGCGTCTAAATCATTGGGAAAAAGTTTCATCATCTCGTCGTACGTTTTTAAGTAAAATTCATCGCTTGGAAACTTCATGCGGTCTGGGTCATCAAGCGTTTTACGCATATTTACGCACATTAAAACATCTTGCGATTCCGCGTCTTCCTTTTTTAAATAGTGTACGTCGTTGGTGGCAACTAAACGTATGTTATATTTTGCGGCATATTCACGAAGTTTTGCATTAACTTCTAATTCTTCTTGCATGCCATGGTTTTGTATTTCTAAATAAAAATCTTCCCCAAACACACCATGAAACCATTGAATAAGACGCTCAGCTTCTTCGTAATCTTTACGTAAAATAGCTTGCGGAATTTCTCCACCAATACAAGCAGATAAACAAACCAACCCCTCGTGATAGGTTTCTAGCGTTTTTAAATCGATACGCGGTTTGTAGTAAAAGCCATCACGGTAGGCAATGGTGTTTAGCATACAAAGGTTATGGTAGCCCACATCGTTTTTCACAAGCAAAATTAAATGATAAAACTTACCCCTACCCGATTTAACATGCAAATCTTCCGTTGTGTAAAACTCACAACCAAAAATAGGCTTTACTTCGTAGCCAGTTTTCTTTTTTAATTCTGTGCATGTATCAAATAATGCAATGGCACCAAACATATTGCCATGGTCGGTTATGGCAACGGCTTTCATTCCATATTCTTTACATTGCTTTACCAACTGCTTGATTCGTGTAGCGCCATCTAGAATACTATATTCGGTATGCAAATGTAAATGAACAAAATCACGACTCATAAGTTTCTCCTGTTACTTCCTCATAAACTTTCACTAGCGCTCGAAAACGTTGGTTAACTGCGCTTTTTGATATATGTAGCATATCTGCTAACTCTTGCATAGATGCGTTTTCATACTTTAAGCGAACAGAGCATAATTGTTGCAAAGATGGTGGTAATGTTTCTATGCCCACGGCCTCATCAATCGCCTGCATCATGGCGCGTTGTTTTACCGAAGCGCCCACGGTTTTTGAAATATTGGCGGTTATGCAGTTAGACGCCCGGTTGGAGTTGTTTTTTATTTCGCGTTTTACTTTTTCGTTTTGTAACGCAAGCACGCACGCACTCGCACCCATAAACGCTAATAAATCGGAAATGGCTTCGCTTTCTTTAAAATACACCACGCTGGTTTCTTTTCGTTCCACGCGCTTTGGTAAAAAGTCAAAAAACGCCAATAAGTGGCATACATCTTGCGCTTGCTCGCCATTAGAAAACAAAAATTCTAAATGGTAGCCCCTGCTTAAAGAAAAAGCATCTTCTTCTGGAATGCTAATGGTGCCTGCGCCTAAAAAAGCGCCCACAATATACGCTTTTTTTGCGTTTTCTTCTTCTACTAAGTATTTATCTACACCACGACAAATTTCTAAATGCCCATCGGTTAGTTGCAACACGCCGGTTTCTTTCAAAACATCTTGCCCCATAGGCATGGGCATACGCCAAGCATACCGTGTTTTACTAGCAACTTTACTTGGCTCGTTTGCCACAGAAAATACATCAAATTTGGTAACTTGCTGTATAAGATGTTTTGCATGCAAAAGAACTTGCTCGTTATCGGTAGCAAGTTCAAACGTAATGCCTTCCCGCGTAATTTCTAAGCTTCCTATTGTATGCAATAAAGCAGAAAGCTGGGCCAATTTCTCGCCCCGCTCTAACGTAATTTTTTGTATAATTTCTTCTTTAACTTTTGCAGAAAATGTCATTTGTTTCCTTTACTTTTGTATTTGCATATATGGTTTTAAATATACTTGCTTACCGTCCCAATTTACAATGCGCTCTTTAGGTATACCATACTCGTCTATCAACTTTAACACGCGTGAAACTTCTCCAACCGCACTTGCTTTGTGTGCATCGGAATTTACAATAAACTGCACGTTGGTAGAAAGCATATCCTTGACTTCTTGCTCCGTAAATTTAAAATGACGGTTGTTTAATTCAATATAGGTGCCACAAGCCGCAGCAACCTCAGCCACGCGTTTTACATCTACACGAATATATTCCTGTAAGTGTGTTAAAAAAGCAATAGAATGTTTTTGCATAGCACGAATGTAGGCTTGTGTGTTGATTTCTATTTGTTTTGGGTCTTTTTGCTTGCATTTACACAAATTTACGTTAAAAATATTTGCAAACTTGCTCCATGTACCCCTATGAAACCCTACAGCCACAAAATCCACATAAGGTGCGTCTGCAGGGCGCATATCTATATCACCATCTTTAGAAATTAAATTCGCTTCTAGCCCTAAATACACTTTTACTTTATTTCTATCGTTCATCGCATTTACGGTTATACGCGCATGTTGCAAAGCATGTTTGTTTATGCCAAACAACATGTGTTTTGGGCCATGGTCGGTAATGGCTAATTCTTTTAACCCAATAGAATTTGCGGCGTTTGCCATTTGTTCTATGGTGTGTTTGCCGTGGAAAAATTTACTATATTTTGTGTGTGTATGGTAATCTCCAACCACCAACGTTTCCTCCTATGTACGAGATTTCTGTTTGTAATTTAATGTGAAATTTTCTATAAACTTCACGACGAATAAGTTTTATAAGTTGTAAAATATTCGATGCCGTAGCACTGCCAATATTAACAATAAAGTTTGCGTGCTCGGGCGAAACCATAGCCCCACCTACCGCCACGCCTTTTAATTGCGCTTTATCTATATAATACCCTGCGCTTACTCCTTGCACCTGTAAAAATACACTTCCCGCAGAAGGCAACTGGGGTTGCGTGCGTTTACGGTATGCAATACACTCCTGTATGCGCTGTTGTATTTGTTGCGTTGGCTTAGGCGAAAACGCAAGGCATACACTTAAAACCACCCATAGCTTGTGCTTAAATATAGAGGTGCGGTACGCAAATTGTAAGCAGTTACCCATACATAATTGCACACCATTTTCTGTGTAAGCCAGCACCGAAACCACACGGCCAGATATACTTTCACCAAAAGCGCCTGCATTCCCGCGAACGGCACCGCCTATGGTAGAAGGTATGCCCGCAGACCATTCTAGCCCGCCCCAACCTTGTTGCAAAGTATATTGCAAAAGTTGCGCTAAGCTAACCCCACATTCGGCCACAACACCGCAAGAAAGTGCGTGCATTTTATTTAATTTTGTTGTAACAATTACCAGCCCCTTCACGCCTTCATCGGCCACCAAACAATTAGAGCCAAACCCTAAAACGGTAATTGGCAAACGTGCCTTTTTTGCCCATGAAATGTAAGAAAGCATATCTTGCAGTGTGGCAGGCTCTACAAAATATTGTGCTACGCCACCTACGCGCCATGTTGTATAGCTTTGTAAAGAAACATTTTGTTGTATGCCGTCTGGCAAATCTACATGTTTTTGTTTCTGCATGTATTGTACCCCATTTTCTATTTTTTTTCAATCTTTTATGCATGATTTTTTGTAAGCGCATTTTTGTAACTATCGAACTCGTTTTTGTTTAAAAATGCAGGCAAATACGTTTTATTTCGTTGCACGCTTTGCTCTAACACATACAATAACGGGTTTTCTTGCTGATGATATAAATTGGTGAGCGTTGGCGAAAACATGCCCAAATGTTGCAAACTTTGTTGTACACTGTTAGATAACAAAAATTGTATAAATAAAGAGCAAACACTCTCCACCGCTTCATCTGCTTTAACAATACTTATGTATTGCACCAAAGGTTGTACACCATTTACGCCTTCTATTAAACAATCGTCTAACTTACCTGCTTGTATGCGACTTTCTAAACGCACCGCATCTCTTTGTGTACCTAAAAAAATAGAATACGCATGGTTCATAAATCCAACATATGCTTCGTACGCGGTTAAATTTTGTACATGTTCATAAATTTCATTTGTTTGAAAAGGTAACGAGGCATGTTGGCTAATTACCCACTCAGGGCAAACATACCCGTTATTTGCATACCCTAAACTTGCCACCTTTAACGTAGATTGCTTATTCTGCTTAGTGTAACCCGCTTTAAACAGAATATCTGTAAGCGATGTGTAGGAAGAAATGCCTGCACTTTGCAAATAACTCGCGCGAGAGTATAATGCATAGCCACCCAAACACCATGGTACCGCTGTTGGGGAATTTCCTTCTAGTAATGTTATGGGCGCCATATCTTGTTGAATATCACCCATGCACCCCGCCCCAAAAGATAATATAGCTGGGCGCTTGCCTTTTTCCCATAATGCTTGTGCTTCTTGCGGTGTGTAAGAATGCACTAGAAAATGTACGCCTTGGTAACTATTGGAAAACTTAACGGATACTTTTTCTAAAAACCTGCCCTTGCTATAAAACCCTGCATCAAAACTATCTACGTTCCAAATTTCTAAAACACCTTGCACCTGGCTAATATTTCCTATAAATTTGTTATACAAATATAACTCGTTAAACGATACAATGGTAATGGTAGGCACAATAACCGCCAGCACCACCACTAAACCAGCAACGCTAAGCCTTGCAAAAAAACGACGTAATTGTTTACACGAGTATTTTTTCATTAGTACACTATATGTTTTACAAAAAAAAATATACAAAAAAACGGCGCAAGGCCGTTATATGGGTTATATACAGCAATCATTCGTTCTACGTTGCAGGATGCAAAAACGTATATATTTCTAACGCTAATTTTTCAGATATACCTTCAATGCTTGTAAAATCAAGGACATCGGCTTGCATAAGTTCGTCTATGGTTTTAAACGCTTTTTTTATAGCAATTCTACGTTTTTTACCAATGCCCGGAATTTTTTCTAGTTCGCTTTCGTAATCTTTTCCGCGCAAGGTGCGGTGGTATGTAATAGCAAACCTGTGTGACTCATCACGCACGCGCTGTAACAACCTTAACGCGTAACTGCTTTTAGGCAAACGTATAGGCGTAGAAGAAAACACTGTATAAATTTCTTCATCACGCTTAGCTAAACTAACCATGGGAATTTGCAAGCCTAGTTGCAGAATGTTTTCGTATGCACTATGCAACTGCCCCAACCCACCATCAATTAAAATTAAATCTGGTTTTTTATCAAAATTCTTTTCTTTTTGCAACAGTTTTGTAAGCCTGCGGTGCAACGTTTCTTTCATGCAGGCAAAGTCATTGGCGCCAACCACCGTTTTTATTTTAAACTTTCTGTATTCTTTTTTTGCTGGCATACCCCCTTCAAACACTACCATGCTTGAAACCGTATGCGTGCCTTGAATGTTGGAAATATCGTACCCTTCAATACGATAAATGGTTGGAGATATATTTAAAATAGAAGAAAGTTCTTCTAAGGCTTGTGTTGTTAGTCTATACTCACGCGCAGAATGCTCTTTGCTTTTTTGCAAATACTCTTGCGCGTTGCGTTGCGTGCTTTCTACAAGTTGTTTTTTTACACCCTTTTGCGGAACAACAACCTGCACACGTTTTTCAAATGTTTGCGCAATATAATTTTCTAGCGCACGCGCATTGCCCTCTTGTAATACAATTTCTTTTGGCAACTCTTCTTTGCATGTATAATATTGTGCAACAAAGGAAGAAAGCGTATCTTCTTCGTGCACGGCAGAATCTAATGCAAAATTTTCAAGCCCTACGGTTTTGCCCGCGCGCACGTTACGCACTGCAACAACTTGCAACACATCGTCTACCGCCATGCTAAACACATCCGCGTTTTGCGTACCAGCTAAATCGGTAATAATTTTTTCATTACTTTTGTGTAGCATTTCTATTTTTTGACGGTATAAAATCGCGTTTTCAAAATCCATGGCTTCGGCGCAAGCCATCATTTTTTTCTCTAAAATTTCTAACACATACCCTTGTTTTCCGTTTAAAAAAGCAATAACCCCATCAATAACTTTTTTATATTCTTCTTCCGAAACTTGTTTGACGCAAGGCGCTAAACAATTTCCAATATCACCATGCAAACACATGCGTTTTTGATGTATTGGCTTTTCAAACTGCAACGAGCACGTACGAAGCGGAAATACCATATGTACAATATCTAAAATTTCCGAAACCCGCATACCTACTACATAAGGGCCAAAGTATAAAGACCCATCACTAACAATTTTTCGCGCCACTTGCACGCGAGGATATTTTTCTTTCATGGTAATTTTAATGTATGGGTAACCCTTATCATCTTTTAAAAGTATGTTATATTTGGGTTTATGCTTCTTTATAAGTGTGTTTTCTAAGGCAAACGCATCACTTTCTGTTTCACACAAAATATAATCAAAATTGGCAACATTTTGCGCCATTATACCCACTTTAACGGGTTTGGGAGAGTTATCAAAATATTGTTTTACCCTATTTTTTAAACGTTTTGCTTTTCCAACATAAATAATATCCCCTTGTGCATTTTTCATAATATACACACCAGGGGTTTGTGGTAATTGTTGTAACTTTTGCAAAATTTGTTCTTGAACCATACTGTAAGTATACCACACAATACACGCAATATAAACCAATTTTTTATAAAAACAAAAAAGATGGCAAAAACCATCTTTTATTCTTCATCACTTGCCGCAAGTTTTGCTTGTTGGTCGGCCACTTGTAATGCTTCTATCATTTCTTCAATATCACCATTCATAAATTGGTCTAAATTATACATCGTTAGGTTAATTCTATGGTCGGTTACGCGGTTTTGCGGGAAATTATAGGTACGTATTTTTTCGCTTCTGTCGCCCGTACCAACTTGCACTCTACGCATAGCCCCATACTCTTTTTCGGCCTGCGATTGGTAATAATCGTATAATTTACTTTTTAACCAGTTCATGGCTTTTTCACGGTTTTTTACCTGTGAGCGTTCATCTTGGCAAGCCACAATAATGCCTGTTGGAATATGTGTAATACGAATGGCCGATTCCGTTTTATTGACGTGCTGTCCACCCGCACCACCACTACGGTATGTATCAATTTGTAAATCTTTTTCGTTAATTTCTATTTCCACGTTTGGTGTTTCTGGAAGAACCGCCACCGTAACGGTAGATGTATGCACTCTGCCCTGCGACTCTGTTTCAGGCACACGTTGCACGCGGTGCACACCACCTTCAAATTTTAAATTACGAAACGCGTTTTTACCAATTACCATAAACGAACAGTCTTTTATACCACCGGCTTCGGTATACGAGCCATCCATTTCTTCTATGCGCCATCTATTTTTTTCCGCATATAAACTGTACATACGTTTTAACTCAGCGCAAAACAAACTTGCTTCATCGCCACCAGCGCCCGCGCGTAATTCTATAATAACGTTCTTTTCATCGTTCTCGTCTTTAGGTAATAACAAAACACGCAATTCGTCTTCAATCTTTTTCAAGTTTTGTTTACCCGAAAGTTGCTCTTCATGTAACATAGCAAGCATTTCAGGGTCGGTTTCTACTTTAGCCATTTCTTGCGCGTCGAGCATATCTTTTTCCACTTTTACATACTCGTCATATTTTTCTACAATAGGTGCTAACGAAGCATGTTCTTTTACATATTTTTGCCATAATTGCTGGTCTTGCAAAATCGTACTATCGGCAATTTTATTGGTAAGGTCTATGTATTTTTGTTTCATTTCTTTTAATTTTTCAATCATATTTTTTCTCCCATAACACAACGGTTAACACCCGCATAATCTTTTTGTATTTGTAATTTTGTAAAATAAGGTTTTAAAAGGCTCGCTACTTTTTCCGCTTGGTCGTACCCCACTTCCAAAAACAATTTCCCATGTGGTTTTAAAACATTTGGTACTTGTTGTGCTTGCTTTTTATACACATCTAGCCCATCTTTACCAGCAAACAGCGCAAGGTGCGGTTCATAATTTTTTACACTTGCATCTAATGGGTAATCCTCGCAAATATATGGCGGGTTACTTACAACCACATCAAATGTTTGCGTAATACCCTCGCATACATCGGTTTGTAAAAACGTAATGTTTACGCCGTGCTGTTTTGCATTTCTTTGCGCTACCTGCAACGCCTCTTTGCTTATATCTGTTGCGGTGACTTTACGATTGTGTTTTGCTAGCACAATAGCTATCGCGCCACTTCCTGTACCAATATCTAAAACCGTATTGCCTTCTTTGGTATTTTTTAAAACCCATTCCACCAAGCGCTCTGTGTCTGCTCGCGGTATAAGCACGTTGGGGTTTACTTCTAAAGTAATTCCATAAAACTCTGCATTGCCAAGCACATAATCAAGTGGCTTACCCGTGCAAACTTCTTGCGCCAGCGCTTCTAGTTTTTGCATTTGCTCTTCGGTTACATCGCTTGGACATTTTGTTTGGCACACATGCCAAATAAGCCACCGCGCAGTTTGCGGCGGTATGTCTTCTATATGTAGCAAAGATTGCAAATGTTTTTCTACCTGTGTCCAATGCATAAGCGTACATAAAAAAAGATTGTGTTATGCTACAAGTTTTTGTACATTTCCACAATCTAAAAAAGTGCAAGAGTATTCTTGCACTAGAAAAAAATAGCTACTTACTTTTTTTGTTAGCGTATCTGTTATTGAATTTTTCAACACGACCACCTTGGTCAACAATTTTTTGCGTACCCGTAAAGAAAGGATGGCATTTGTTGCAAATTTCAATTTTAATTTCGTCTTGTTTAACAGTAGAACCAGTTTTAAACTTGTTGCCACAAGCACAAGTAACGGTTACTTCATGATAATCTGGATGAGTGTTTTGTTTCATAGCGCAGTCTCCTTATGTTAATAGCAAAAGCATTATAATACACCAAACGCAACACTGTCAAGTGAAAATGAAAAAAATTTTACTCTCGCACATCTTCCCCAGAAAAAATGTAACCATCTTTTAACCCGTGCGACATATAATCAAACACATCTTTACCAAAACTTGGAATCATAGATACAAAATAAGAGTTTCCGTACATACCTTATTCCTCCTGCTTTTAGTATGTGAAACCCTTATGGTTTTATACATTTTGCTCTACAATTTTATGTGCAAATTCTATAATATCGCCCGCGCCAAGCACCAACAAACAATCTTGTGGCTTTACAATATTAGGGTAAAAAGCAAGCATTTGTTTTACCGTTTTCGCGTAAGCCTTTTTGCCATGTGTATAAATAGCATTTGCTAAGGAAATATGCGTAATACCTTCTATAGGTTGTTCTCGCGCTGGATAAATAGGCGCAATGCAAACTTCGTCGGCTAAGGTAAAACATTGTACAAAATCGCTCCACAAATCTTTTGTACGCGAAAACGTGTGAGGTTGAAATACCACATATAGTTTACCCTTGGTAATGCTTTTACATAACGCAAGCGTAGCTTTAATTTCTTCTGGGTGATGCGCATAATCGGCAATAACCCGCGCTCCATGCACCGTGCCTATATGTTCAAACCTACGCTTTACGCCAGAAAATCCTTCTAACCCTGGTAAACATTCTTTAAACGACAACCCTAGGCATACACACGCACAAAGCGCTGCCAAAGCATTGTATACCTGATGCTCACCTGGCACCGCTAATTGCACATGACCAATAAAAGAACCAAACACAAACACGTCAAAGCCTGCATTGCCCAAAGAATTTAAGCAAATATTCGAAGCTGTTATATCTGCCTTTTGATGCACCCCAAATGTAAGTGTATGTGCAAATGATGTAGTTTTATTTGCATACATATCATCGGCATTGATAATGCAAAAGCCACAAACATCTATTTTATGCGCAAAAATAGCAAAAGAGTTTTGCATGTTGGCAAATGTTTTAAAATAATCTAAGTGGTCGGGTTGTATATTTAAAATAATACCAATAAAAGGCGCAAGCTCTAAAAAACTATCTTTGTACTCACACGCTTCTGTTAAAAAAATATCCCCTTTGCCTACATGTACATTCCCATGCATAAAAGGCATTATGCCACCCACGTGTACCGTAGGCGTGCGCGATGCCGTTAATAACATTTGTGCTATCATGGCAGTGCAAGTGGTTTTACCGTGCGCTCCAGAAACGGCAACCGTTTTAGGATACATACTTGCAATGGCCCCCAATAATTTAGCGCGCGAACATATGGTTTTATGTAACGCTTTTGCTAAAACCAAATCGGGGTGCGTATCGGGTATGGCAGAAGAATACACAACCAAATCTGCACGTTTTACCCATGCTTTACAAGCGTGCAACTTGGTTGCAATGCCATATTTTTTTAAAGAGTGCAATATATTCGAAGGCGTATTATCTACCCCCGTAACGGTGTAACCTTTTGCTTGTAATAAACGAGCAAGCGCTGAAAGACTTATGCCCCCAATGCCTACAATATGAATATGTTGTTTGTTTATTTTCATATTGCATTATATGCACAAAATAGCCTATATGCGCTTATAAATTGCAACAAAAAAACACAGGTACCCCTGTGTTTTTATTGCTTATTCAGCTTTATCTGTTTTTAACGCTTCTTCATACGCTTTTAAAACAATATCTCTAATTTCTTCACGAGTTGGAGTGTTTAGAGGATGAACGATATCTTTAAAACTACCGTCAGGATATTTTCTAGAAGGCATTGCAATAAATAAACCTTCGTTCCCTTCAATAATTTTGATTTCGTGCACTACAAAGACATCGTCAATAGTAATAGATGCAGATGCTTTGATTTTGCTTGTTTCATTCTTTACGATATGAATTCTTACGTCAGATATTTTCATGTTTATTTTCTCCCTTTCAAGTACTATTTCCTAGTAACTGATTACGTATAGTTTACTAAAAGTATCAACGTTTAGCAAACGTTTTACACGCATTTTTTAAAATTTAAGACTTTTTATATAATTTTTTACTTTTTCCCCAATCGTCTCGTCACGCAATGCATATTCCACCTGCGCACGTACAAGACCTAACTTATCACCAATATCATAGCGCTGAGCTTCCATAACAACGGCAAGTCCACCATGGGTTTGTAAATATGTATGCATGGCTTCGGTAAGCCCTACTTCTTTACCCTTACACCCTTTGGCTTGTTGTTTTAAAATAGAAAACATGGCATTGGGTACAATATACCTACCCAGCCCCGACAATAAGGAAGGCGGATTGTTCTGCGGTTTTTCTATTATACCATTCACTTCAAACCAATTTTTATATGGGTTTACAATACACATACTGCTATACTTAACGATATCTTCTCGCGTAACGTATTGGCATCCAACCACTAAGCCTTTTCGCTCGTTATATGCTTGTAGCAATTGCATGGTTACAGGTGGCTGATTTGGCTCTGTATACATAACGTCATCGCCAAACAAAACAGCCACATCTTCGCCGTTTGCCCACGCCTTACCCGCAAGTAACGCGCCACCCGACCCACAAACGTTAGGGGTTTGGTAGGCAAACGAAATACGTAGCGATTGCTTTATGCGTATAAAATCTTGTAAATATTGCATTTTATGTTCGCTTTGCAACCGCTCAAAAAGTCTTTTTTCGTCTTTAAAAAAGCGTATAATATCTTTTTTCTCTTTACTAATAATAAGTAAAACATCGGTAATACCGCTTTGCAAACATTCTTCTAACAAGTATAAAAGTGCAGGTTTGCAATTGATAGGAAATAATTCTTTTGCTACCGCCTTTGTTGCTGGTAGCATGCGCGTTCCTAACCCCGCAATTGGTAGTATGGCTTTTGTAATCATAAACTCCCCTTTTAAGCTTGCGGAATAACTTTTATAAATATCTTTTTGCCTTTACGAACAACAAATTCGTCGGTTTTTTGAATGTTGGTAGAAAAATCTTGAATTTTTTCACCGTCTACCACAATGCCACCTTGCTGTACTAAGCGTCTTGCTTCACTACGAGAAGACGCTAACCCAATATCTGCCAAAAGTGCACAAACATTCACACCATTTGCAAGCTCTTGTTTATTATATGCAACACTTGGCATATTGTCGGATACGCCAGCACCTGAGAAAATTTCTTGCGCCGTAGCTTGCGCCTGCTTTGCGTTTTCTTCCCCGTGAATAAGCTTGGTAACTTCAAACGCCATAATCTTTTTCGCCTCGCGAATATCGCCTGCACAAATCTTTTGAATATCTGCCGTAGAAAAATCACTAAACCAACGCAACAATTTTTCTACATCGCGATCATCAACGTTCATAAAATATTGATACAAATCATACACGCTGGTTTTATCTTGCGAAACCCACAAAGCGCCACCTGTGGTTTTACCCATTTTTTCACCTTGCGCATTTAACAAAAGTGGTGTAGTAAACGCATTTGCGTGTACGTTATGTTTACGGCGCAACAATTCCGTGCCCGCTACCATATTTCCCCATTGATCAGAACCGCCAACTTCTAAAACACAACCATACGTACGGTTTAAATATTCAAAATCGTACGCTTGAATAGGCATATACCCCATTTCTAAAAAGGTTAAACCACCATTGGCTAAACGTTTTTTATACGCTTCGGCCGCAAGCATGGTGTTTACATTGAAGTACGCGCCAACATCTCTTAAAAAATCAATATATGAATAATTTTTCATCCATTCTGCGTTGCTTACAATTTTTGCACCATTTTCGCCATCAGTTACAATAAACTTTTTCGCAAAATTTTTCATAGTTTCAAGGTTTAATTGCACCTTTTCTTCTGTTAGCATGGTACGCATATCGGTTCTTCCCGAAGGGTCACCAATCATGGCAGTTGCACCACCAATAATTAAAATACCTTTATGCCCCGCTTCTTGCAAATAACGGAACGTACGCAAAGAACATAAATGCCCTACATGAATGGCATCGGCTGTTGGGTCAATACCTAAATAGAATGTAATAGGTTTACCATTTAAAAGTTCTTCTACTTCTTTTTCGTTCGTTACGTTGTATAATAAGCCCCTTTCTTTTAAAAATTGAAATGGCTTTTGTCCTTTAATTAACATACCTTCTCCATCCTTCTTGTCTAAATTTCTTTTTGTTTTGCTTTATAATAAATGTACTCATTTTGCTTATATTTTGCAAGCAGTTTACGTTCTTTTTTCGGTAAAACAGGTGTAAACGTTGTTTCAAGTATCGCAAGAAGTATGCATACATAAGGCGCAGTGTGTGGCATTGTGTTTCCAAACAAACTAGAAATTACATACGTGCACAACATCCAAAATGTAACATTTTGTATAACAGAATGCTTCGTTTGTAAAGCATACTTGCGAATAACCAAAACGAGTAAAACAATGTACGCAACGCCCACAGGCACGCCCATTTCCCCCGTAAATTGCAAAAATTCATTATGCGGTCGCGAAGAAGTTGCCGTTGGGTTAGCCAAAAAATAACACTGTATACCTACACCAAATAACGGATACATAATCATATTGGCAAAACTTAAGATCCATAATCCCCAACGGTTTGTACCTAAATTTTCCATTGGTGGCGCACTTGCTCCTTCTAAAAAAGAACAGTGTATACCTAATAAAGAAGTTATAATGCGCAATGCTTCCAGCACCATATTTTCAACTGCCTGCGCCATCACCCCATTTTGTATGATAAAGCCAAGCAACACAACGTAACCTAAACTCAGCGCCATTTGTAAGGCCATGTGCAAATGCTTCCACGCATACACGCACATCATACACAACAAAATTGCCAACACTGCAATATAACTACCTAACGTATTGTTGTATATTAAAAGTATGGTAAAAAACAAGAAAGATAATAACCAAATATAACGCGCCCATACCTTGGTATGGCTTACATACAAATATGCTGAACCAACGACCGCCATACATAGTAAATACGCAAAATGATTAGAATTGACAAACATGCCCGCCCATGTACTTGTATGGTTTTGAAACGCAAAAAATATTTCACCTTTAGGGTCAATCATGGTAAACAACCCAACAACAGCAAGCATGGCAAAAAACGAATACACAATCCATGTCTGCCTATCTTTAGGAATGCACCACAATGCAACAACAAATATAACAGCATAACAAACATACGCCCAATACGCTTCTAACTGAAACAACGCTTCGCCACTTTTGCCAAAAAACGCCACCAATGGGTCTAAAGCAAAACAGCTAGATACAAAACCCCATGCAAAAATAAACACCAAGCACCAAAGTTCTTTATGTTCTTTCATAAAGCGCTTACAATCGCCTTTATTTTTGAATGAAAAAAATTGTAATAATACACACCACAATATTTCAAATAAAAACACACATGTAAACACAAAAAGCACTTGTCTGCTTACCAGAAAAAAACCTGTAACTTCGGCAAGTAATAATTGCCAAACAGGCCACCATAAAAAAAACAGTAGCGTGGCAAACAGCACCCGCCTACCCCAAACATTTACAAAATTTGGCTTAACCATTTTGGGCATTACGTTATCCATAATTTACACGCTTACTATAACAAAGAAACCACCATTTTACAAACAAATATATTGCTTTGTTACATATAAAACCACATTTGTATGTGAAAATACTTGAAAAACGCGTCTTTTTTTGTTACACTAACACCATGGCTAATGGAGAGATGTCGGAGTGGTCGAACGTGCTTGTCTCGAAAACAAGTGAACAGAAATGTTCCGAGGGTTCAAATCCCTCTCTCTCCGCCAATAAACTTAACCATCCATACCATTGTGGTATGGATATATTTTTTATATAAAAGTCGATGCATCATGTTTTATATTTTTTAATCATAAATGTATTTTATTTTTATAAATTTCAATCATAAATGTATTTGACACGCTTTTATAAATTATTTCTTTGATTTTAACTAATGGAATATAACTAAGGAGTTTAAAATGAAAAAATTCGTAATAACTGATTTAAGAACACCTTTATATGACAAACGCGGAATAAAATATAAAATTTATGACTCAGACACAAAAACTTTAAAATCTGTATATAATTATCCTAATGAAAAAAAAGAAAGAAGATAAAGAGAAAAATTATCAGAACTTTCTTGGAAGGTAATTCATTTAAATAAAATTATCAAAACTTTAAAAAATTATTTTTATAAAAACCATGTGATCGCTCACATGGTTTTTATAAACTCAAATTATTTATCTATTGAAAATGAAATATTATATTTTGATTATAACATCTTCTTGCATGTAAAAACCCGCTTAAAAAGTATTCATTTGCAATCCTATAAAATGCTTGCATACATTAAAATGGTTTTGTTTTATTTTATGTTTTACATTGTACCATGATATGGCTTTGTGGAAATTAAAAATTCAAATTGTGTGTTTAGTGCAAGAATTTTTTCTTTTAAAATAGTAGGTTTTAAATCCACGTTATGTAATTCGTCTATGCTAAACCATCTAAAATCAAGTTTTCCATCTTCAATATCATGCCGTACAAAATCTTCCATTTTAAAATTGCTTTCATTTAAAAGTTGTACAATATAACAAAACGTTATTTCATGATACTTACCCATTTTTCCATCAAAAAAATTCTCAATTATGCATAAAGGTGCTTTAATTTTTACGTCAAGTAGTGTCTCTTCCTTCATTTCTCGTACAACAGCATCAGTGGAAGATTCGCCAATGTGAATATGTCCGCCTGGAAGAGCAAAAAAACCAGCATCACTCATTTGAACTAATAATAATTTATTTTTAACACACAGCAACCCAACCGCTTTTGCTTTAAAGTTGCAATTTTTATTTTTTATTGATATATCCATATTTTTCACTATGTATTATAACATTTTTAAAATATTATTTCTTACACTTTCCCCTTTAAAACATATACCATCATCTTCTTTAATTGCACAACTATGAAGCACTCCCTTCGCCGAAACCCTTAAATGCATATTCTTACACAACGCACATTTTTTATCATAACAAAGCGAGTTAAAAAAAGAAGCCACACGTTTTTTACCTTTATACCCTCTAAATTGGTCAAATTCTTCTTTAGATGAGTATAGTTCAATTCCGTATTTTTGAGCAAGACTTTTCACAAACAACATAAACTCTTTATGATATTCTTCGGATAAATTTCCAATATCTTCAAGTACTTTTATTTCAAACCCGTTGTTTAAACAATATTTCATCATTTTATCTATATCATTTTTATTGTTTGTATAAACCATATCTACCGCAATAGATATAGGCATGTTTTTAATAGATGAAAGATTTTGTCTTATAATTTTTGAAGATATACCTACAGGCGAATTTTTTGAAACCTTTCCATCGTAATAATCCATACCAACTACAAGCTTATCTATTAAATGATTTTTCAACAACTCAAGTATAATATCAAACTTAATTAAATTTGTGTTAATGCCAACTTGTAAATGATACTTATGCTTAATTAGTTTACATATATCAATAATATCTGGATGAATGAGCGGTTCTCCACCTGTAAGCCGTACAGATGTTAACCCTAAATCATAAGAATTTGCTAAGAGTAAATCTATATCATTAAGCGACAATTGTGCAAACGAAGACTGCCCTTCGTTATGACAATACACACACTTCATATTGCAAGCTGATGTTATAGAAATTCGATACTCTCCACGAGGAATTTTTTTCATAATTACTTTCTCTCCATAATAATATGATTGCTAGTAAAATCAAAATCAAGATCTTTCGTACAGAAAGTAAATAATTGTTGCAAACAATGCAACATTTTTTCTTGAGGTTGCATTGGAACACATTGTAAAAATATTTGTATAAATTCATTTGCCGGAATTGTTTTAAATGTATTCACTTGCTCTTGATTATGTAAATAAAACCTTTTTAATTTATATTGAGAAATATCGGTACTCAACCCCATCATTTTTTCGTAAAATTTTTTTATGTTGTTTAAAACGATATAATACATATAATAAAAAACATCATCATCAACATTCATCAATTTTTCCAATCGTTGCATATTGATATAAATTTTGTAAAAATTAAAAATAGCTTCTTTTTTTGAAATTAAAACTTGTGGCTTATAGTCAGCATAACTCGCTTTAATGGTTTGTTGTAATTTAGTTAAAGCGCCATTTTTTTCATATATAATTTTGCCGTATCCAAGCATGGATAATATAACTGTTTGATTTGTTTCTTTCTCATATTGCATTTGGTTTAAAATAGCATTATACGGTCGCTCAAAATATTCCACATGCGTATTATGCAAAACAATATTTCCGCGAATATCTTTTGCACTGGTTGTAATAATATGTAAATCAATGTCAGAACCTTCTGTATGATTGCCATACAACGCACTGCCATAAAAGAAGATTCCCAAAACATCATCTCTTTTTTTGTATTTTTTTATATGCACAAACTCATCAATAATATGATAAATATCTATATTTGTTAGTTTCATGTCATAATCATAACAAAAATTACGTATTTTAGCAACTTAATATGACTGTGTATCGTTATATATATTGCCTTAATATGTTTAATATGTTACAATAAAACTATGACGCATGAAATTTTTACAAAATACGTTTGTATGAAAAAAAATTTGAGCGACAGGTTTTTATCAGATAAAATCCTGATTGACAAAAAAACAGTACAACAAAGTAACAAAAACAATAAGTTTTTTGAAATAATAACGGATACTTGGCTTGACCCAAAAACAAACCAATTTTTTTATATTCAACACATAAAAAATCTTATAGATTTATATTTAATTCCAACAGATTCCGGCATTTTTATAAATAAAGATTTTTTAAATGTTACAAATAATTCGTTATTCAATGTAGACAATCTTTTAAACGGTTCAATTCAAATAACATACACGTACATTGAAGGAGCTGATGCTACTGGGAAAACAACAACCGTAAACGGGTTGGCAGAAAATGGCATTATCACCATCGATCGCTGTGTAGAACATATTACAAGAATAATGAACCAAAATGATAAACAGCTTATACTTCAATCAGTTGAGTCTTTTTTAATAAAAAACCCTAATCACAAAGTCATTTTTTTATATGTTAGCGATGAGCAAGAACATATAAAAAGAGTTTTTTCTAGAGAAAGAATTTCTGAGTTTGATAAAAATGCATTATCCCTACAAGAAAAATACTTATATACTTACAATACGTTACAAGATTATGACAATTTGTTTTTAGTTGATACATACAACAAGACTCCTGAAGAAGTGCAAAATGAGTGCAAGCGAATTGCTTTAGGCAAATTTGTAAAAACAAGTTTCCGAAAAAAAATAAATTATAAAAAATAGGATTTTCATAAAAATGATTGAAAACACAACATTAACCGATTCTGCATATGATACTATCGACGTTCTCAATACAAAGTATAAAATTGGTAAAAGCACAAGATTACACATTAAAATGACAGATGCTTGCAATGGGAAATGCCCCTTTTGCGTTGCACGCCTAGGTAAATTAAGAAAAGAGAACATTATAGATCATTTAGAACAAAAAATAAAAATAGCCATAACCAAATTAAACGTAAAAAATGTTGTCTTATTAGGCGGAGAACCTACTATTTCCAAAAACTTGTTTCCAATATTACATGAATTAAAAAAATATAAACAACAATTATCAGAAATAACTATTATTACCAATGGAGTCAAACTACGAGACGAAGATTTTGTGCACAAACTTGCAAATTCCTGTATAACCGCAGTCAATATATCCATTCATCATTGGAATAAAAGAATAAACAGTAATTTAATGAAAATAGATTCATTAAGTAAAAAAGAACTTATTAAAATAAAAAACATGTTGCACCAACAAGGTAAACAATTATGGTTAAGCGTTGTTTTAATGAAAAATTATATAGACAATACAGAAAAAGCGCTTAAATATATTAAACACTATGCAACCATTGTTGATCAAATTAGATTCTTCCCTATTTCTTCTACAAAAGAACACGAAACCATTCCCGACGTTGCACTATTTACTAAAAGTCATTTAATGGAAAGTTCTGTATTGCAAAGCATAATAAAAGACGTAATTGCCGAAGGAACAAAAATCCAATTAGATCCTGCAAAATTTAATCCCCAAGCGTATTCTTCCGCCATGGTATATCATCAACATGTCATTTTTAAAAGCACTGAAATTCACAAAGATATAGATGATGAAAAAAATAATTTAATTTATTCTATTAAACTATTGCCAACAGGAAAATTAACAAATACATACCATGATCGCGGTTTAGATTTTTTTCAAATATTTAACAATGTAAAACAAAGACGAGGTTATGATGAAAAAAGACAAAAATAAAAAAATCTTTCTAACGAAATGCACCATAATTCTATAAAAGACCTAATTCAAAACGATGAAAAAATTTTATGGCAAGGCAAGCCTAAAAAATTTGTATTTATTTGGTCGAAAATTCTTTAATTATCACCTATTGTTCTCATTTGGGTTTTGGTTAATGGCTGTATTATTTATGCTTTTATTAAAACTGGCGCAGCCTCACAAGTTAGCACATTAGTTCTCATTATTTTCATTTTGTTTTTTGTTTTGCATTTAACACCATTATGGATTTGGATTGGCAATATAATTACGTCAACAGCGCAATATAAAAATACGGAATATGTTTTTACCACAAAACGAATTATCATTCGATCAGGTGTTTTTGTAGATGTGAAAAGTATTTACTACATAGATGTTCAGCTTGTTCATCTTAATGTTGGACTTATTAACCGCATTTTAAAGGTGGGTAATATTCACATTGTAAGTAAAGTAGAAAGAACTATATTATTTTGCATAACCGACCCATACCATGTATGTAACATGCTACAAGATATTGTCAATGACTTAAAAACCGATATGTACTACCTAACGATTTACGTCCAGAAGAAAACAAAGGGTATCAAACAAAATATAGAAAACAGAAAAAAATCAAACAACAAAGAGTAAATAAAAAAAATACGTAGCCATACGTATTTTTTTATTCCTTAATAGTTACAAAATTTCTTTACGCTTTTTTTTAATTTTCAGTATACGAAACGTATACATAAGGAGAATATTATGAAAAACGTTACCATTCGCAGAACAAGATTTGAAGACCTAGAAAAAATTGCTTTTATATACGAACAAGCTTTTGGTGATAAAACGCTTTTACCTAAAATGAAAAGAAAATTTAAACAACTAGAAAATAATAAAGATTATATTTTTATTTCAGCCATTTACAAAAATACGTGTGTTGGTTTTTGTCAATTGGTGATTAACCAAGATATTACCGAAACTACTGTTCCCTTCTCTACATTATGGTCTTTTATTGTAGAAGAAAATTACAAGAACCATGGCATAGGTAAACAATTATTACAATTTGCCGAACAAGAATCTTTAAAAAGAAAATGTGCTTTTATGAAATTAACAACCACCGCTTCACGTAAAGCCTGCGTTGCATTATGCAAAAAACAAGGATATATAGAATCCCTTTGTTATACTAAGTATTTTTAACGTAATAAATTTTTTTTTAATAAAAACAGTTAGGCATGCACGAAAAAGCATTGCGTAAAGCTGTTTTTATTTACCCTTATTTTCTACAAAATAACAAATAAACATAAATTCCTTTGACAAAATGAAACAAACGCTTGCTATTCTGCCAAGTTTCACTTATAGTAAACACTATGGAACAAGTAGTGAATAAGAAAAAAGATAATATTTTTAAAAGATGGTATACATTATGCGAGCCGGATAAGAAAATTTGGTTTTTTCAAATTTTCTTTTACATTTTATACGCTGTTTTGTATGCTTTAATGACTATTTTTGCAGCTAAAACCATTAACTGCCTATATAATCAAGATTGGAACGGCGCCTTTTTCTGGTTAGCAATTGAACTGTTAGACATTATTTTACGTAATGTGTTTTATCATATTGAATATATTTTTTACGGGAAACAACTGATACATATTCGTAAAACTATTTCTACAAAAATTTATCGTAAAATTTTAAGCGTAGAATCTAAAACCCTTAAAAAGTTTTCTGCCGAAAAAATTATCAATATTGCACAAAGCAATATGGGGCACGCAAGCGAATTCCCCGATGTTATAGCGTCTATTATTCAATATATGGTGCAAGTAATTATTGCTATTACAGCTATTTTTACCACCAATATTTATGCGGGCATTGTTGTTGCCTTATTAGGCGTTGTCAATTTTTTTGTAATTAACGCACTCAATAAACGCATGGGAAGAATTTTAAACTCGCGTTACGAAAAGAAAGATAATTCTTTTAAAGAATACTCTAAAATTATTTCTGGAAAATCTGTTATTGAAGAAATGCACGGTGGTGCAATTTATGAAACCAACCTTTTGCAACACGTAAATGATTTTAGTAAAGAATATGCCAGATATTATCGTACTTATTCTTTCCGCGGGAATATTTATTACGCTATTTGGAATGTCGTTATTTACGCCATTACTGCGTTTTTAATATTTATGGTTTCTAAAGGCCAATTAGATGTTGCTTTATATTTAATTATTGTTCCGTACCTAACTTCTTGTACCGATAAACTCAATACATTATACACAAAATTCGATGGTACCGAGAACATGCGCGTAGATGTAGACAGAATTAACTTAATTTTGAATTTAACAGATAAGCAAATGGTTCAATATGGTAATATTAACAAAGAAGCTGAAGGGTATAGTTTAGCATTTATTAGCGTTTTTTATAAAGCTGAAGAACCCGAAGCCGTTAATTTAAAAGATGTGAATATGCTATTTACCATGAAGGGCGTAAACATTGTAAAAGGTAAGCGCAGTTGTGGAAAAAGAGCAATTTTTAATATGTTGCGCAGACGTATTCAACCCAATAGCGGTAAAATATTACTAGATAACTTAAACTTATACGATTATAATGAAAAAACATTTAAAAACCATATTGACTATTGCTCTGCGCATCCATCGTTTGTCAACGGTACTGTAAAAGAAAATCTGCTGATGGCACATAGCAACTTTCATAACATTCAAAAACTCGTAAAAGTATTAAATTTAACAAACGTTATACAATCCTTACCTCAAGGATACGAAACACTTATTGGTGATATTAAAAACGGCGAAACGCTTTTCTGGATTGGCTTAATTCGCGCTGCACTTAGCAAATGTAAAATTTTAATGATTTACGAATATCCTGAAGATGTATCGGAAGATTTTCACATTAAACTACAAAATATTATTGCTTCTTCTGACCCTTATAAACGAACCATTATTCTTTTTACGCATAAAAACAACTACGATAATTTAGCTGACACAATATACAAAATAGATAATGGCAAAGTAAAATTAGTAAAAGCCTTATCGGAAACAAGTAAAATTTAAACGCGTGTAAACGCGTTTTTTATTTTTGTTTTGTTACCTTGACCTTTCTTTTAAAACCATGGTACAATTGAATTATAAAGGAGTTTTTTATGCAACCAACAAATGAAACAAAAGAAAATATTTTATACGCATCCTACAATATGCTTATTGTAGGCAATATATTAAAAATGTTACTTTTCGAAACAAAATTTAACCATACGCAAATACATACAACAGAAGCCTTACTGCACTTAATTGCATCAACAAAATTTTCTGTAAGCACACTTTCTTCTACACAACCCTCTGAACAGAGTTTTGTTTCTTCCAAATTCACCATAGCACAATATCTTGATACAAAAAGCGAAGACCCTACTTACCCACTTTATAAAACCAATATAACAAGCGCATCTAGCAATAACGAAACCGTGTACGCTGTTCGCCCTGAATTGATTAATTCAATGAAACGATATCAAGACATTAAAACCTTGTTAACTTCTATAGAAACGTCACCTTTCTTCAAAACCGATGTATTACAAACACATGAAAACTTAAACGCAACTCACAATGATGAAATGTATGCTATATCTAAAGAACAATATTTGTTTTTTCTTAAACAAAGAAAATTTATAAACGCATTATTTAAAAAATTAACGCCAGGATTTGAAACAGAATCTATTGTTACAAGTTCTCGTTCGAAATAATTTTAAATAAGTTGCAATAGTATACAATAGAAATACATGGAAATATTTTATGGTTATAAGTCAATTACAAACAAAAGACGCTAAACAATTTTCAAAACTTATTATCCATATGTACGAACATTTACATAATTTAGAATGGTTTACCCCTATGCCCTACGATATAAAAAAGGTAAAGCAAACCTAGATATTTCTTTACAAACATTCCCAAATGCAGAGAAAATAATTGTTGACTATCATATTTTAGTAAACCTTTATAGAAAACTTTTAAACTACCAAATACAATAACGACCTTGGTTTTTTAAAAAAAACAAGAAACTATGCAAAAAAATAGAAAAATGAAACATACTAAAACAAACAGTACGTGAGGAAAAGCCTTGAACGCATTCGAAACGTTTATTTATTTTTTTCAAAAACCATCTGCAACCCCAACTATTTTTGGTTGGTATCATATTTTATGCCTAATTGTTATGATCGCCCTTATTACACTTATTTTTATATTTAGGCATAAAATCACACAAAAAGGTGTAAAGTACACCGTTTTAACTGTTGGTTTACTCTTGCTTATTTTTGAAATTATAAAACAACTTGTATATAGTTTTTCGTGGAATAACGCTACGCAAACTGCTTCTTGGGGTTACCAATGGTACGCGTTCCCATTTCAATTTTGCTCTACCCCTATGTACCTTATGATATTAGCAGGTTTATGCAAAAAAGGGAAATTGCAAAATGCATTATACGCCTACCTTGCAACCTTTGCGCTTTTTGGCGGTTTAGCCGTAATGATTTACCCTGGCGATGTGTTCTCTTCTACTCTATATATTAATTTTCAAACCATGTTTTGGCATGGAAGCATGACGGTTATTGGCTTTTTGCTTTGGGCAACCCATTCCGTAGAATGTAAACAGAAATCTGCACTTAAAGCAAGTTATGTTTTTTTAGCCGTGCTATCTCTAGCCATGCTAAGCAATTATATTTGGAAATGGGCAGGCGGTATAAGCACGGGGCAAACTTTTAACATGTTTTATATTAGCCCATTTTATCCTTGTACCCTCCCTCTTCTTTCTATCATTTACACAAAAGTTCCTTATATTGTCTTTTTACTTTCCTATATTTTAGGGTTTATTCTGGTCTCTTACATTATTGTTTTAATTGCCATAGCAATTCATAATACATACGTATACGGTAAACGTAAAAGGCAAAAATCCGCTTAATAAAAAAACAAACATTTTCTGTTTGTTTTTTTATTTTTCAATCATGAAAAAATATGCTATAGTAAATATATGTAAGGAGTGAGATATGCACGGTTTTTATATTGGTGATATGATTGCAAATTCATACACACACGAAAACGAATTATATAATTTAAAAGTAAAAAAATTTGCGTTATTTACACCACGCACAAAATTTTCAGATGATACTATTTTAACATTTGCAACCATAGATTGGCTGTTACACACCAATCACACAAGTTTACAAATGCTAGAATGCGTGCGCAAGTTTTATAAAATATACCCCGATATTTCACCCACTATTTATGGAGAAGCTTTTGCTGCGTGGGCAAACAGTGGTTGTAAGGGGTTTCGAGAAAGCTATGGTAACGGCGGAGCAATGCGCTGTAGCCCTATAGCATGGTTCGCAAATTCTTACGAAGAAATAAATAAGCTTATTGAAAACGGCATAACGCCAACACATAACACTCCATCAGCGAAATTTGGCGCTAAAATTGTTTGTTATACCATTTTCTTTTTAAAAACAAATAAAAATAAACGTGCCTTAAAACAATTTTTACAAAACACATTTTTTATTACGTTCCCAGAAAGTTACGAACGCTACCACCGTAACTACACCTACACAAGTGATGCGTTAGAAACCATAATGCCCGCTTTGGTATCTTTTTTTCATGGAAAAAGCTTTATAGATTGTCTTCGTAATGCAGTTTCCTTTGGTGGTGATACCGACACCATAACAACAATTACGGCCAGTATTGCCGAAGCATATTATGAAAACATTCCAAAACATATGATAAAAAAGTGCCAAACATATTTACCACAACAATTTAAAAGTTTATTAAACGAGTTTTGCTTGTTTTTAGAAAATAAGTAACCTTAGGAGACGCATGCAACAAATTCAACAAAAAATTAACAACTGTAATGCTTGCGGCCATTTACCAAAACTTACAAAAGTAAGTATTCAAATAGGTAACACGCCTTTTATTATTGTAGGTGAAAGCCCTGCGAAAGATGGTTGGATACAATCGAATCAAGCTTTTTATAATACGGAAGGAAAACTACAAGCAAGCGGTAAAATACTTCATAAACTGTTACAAATACTAGGGTATACGATAAATGATATTTATTTCACAGAAATGTGTAAATGTATCATAACAAATAGAAAACAATTAAATGTGTGCTCAAATAATTGTCGCCCTTTCTTTATAGAGCAAATACAAAACATACCTTGTTCTATCATACTCACTATGGGCAAATTCCCCACACAGGCTTTATTACAACAAAAAATAAAAACATATGCCACCATTGTTGGCAAACAAATACCTATAACCTTAAATGAAAAGAAGTATACCGTAATACCCATATATCATCCAAGTCCACTAAACCCGAAAGGGTATAAAGAAAATGTACCTATTTTTCAAGAACTAAAACAATTGCTAGAAAAAGCCCCCTATTGACATGCACCCACATATGTTATATATGAAATAAAAAGAAGATATCATGGACGAAAGCTTAGGAATTCCAAATTATCACCCACTCTACCTTAATGTAAACGACAAACAAAATATTTGGACAGAATTTTTTAATATTTCAAATTTTTTCATTGCAACAAAATATAATTCGCAACAAAATAAAATAAATAAAAAATGCGAAGTTCCTTTACAAATGGAAGAAATACAAAACGGCATTTTGCTTGGCACCACTTTATTGAAAAACAGATACATGTTCTCGCCAGAAACAAAAAATAAATCATTTTATATACAGTTTTGCATAAAAAAACACCCAATTAGGGTGTTTTTTTACATTTTATTTTGCTTTTGTATATTCTATAATATTTTTTACAAACTCTCTTGTTAGTTGTTGTCGACTTAAACTACGCATTTCTCCTTGAAGACGTGTAAAAACTTTAAAATTTTTTTCAAAATGTCGTAAAAGTTGCGGATGAACAACATCATGAATTTCTTTCGTTGTGCTTATAGATTGTAAATGGTCTTTAAAAAACATAATATCTACAGTTTGCACCAACGCCATCAATTGATCATATTGTATTTTAGATGTTTTATCTACCATATGCGCATATCGATCATAATTATAAAAAGCTCCCATTATATGATCATGATATAGCTGTAGAATACAATTTACATCATGTAAATTTTCGCACGATTGCAATAAATTATATAAAAAATATAAACATGTTTCTATTCTTACAAGTTTTTCTTCATAATACTTTAAGGAAAATAGCGTTAACAAACCTTCTTGCATTGCTCGGTTATATAATAAATGCTGAAGCTCACGTTCTTTAAACATTCTTTCTGCATCTACATTTGAAAAGAGAGATAAATCTGATTTATCGTGAAAAAAATCATCCACATATGCATGAAAACCTTCATGATACACGTCACTCAACACATCAATTGCATTATT
Organism: uncultured Clostridia bacterium; assembly: GCA_944362705.1. GTDB lineage: Bacteria > Bacillota > Clostridia > Christensenellales > UBA1242 > CALVTO01. The sequence continues at coordinate 60,861 of CALVTO010000001.1, read as the reverse complement.
ATCATCCCGTAATGTTGATAAAAAAATATATGATGGTGCATCATAACTATAAACTGCGGCAGTACCTTTTTCAAGAGAACTATTTTCTACAACTTCACGAACTTCTCTTTTTTGAAATGCTGCATTACACTCTTCAAACTGTTGCAACAATTTAATTTTTTCTTTACGACTAAGTTTACACCACGCCTGACAAATTTCTAATATTAAACTTTGTTTCATATTATATCCTCTTATATATTAAATTTTTATAATTTGTTTATCATGTACAAACCGACAAATATTTTTGCCTTCGCTCCAACTATCCACCGAACCATGTACCGAATATATGGTTACTTGCGGGTACATTTGTTGCAATTGGGCAACTTCTTTAACTGATAAATGCTTGAAATTTGGTTGTACGGCAGCCGTATCTAAAAACGCAACATTTGCGTTTTGTAATAGTTCGTGTACAGATGCACACATACAAGTATCCGCAGAAAAAGCAATTTTTTTATTACCTTCTTCAAACACACAGCCAAAACACAATAAACCTCCATGTTGCATTTTGTAAAAAGTAAGTTTATAGTTTTCATCTTGGTAGGTTTTCCCATGTTTCATGGTAACAAACGTAACATATTTTTTTACATAAGAAATTAAGTGCGGAATTTCAAATATACGAAACATGGCAAACAGTCTTCGTTTACAACCTTTAGGCGCAATAATCGTCAGTTTTTGATTGGTACGTTTGCATTTTTCTAGTATTAAATGAATTTCTGCAAAATGGTCGCTATGAAAATGACTTATATAAATATAATGAATATTTACAAGGTCTATCATACTTAAAATGCGCCTATACGAACCCTGAGGGGTATCAAATAAAAAATTATCGTTAATTAAAAAACTGGTAGAAAGTTCTTTTGTCCATGTGCACCCAGAGCCTAAAACAGTAATTTTCATATATTCTCCTTTTCTAATAACTGTAATAGTGTTTGTTGTACACCATATTTTCCCAAAAGTTCTTTTATAGGTAGTAACATAGTTGTATTTGATGCATGCACTTTTTTTGCACGCAACATAACATTTTTAGGCGAATGGGCCAAATCGACAAACTCAATAACATCTACCGCGTACCCCATAGCCTTTAAAATTTCTGCCCGCACGGCATCGGTCAACAAAGCACTAAAACGTTCTTTAAACAAACCGTGTTTTAAAAATATGTCAAAGTCTCCACCCTTTTGAATACTCTCGTTAATTTCATGCTGGCAACAAGGCACAGAAAAAATATAAGGAACTTTTTTCATTATGGCGTAATGCAATGCATAATCGGTAGCGGTATTGCAGGCATGTAAGGAAACCACCATATCTATGTGCTCTTCGCTTAGTGTATCTTTACTAACGTCACTCACTTCAAAACGCAAATTTTTGTAACCATACGTTTGCGCTACTTTGTTGCAATGCTCTACTACATCTCGTTTTATATCGTACCCAATGATATGTACGCTGATATTTCGTTTTACCGTAAAATAATAATACAAAATAAAAGTTAAATACGATTTGCCACAACCAAAATCTAACATAGTTATATGTGTTAAGTCTTCTTTTTTTAATGTTTCATCTACCATTTCTACAAACTTGTTAATTTGTTTGTATTTATCGTACATACTTTTTACAATTTTATTATCTGCTGTAAATACACCTAAATCTCTAAGTGCTGGTATATTTTCGCCTTCTTGTAAAAGATACGTTTTATTACGGTTATGTAAACTAGGTACCACATTTTCACACGTGTTATTTTGTATGTGTTTTTTTATTTTTCCGTTAGGCAAAATATGAAAACTTATCGTTTGACCGCATAAAAACAATACAACTTGCTTATAAAACGGTACTACCTTGTGCACATATTCTTGTGCTTGGTTACAATCAAAGTTTACATGAAACACTTGTTTTTGCGTAAACTGTTCGGCTTGTATATATACATGTTCTTTACCTTGCACTAAACGCAAAACAATTTTTTTATATGAAGCATTAGGTAAATAATCGCTGAAAATAATTTTTTGAAATGCATGAATATTTTCTAATATCGTTTGTAACACTCGTTGCATAATTTTCTCCTAAAAGCAGTATACCACGAATATATTTGTTTCTCAATAAAAAAACACCCAAACAAGGGTGTTTTCTGTTTGCTTATTATAAAGGCAAATCTTTTTTATTAAATCTTTCAATGCCAATCGTGTAGGTTACAATACCAATTACCACCAAAATAGCAAACTTCCATAAATACGTTAACGTTCCATTTAATATAGAAACGGCATCAAACAATGTAATAATGGATAAATAGTTAAAGAAGTTCATACTATCAATACGCACAACCGCAGGAATAATTTCTGAACCAAACATACCTAAAATGGTAGTAACTAAGAAAAACATAGATATACCGCCACCCACACCCATTGCGTTTTTGCTACGATTAAAACATGCCGAAGCTAAGAAGCAAATACCAGAGATAGCAAAGGTGGTTAAAAAAGCACCAAGGTTAAATAATAATATTTGAGAAGTGTTCATGGTAACCGTAGAACTATTGACACAATTCAGTGCAATAACACTCACAATGGTAGTTAACAAAAACATAATAAAAAGCGACATAACTAAATATACGGCTTGTGTAAATGCAACTTTACGACGTTTTGTTGGCGTAGAAAGCACATATGCCATAGCGCCCGTATCCACTTGACCTGCGAGTAAGTTGTTCGAACACATAATAATAAATACAAACGGTAACAATAGCCCCGCCATACGGAAGAAAATATTTCCAACAACAAGACCATAAATATCTAAATCTCCCAAATCTCGTAAGCTGTTTGCAACATCTGTTGGCATTTCATCAAACAAACTAACACAAAGTTCATCAATTAAAGCTTGCACTTCGGTACTGTTTGTTGTGTCAATTTCTCTGTACGCTAATTGCGCACGGAAATTATCTATTGCTTTTTTAGAGCGGTTATTTATGTACTCTTCACTAAATTCATATCCACTTTCTACAAAGATAGCGTGCATTTGTACAGATAAAATTGATGCGACAAAATTTTCTGTAAAGGTAGCTACGCTTGCCTCATCTGTACCTACCATCCCCGCATCTGCTTGGCGAACATATGTCATTACACCTGTATACACAAGTTGTTGTGCATTGTTTGCTTCTTCTACACTTGGATTTTCACCGCCCTGCGCAAGAACTTGCTCATAAACTTGTTGTGATAACACAAGCACAAATGCTTGTTTTGCCATAAATTCCGCCGTTTGCTCATTCGCGGTTTCTGTATTTGCATAATCGGTTAAAACTTGAAGCATAAACCCTTTCCACATTTCTTCGGTAACGTTGTATTGACTTAACCCTATAAGCAACCACGTGTTTGGTGTATATTCTGCAATAACCGTTGCAATGATCTCATCTTTTTGCTCGGGGTTTTGTTCAATAGCTGTATCATAGCTATTTTTCACATTGCTTGCATCGCCTTCTACTAGATTTTTTACTAAACTGTAATTACTATTGTACCCCTTAATCGATTCGTTTATTAAATAATACGAATTCATGGAATTTTTATCAATTTCTGTATTGACAACATTTTTTACAAACACACCCGTTAGCGAATCACGTATTTGGCTCACGCCAGCACTACCCATGATAACAATAATAGACGCAAGCATAATGCATGTCGCCAAGGTTACAAGCAACCAAATAATTTTATTTGCTTTAACAGACTGTTTTAATAGTGGTTTACTTACCATGATACACCTCCTTTAATTTTTCTTTAAAATACGTTTCTAAGTTATAAGAAACTTCTGCTATAAATTTTAATTTGTACTTTTTTAAATCTGTAAACAATTCGTTTTCTTTGTCTTTAGCAATAGAAATGGTTACTTGTTGATATTTCTCTTGGTCGCGCACAATGTTATAAGAAAGCTTTTTAAAAGACACATAATCTTCTTTGTGTAAAAACTCTATTTTAAACTCTGAAAAAGGCCTATTTTTAATATCTTGTACATTGGCTATACTTACAATATGCCCCCTATCAATTAACGCCACCCTGTCGCATGTTTCTTGCAATTCTTCAAACATATGGCTACTCATTAAAATAGTTTTTCCTTTGGCTTTTTCTTGTTTTATAATATCAATAAAAGCAACACGCATGAGTGGGTCTAACCCTGTGGTAGGTTCATCTAAAATTAAAATGTCGGCATTACGCATAAAACAAGCAACAATAGCCGTTTTTTGTTTCATACCTTTGCTCATTTGCTTTAAGCCTGCTGTTGGGTCTAAGTGCAATTTTTTTAACATTTCATTTGTATAGGTGGAATCTTTCATTCCGTAAAATTCTTCTTGTGATTTTAAAAATTCAACACCATTTTTTAAATCAGGAAATGCGATTTCTCCGGGAATATAGGCTACATATTCTTTCACTTTATCGGCTTGTTTCCAAGCATCTAGCCCCATAACTTTTACTTCGCCTTTATCTGGTTTTAAAAACCCCATAATATGACGAAGTGTCGTTGTTTTTCCGGCGCCATTGGTACCAACAAATCCAAACATTTCGCCTTTTTTTATAGAAATGTTAATATCAAAAATACCTTTGCCATTGCCATAATCTTTGGTGAGATGCTGTATGTTAATTACGTCCATATTACACACCTCCAAATTGCGTATCTTCTTTATAATAACTCATAAAATGTTCTTCAAGCGTTTTACGCATATGGTGAAACTCTTGAATTTTATATTTTGCCAACGCGCTTGTTAAACAGTTGATGTTTGCATCTTCAATATTTACAATCATTTTTCTTTCATCTGGTAATGTATCGACTATACGAAAATCTTTACTAGATGCATACTCTTTAAAAAACGCATGGTACGATTGACCCGTTTGAAACGTAATTGCATAGTTTTTATTGGTATTATGCTTCAATTCTGCCGCGTCAAACGTTGTGACAATTTTCCCTTCTTTAATAATTGCAATACGGTCACACGTGGCATCAACCTCACCAAACATATGGCTACTTAATAAAATGGTTTTTCCACGTTTTTTTTCATTTTTTATAAACTCGATAAATACCTGTTGCATAACAGGGTCTAACCCACTTGTGGGCTCATCTAAAATTAAAATATCTGGGTCATTCATAAAAGCAACAACCACTGCCAGTTTTCGCTTCACCCCTAAACTCATGCGTTTCGTTTCACCGCTAGGGTCTAATTCAAACGTTTTCATTAAATACTTTAAAAAGGTATCGTCTTTCATACCTTTTAATTGCTTCATCATATCGATAAACTGGTAACCTGTTAGCCCAGCCGGTAAAGCAATTTCCCCAGGCAAATACCCCACATTTCCTAAAATTTTATCATAGTGCTTCCATGTATCTTGCCCAAGTACCGTAATTGTACCTTTATCTGGTTTGCTAAACCCCATAATATGCCGTATAGCCGTACTTTTACCTGCCCCATTCGGGCCTAAAAAGCCAAAAACTTCGCCTTTTTGAATAGAAAACGAAACATCAAAAATACCACGCCCATGGCCATAATCTTTTGTTACATGGTTTACAGAAATTTGTTCCATATTTCGCCTCCCTTCTTTATACTTTAAGGGTATGTGATATATAAAAAAAATGCAACAATTTTATAATGCAATTTAATAATTTTGTAGAAATAATCTACACATATCAAAATTTGTAGACAAATAAAAAAATATTACGTACAATACCTACAGGAGAATAGTATGGAACATAAACAAGATTTACGCATGAAACGAACATGCCGAATATTAAGCTATACATTATTTTCATTATTAACGCAAAAGTCTTATGAGCAAATTCGCATAGAGGAAATATGCCAAAAAGCGTTTATACACAGAACTACGTTTTATCACTATTTTAACAATAAAAACGACTTACTTTCTTACGCCATTGACGAAGTAAAAGAAAAAATTTTCGATACGCTTCACGCCAAGCACATACCCGCCGAACAAACAGAAGAAATGTTTTTACAGCTCGCAAAAATAGCCATTCATTTTTTGTACGAAAACAGAACAATTATTGAACAAATTATGTATCATAATCCAACACACCCCATGATAGAAATATTTACAGAAAGCATTTCTCGTTCTATTAAGTATTTATTTGTAAAAAACAGAAAGCAATTTCCTTCTTTAACTATACACAAAGACATATTGGCTCAATTTTTAACCGGCGGTTGTATGCAAATGGCTGTGTGGTGGTTAGAAAATAAAACACCAATAAGCGAAGAAGAATTTTACGAAAATGTGAAAATTTTAATGAAGCAACAAACATATTTGCCATTATCTTAAAAACACACCTATTTTCATTGACTAAAATCAACATAACGGAGTATACTAAACAAATGAAACAAACATTACACGTAAGCGTATTAGGCGCAGGAAGATGGGGTTCGTTACTCGCATGGTACAACCATAAAATAGGCAATAAAACCATATCTTGGAACCAAGAAAACGACCCTCACTTTATAGAATTTGTAAAAACAAGAAAAAACGAATACTTAACTATGCCCCAAGAAGTAGAATTCACTTCTAACCTTCAAAAAGCATTAGAAAGTGATTATATTTTTATTTCAATTAGTTCGCAGGCATTGCGCTCTTTTTTATCAACCGTAACAACGTATAACATAAGCAATAAAACGTTTATATTATGCATGAAAGGTATAGAAAACGAAACAGGCAAACGCTTAACACAGGTAGCACAAGAATGTGGTATACCAAAAGAAAATTTAGCTATATTAGCAGGTCCGGGGCACGTGCAAGATTTGGTTGCTGGAAAACCAAATTGCATGGTCGTTAGTGCATATAATGAAAAACTTGCATACTTTTTAGCAGAACAACTTACTTCCCCACTGTTAAAATTTTATGTAAATACAGATATTATAGGGTGCGAAATTGGAGCAGCTGCAAAAAATGTATTAGGCATTGCCGCAGGCGCATTAGATGGTTTACACATGGCAAGTTTAAAAGGCCCACTTATGACGCTGGGTGCAAAAGAAGTTGCAACGTATATAGAAAAAGAAGGTGGAAATTATATAACAGCCTTTGGGTTAGCACACTTGGGAGATTTTGAAACAACTTTATTTTCAGAATTTTCACAAAACAGACTTTACGGAGAAGCGCTTGCAAAAAACAAACCTTACAATAAATTAGCTGAAGGTGTTATGACAACAAAAGCCATGTACCAACAGGCGCAAAAACATCATATACACTTGCCAATCATTGAAGGTATTTACAAATGCTTATTTGAACATGCAACCATTCAAGAAACCATTCAACAGTTAATGCGAACACCTTTAAAAAACGAATAAAAAAACGGCAATTGCCGTTTTTTTTATGCTTTATGCCAAGCTTTTTTTCCTAAAATTTGTTTTCTGTTAAGGTATGCATTGGTAATTGCTTTTATAATTTCTACCACAGGTATAACACTAACAGAAGCAATCATAACGGTTAACCATTGATTTGCATGTAAAGTTTCTAACCCAAACAACATGCGCATCATTGGGAATACGGTTACCAGCATATTTAAGCCAAATGTTAAAAGAAAACACAAGGTGAAAACTTTATTTTGAAAAGGTTTTTGATCAAACACACTTTGTTGACTGCGTACATTTAAGCAATGTAACCACTGCATGTAAATAATGGTGTAAAACGCCATGGTAGACGCAACTTCGTTGCCAAAATATTTTATGCCAAATACAAATACGCTTAGCACAATAACCGTTTGTACAATAGATTGATACACAATCGACCAACCCAGAACCCCAGAAAGTACATGCGACCCTACCTTTCTTGGTGGCTGTTCTATTAAATGCGGGTCGCCTTTTTCTAAGCCCAAAGCAAACGCTGGAAGACTATCGGTAACTAAATTGATAAAAAGTATTTGCGCCGGATATAAGAAAACGCCTAACGGATATAGTAGCACACAAAACAACATGGCAAGCACTTCTACTGCGTTCGTAGATAGCAAAAATTGCACTGCTTTGCCAATATTTGCATACACTTTTCTTCCTTCTTCAACCGCCACCACAATGCTTGCAAAATTATCGTCGGCTAGAACAACGTCGGCAACCATTTTTGTAACATCGCTACCGCCAACGCCCATGCCCACACCAATGTCTGCTTTTTTAATGCTAGGCGCATCATTTACGCCATCTCCCGTCATGGCAACCACATGTCCTAAACTTTGTAAAGCCTTTACAATACGAACTTTATGTTCTGGAACCACCCGCGCAAAAACAGAAATTTTTTGAATTTTATTGCGCAATGTAGCATCATCCATGCTAGCAAGTTGTTCGCCCGTTATGACTTCGTTTTCATTATGCGCAATGCCAACTTCACGGGCTATCGCTAGGGCCGTGTCTTTGTGGTCACCCGTAATCATAATAGGGCGCATACCTGCACGTTTGCAAGTAACAATTGCTTGCTTTACCTCAGGTCTCGGCGGGTCTATCATGCCTACAAGCGCTAAAAACGTAAACCCATCAGACGTATCCATATGTTCTTGTTTACTTTCTTTAAACGCAACGCCTATAACCCGCAAGGCCTCTTTTGCCAGCGCAGAATTTGCTTCGTGTATTTGCATGCGCAATGCATGCGTGAGCTTTTGTACTTTTCCATTTAAAATAACGGAATCACACCTGTTTAGTAAATAATCATAGGCACCTTTTTCAATAGCTACATATCCATCCGCGCCTTTATGCACGGTTACCATACTTTTTCGCTTGCTATCAAAAGGTATTTCATTTACCCGCGGGTACATAACCCGTACTTTTTCTAGCGTTGCGCCTTGCTCTATTGCCCACTCAGCACATGCAATATCTACCTGATTTCCTAAAAAACTGCCATGGCTTTCTTCCACATTATTACAAAGAGCTAAAAACGTAACCAACGCATTCATAGATTGTTCTTGTGGTGCACGTACATCGAAAACATTTTGTGATGTGTAAATTTTTTGAATACGCAATTTGTTTTGCGTAATGGTACCCGTTTTATCACTTGCTATACATGTACAACTACCCAACGTTTCTACGGCGCTTAACTTACGCACAATGGCACGTTGTTTTGCAAGTTTTTGAACCCCCAATGCCATAATTATGGTAATAATTGCCGGTAAACTTTCCGGTATAGCAGCCACCGCAAGCGCAACCGACACCATAAACGCGTGCAATATATCCATATTTTTATTCACAAGTAGTTGCATAAAAAAGATAATAACAGAAATAAACAATACAGCAAAAGAAGTAATTCTACCAATTTTAGCAATACTTTTTTCTAATGGCGTTTGCCTTTTTACATGGTCTTCTAGCATGGAAGCAATTTTGCCCATTTCAGAATGCTGACCTACGGCTGTTACCACACCTAAACCGTGTCCATAAGTTACCACAGCCCCGCGGAATGCCATGTTTTTTCTTTCATTTATGAGTGCATTAGCGGGCAACACTACATTTTCATTTTTTAAAACCTGCTCCGATTCGCCCGTAATACTGCTTTCATTACATTTTAACGAATGTGTTTCTAATAAGCGTATATCTGCAGGAATAACATCACCCGATTGTAAAACAACAATATCACCTACCACAAGTTCAGAATTTGGCAACTTTACTAGCACACCATTTCTGTATACGCGTGCCTTTAATTCCATACTTTGGTTCAGTTTTCCAATGGCGTCTTCCGCTTTTACTTCTTGAATCACCCCAATGGTTGCATTTAAAAACACAATAAATAATATAACAAAACCTTCAAATAAATCGTTATATTCTTTTTTATATATTGCAAGCGATAAAGAAATGACTGCCGAAATTAGCAATATAATTACCATTACATTTTTAAACTGCATAAAAAATTTATGCACAATGGTTTCTTTTTTCTTGGCAACAATTTCATTTTTGCCAAACGTTTGCCTACGCTGTTCTATTTCGGCATCGGTTAAACCACTTCTTGTTGTTTGCAACTTCTGTAAAACATCATCTTTTTTTAATGCATACATTGCCTTTTCTCCCATAGTTTCAATGTATGCTTGCTTTGCTAAAACATGCAAAAAAAGAACGAAACTACTGTTCGTTCTTCTCCTTTATTTGCTCTGTATGTACAACATATTCCTCAATATCTATGGGGTCTAATTGATTTTTTTCTTGATATTTTTTTCTATATGCATCTTTATATAAAACAACACAAATTTGTATAATAGCTTTTACAAGCAAATATATGCCAAATAATATAATGATAGTGTATATAAGACCTTGGGCATTTGAAATAAGTAATATACCTAAAACAGATTGACATATAGCATCTAAAATATCCCACAAACAATGCTCTTTCATCCAAGCGTTAATAATAGCAACCACAAAATTGGTTAACCCAGAAATAAGAGCAATAATACCAATAACAACGGTAATAAACCGAAATGCTTGTTGCGCAAAAATAAAGCATAAAATAGAAGCAAATAATATAGCAAAGCTTTGCATAAGCCCGCCATATAAACCAACTAAGTACGGCTTAGAAATAAAGAAATTTATAAAAGATAAAATAGCACCAATCAACAAAATAAGCCCAAGAATAACGCCTAAATTTAAAGAAATTGTTTCCGCAAATAATATGCAAATAAGGCCTATAAGACCATATACACAATTCACAAAAATTTCATAAGGACTATTTGTTATTTTTTCAGCCATACTATTCCTCCATCCAAGCTAAACCAACCGCCGGACCTACATGCGCACCAATTACTGGACCAATATAGCCTTCACTATATGCGCCAATATTTTCTTTTTTTTCTACAAGCTGCTTTAATATGTCATAATTTTTTACAGGACCACATTTTAGCACAAACAGTTTTTTTATCTTTTGCGGTATAAGCGCAACCATGTCTGCCAAAGCACGCATCATGCCTAACGATTTTTTGGCAATGCTTAAACAATTATTTGTAAACCTTAATATAGGTTTTATTTGCAAAATAGAACCAAGTAACGCACTTATTTTTCCTATTCTGCCACCATGCTTTAAATAGCCTAACGTTTCAGGAACAAACACAACATGACATTTTGCAATAACTTCTGGGCACAAAGTAGCAATTTCCTCACGTGTTTTTCCTAAATGTATTTGCTCTATAATGTATGCAACAAGCATAAAAGAAGGTTGCGCTACATTGCCACTATCTATAATTGTTACCAATTCGGGGTTTAAACAATCATTTTTTGCTAAATGCGCCACGCTATTTGTTCCACTTAAACTAGAAGCAATGGTTACACAAATAACTTCATGGTTGTTACTTAAAATAGTATCAAATGCTTGTTTATACAGTTCATACGAAACTTGGCTAGTTTTTGGATATTGCTTGGTTTGCTCTACTTCTTCAAACATCGCCGAATAATCTTTTTCATAATCCTCTTCAAATTCCTTGTCGCCCACTAAAACGCGTAAAGGCACAATAGAAATATTGTGTTCTTTTGCGTAAGCCTCAGGAATTCCAATAGAAGAATCACATACTAATTGGATCATACTCTCTCCTTTAGGCTTTGGTTGTGCTTCCAAAACCTCCTACACGTTCGCCGTCTGCCGTATCGTTAGTTGTAACGCCAAAAGGCACAAACACGCCTTGCGCAAAACCGCTACCAGCAGATATTTCTACAGGTACATTTTGCGTGCTTTCATTGCGCACTTTTATAAATATATGCCCTTCGTTGTTCGCATAATAATAATCGCCATCAATAACAGACACGCACGTAGCTAAACGCACATAAAATTTCGTACCTAACCCACTACGGCTAAACAATAACATGGTCCAACCTTCATCCATATGGCAACGAATACCTGTTGGAAGAAAAATTTCTTTTTGTGGGTTTAACACAAAAGAAATTGGTGCAAAAATGTCGTAACCTGCAGAACTTTTCGTCGCGCGCTTAGGTAATAAAATTGCTTCGTAAATTTCTTTTAACTTTTGCTCGCTTGTTGCACCAAAAGTTTGCACCCAATCTTTTTTAAATTGCGTAAAAGATACTTTTTCAAACGTTGCAATTGCCTGCATATTTCTACCACCTTCTATTTCTTTTGTATATAGTAACACAATTACCATAGAAAACAAACCAAAAGTGCACATTCATTGACATTTCCTTGTAAAAAAAGTACAATAAAATTATGAAAATTGTAGGATTAGATAAATTAACTTTGGTTGATTACCCAGAAAAAACTGCTTGCATTATTTTTACAGGCGGTTGTAATTTTCGTTGCCCGTTTTGCCATAATGCAAGCATTGTTATGGGCGATGAGCCAGAAATAGCACAAGAAGAAATTTTTGCTTTTTTAAAAAAACGTAAAGCCGTATTAAATGCAGTTGTTGTATCTGGTGGCGAACCCACCATTTACCCCGACTTGCCTGAATTTATAAAAAAAATAAAAGAACTTGGTTATGCCGTAAAACTCGATACTAACGGAACAAACCCCGCCATGCTAGAATTTTTAATAAAAGAACATCTTATAGATTATGTAGCAATGGATATTAAAAACTCATTTACAAATTACGCTTTTACTACAGGCGTTCCTAACATAAACACCAAGAATATACAAACATCTATAAACTTGCTAAAAAGAAACTTAATACCGTACGAATTTCGCACCACGCTTGTAGGTGGGCATCACGAAGAAGAAGATATATATGAAATGGGTGAAATGCTAAAGGGCGCGCAAGTGGTATATTTACAACATTTTAAAGATGTTGGCGGTTGCCTGCAACAAGGATTATCTGAAATATCTAAGCAAACAGCCGAACAATACCAGCAAATATTAAAACAATTTGTTACAAACGTATATTTACGTGGGTATTAGGTTATATAACTTAAACAAGTTACTTTTTATTTAACATTTTAATACTATAAATAAAATATAAAAGCAAAAGGAGTTTATATGAAAAATTATTTTATTATTCATGGCACATTTGGTCATAATAAAGAAAATTGGTTTGGTTGGCTTGAAGATTTATTAAAAGCAAAAGGATATGACGTATATAACTTTAATTATCCAACGCCAGAAGGTCATAATTTTGAAAATTGGTCGAAAGTATTAAATACCGCAAAAGATAAAATAACGGAAGAAAGTGTATTTATTTGCCATTCAAGCGCACCTATATTTCTTATTAAATATTGCTTAACTTACAACCTTAAAATTGCAAAACTTATAGCAGTTAGCGGTGCAAACAATTTTGAAGTCGGCGTGCCTGAATTTGATAATATAAATAAATTAATGTTTGTAAAAGATGTTTCAAACTTTAAAAATTTATGCAAAGAACGTATTTGTTTTTACTCGAAAAACGACCCATATATTAAACTTGAAGCATTACAAGATTTTGCGAAATCTATTCAAGCACAAGAAGTTGTGTACGACAAAGCAGGTCATTTTAACGCCAGTGCAGGTTATACATCTTTTGAAGATATTATCAAATATTTATAAAACTATATTTTGATTTTTTTAGTTTTAAACAAAAATTAATAAAAAAAGATGATGGTATACCATCATCTTTTTTTACTGTAATGTTGAACAATACGTGCTTGCTTTTGTTCCAGCAATAGCACCATCACCACAGGCTGTTGTTAACTGACGCACTTGCTTTGTACGGCAATCGCCACACACAAACAACCCTTTTGTTTTTGTTTCACACGTTTCGTCAGCTACAATGTACCCTTCTTTCGATAAATCCACAAGGTGGGCAAATATTTCGTTTTTAGGTACTTGCCCAATTGCCACAAATAAACCATTGGTTTTTATGGTAAATGTTTCGCCATTTTGTTTTTCAAAGGTTACACCTGTTAAAGAGTCTTCTCCTTCTAAGGCAATGAGTTTGCTTTGTTTAGTAACTGTTATATTTGGCGTTTTTTCCAAAGCATCTACAAGCGCTTGATCGCCAAAAAATGTATCAAACATAATCACAACATGTACCTTTTTGCAATCGTTGGCAAGTAAAAGCGCATACTGCAATGCCGTGTTACCATCGCCAATTAAAACAACTTCTTCCCCTTTATAAAAAGCGCCATCACATAGTGCACAGTAACTTATACCATGCCCAATGAATTGTTCTTCTTTTGGTAAATGAAGTTTACGATGTTGAACCCCTGCGGCAATAATTACGCTTTTAGCTGTGTAGGTATCAAAATCGGTTGTTACCTCAAATGTATCACCTTTTTTTTGTATGTTTTGCACTGTGCCAAATTCAAACTGTACGCCTTTTGCAGATATTTGTTCGAACAACTTGTCTGCAAGTTCGTTTCCAGAAATTTTGGTAATGGTAGGAAAATTCTCTACCCTTGGCGATTGTGCAATTTGCCCGCCAATACCATTACCTTCAATTAAAAGCACGCTTTTGCCATTTCTTAGTGCATAGAGCGCCGCAGTCATTCCTGAGGCGCCCGCACCAATAACAATAATATCTGTCATTATTTTAAACCTTCTACATAACGTTTAATTTCGCTAGCATTGTCGTATACGTCATACCCATTGCCATTTGGTACCAATAACGTTGGTGCTTTTTTAACGCCATACGCTACGGTTTTTTCTTTTTCATCTTCTGCATCAATCATTTCATATACAACTTTCGCATTATTTAATATCATTTTTGCCATTTTGCAGTTAGGGCAAGTTTTTGTTGTAAATAGAATAGGCGTTTTAGATTCTTTGGCTACTTTACCTGTTACCGTTGCTTGTTTTTCACCACATGCACAAGCTTTGTGTTTTAAAACGGAATTTTTAATATCGTACACTTTTCTATCTGCAAATTCTTGCGTTTTACCATCATTCCAGTTTTGAACCGGACGATAATACCCCGTAATTCGGCTATACACTTCAGTTTTTTCACCACAAATAGGACAAATATGTTGTTCTCCAAGTAAATATCCATGGTTTTTACAAATAGAATACGTTGGCGACATTGTGTAATATGGAAGCTTGTAGTTTTCAGCAATGGTGCGAACCAAGTTCGCTGTAGCTTTCCAATCTTCTAGGCTTTGACCTAAGAAAGCATGGAAAACCGTACCAGATGTATATAACGTTTGTAATTCATCTTGAATATCTAACGCTTCAAAAATATCTGCTGTGTAGCCTACTGGTAAGTGTGAACTGTTGGTGTAATATGGAGTTTTACCTTCGTTAGCCGTAATAATATCTGGGTATCTTTCTTTATCATGTTTTGCTAACCTATACGATGTAGATTCCGCAGGCGTTGCTTCTAGGTTATATAAATCGCCGTACATCTCTTGGTAATCAGATAGTTTTTCACGCATGTGATTTAAAACTTTTTGTGTAAATTTTTGTGCACTTTCATGTGTTAAGTCTTCCCTTAACCAGTTTGCATTTAAGCAAGCTTCGTTCATACCGACCAAACCAATGGTAGAAAAATGGTTGTTAAAAGTACCCAAATAACGTTTTGTGTAAGGGTATAACCCGTTTTCTAACAATGTTGTAATTGTTTCACGTTTCATTTTTAAAGAACGTGCAGAAATATCCATCATTTTATCTAAACGATTAAAAAATTCTTCTTCCGATTTAGAAAGGTAAGCAATTCTTGGCATGTTAATGGTAACTACACCCACAGATCCCGTGCTTTCACCGCTACCAAAGAAACCGCCACTCTTTTTACGAAGTTCACGCAAGTCTAAACGTAAACGGCAACACATACTGCGAACATCACTTGGTTCCATATCGCTGTTAATATAGTTTGAAAAATATGGCGTACCATATTTCGTGGTCATTTCAAACAACAAGCGGTTATTTTCTGTATCCGACCAGTCAAAATCACGTGTAATGGAATATGTAGGAATTGGATATTGGAAACCGCGACCATTTGCATCGCCTTCAATCATAATTTCAATAAAGGCTTTGTTAATCATATCCATTTCTTTTTTGCAATCTTTATATTTAAAGTCCATGTCTTTGCCACCAACAATCGCAGGAAGTTCTGCTAAATCGTTAGGCACAACCCAATCTAGTGTAATGTTGGTAAATGGAGCCTGTGTACCCCAACGGCTTGGCGTATTTACACCGTATACAAACGATTGAATACATTGTTTTACTTGTTTGTAATCAAGGTTATCTACCTTAACAAACGGAGCTAAGTACGTATCAAACGAAGAAAACGCTTGTGCCCCTGCCCATTCGTTTTGCATAATACCCAAAAAGTTTACCATTTGGTTGCAAAGCGTAGAAAGGTGTGAAGCCGGAGATGAACTAATTTTACCAGGCACACCACCTAACCCTTCACGAATCAGTTGTTTTAAAGACCAACCCGCACAATACCCTGTTAACATAGAAAGGTCGTGAATGTGAATATCTGCGTTTTTATGAGCATTAGCAATTTCTTGGTCATACACTTCGCTTAGCCAGTAATTAGCTGTCATTGCGCCAGAGTTAGAAAGAATTAACCCACCCACAGAATACGTAACCGTAGAGTTTTCTTTAACACGCCAATCGGCAAGTTTTAGGTATTTATCCATGGTATTTTTGTAATCCATTAACGTGTTAGAAATGTTTCTTATTTTTTCATGGCTTTTTCTGTATAAAATATATGACTTTGCAACACTTTCTTGGCCATTACGCATTAAAACTTTTTCTACAATATCTTGAATATCTTCAACCGATGGCAATTTATTGTCAAAATTGTCTAACAATTCCAACTCCGTTAGTTTTGCCAATTTTTTGCAATCTTTAATTTCACCATCGCCTAAACTCATCATAGCTTTGCATATTGCATTTTCAATTTTTGAGATATCGTAATCTACAATTCTTCCATCTCGTTTAATAATTTTTGTTAACATGTTCTTCGCTCCTTAGTTATTTTCATGCGCAACATTTTTACCGGTTACAAATGTTGCTATATAGCACAACGTAATATTTTTGTTATATTCTTGTAACTATATATTATACAAGATATTGTGTTTTCATTAGCTGTTTCACACAACATCTTGTGTATATGCTAGCATACCCTTTTAAAGATTGCAAATAAAAAAACATGCATTTTTAAAAAAAATTTTAAAAATTTTTTCTATAGTTATATTATTAAAACCATATAGTTCTACTCTTATAATTATATAGTTATATTTTAATAACATTGCAAGAATGCAACATTTTCATTTTACGTTTTAAATATATTTTGTTATATTTTAATAACACAATTTTTACTTTATGTAATGAAAAAACAAATAAAAAAACGCCCTTAGGCGTTTAGTTTATGTTTCTATAAATTTTTAGTGGCTTATGCACCACTTCTGCATGCAATGGCAAACTTGCACCTACATTACCATCTATATCGCTTACTTGAAATCTAGGGTTTTTGGTTTGCGTAGAGATATTAAACACTTTACCTTTTACATATACCACTTTTTTATGTTGAATATGCTTTCCAGAAAGCAGTTTTAAAAAGATTTCGGTAAATTCGGTGAATTTACAAGCTTTAAATCCTATAAAATCAAAATACCCATCGTTGGCCTGCGCTTCGGGTGCAAATTTACGAAACCCACCCGCAACAGGCGCGTTGACAATATAAAAGAAAAAATAATTGCCTGAATAAATTTTATCATCTATATGCACGCTTACATATGCACTTTTCATAGTGGAAGCATCTTTTAAACACTTTGCATAATACCCAAGCTTGCCTAACCACTTTTTAAGATGTTGGCTATACACCACTGCGCCATTGGTAAAATTACCAACGCCTAATGCGTGAATCATATATTTACCATTCACGCACATAATATCGGTGCTTTGTGGCGTTGTAGACTCTAAAAATCGAACAAATGCTCTTTTTCTTTTAGGAACTTTACAACTCGTTGCAAAGTCGTTTGCTGTGCCCGCAGGATACACAGCAATGGCACATGATGCATGTGCAGAAGCCACTGCATCTACCACCGTACCAAGCGTTCCATCTCCACCTATAACCAAACATGAAAATGGTTCTTGCAATGAAGCAACTTCTTTTACATAATCTTTCACATATTGTGGCGTAACGGCTTCAAAAAGAATGATATTTTGTGCTCCTTTGGCACGCATAAAACGCGACAAAGTTTGCGCAATTTTTTGCCCTTTCCCTTTGCCTGCATCGGGGTTATATATAACAAGCCATTTATCAGTTAGCATGTTCCAAAAAATCTCTCTATTTCAATTTGTGCGTTTTCTACACTATCAGACGCATGCACCAAATTATATCTCGTTTCTAATGCAAAATCCCCACGAATGGTACCAACTTCGGCTTCTAATGGGTTTGTTGCGCCCAAAATTTTACGCATAGCAGCCACAGCATTCGCACCGCTAACAATCATGCCTACCACAGGGCCACTGGTCATATATTCTACAATTTCAGGGAAAAAAGGTTTATCCTTTAAATGCGCATAGTGTTCTTTTAATATAGTTTCATTTAGTGTAAACATTTTCACATTTTCAATTTGCAAACCCTTACGTTCTATACGCGTAAGAATTTGTCCTATAAGTTTTCTTTGAATAGCATCTGGTTTTAACATAACATACGTTTTTTCCATTTTATTTTCTCCTTTGTAATTCTTTTTTTATGATTTCTTCTAATTCTTTACCCGCAACATCAATCTTTGTATTTACAATTACATAATCGTATAAATGCATATGCTCTATTTCAAAGCTTGCACGTGCTAAGCGCTGTTCTATTTGTTTTTCTCCACGTTTTATCAACCTTTCACGCAACTGCTGTTCATTTTCTACCGTTATAAACACAGTCACGCAATCTAGTTCTTTTTGCCCTTTTAGTGCCTGCATTCCAACAACATCAATATCCGTTATAAGAACAGGATAGCGTTGCGCGTAAGTCTCGTACACCTTTTTATGCGTTCCATAAAAAATACCTTTATGTACTTCACACCATTCTAAAAACATGCCTTTTTGTTGTTCTTTTTGAAATTCTTCTTCACTCACAAAATAATAAGGGTTACCATCTACCTCACCTGCGCGTTTTTTGCGCGTAGTGTAAGAAGGTAAATATGCGTAATCTTTATGCTTTTTTAACACCTGCCGAATTAAAGTTGTTTTGCCAGCGCCAGAAACACCACTAATTAACACCAACATTTACGCACCCTCCTCTTGCAAAAGTTTAAGCAAACGCTTGCATTCTTCATACGCTTCATCAAAACAATGTGCGTCTTGCAAGGAAATCCCCAGCTTTTCAAACATTTGTAACGGCGGTGTGCTTTCACCAGACGATAAAAACGCAATATATAAAGGTACAAAATCGGGTTGTGTGCGCAATTTTCGAGCAATGGTTAAAGCACTTAAAAACCCTAGTGCGTAGTTAAATACATAATATGCACTGTAAAAGTGCGGTATGTATGCCCATTTCACTTCTCCAAAAGGCTCTATGGTAAGCGCTGGCGAAAACATATCTTCATATGCTTTTTTAAATTCCTGATTTAGCGTTTCGTAGTTTACAGGTTGTCCGTTTTCTATCATTGTATGCACCGATTCTTCAAATGCCGAATACATCATTTGTGTATATAATGTTGAAAACATTTCTTTTAAAATGCGCTCAATTAAAAATTTCTTTTCTTCTTGGTTACTTGTTGTATCTATACAATACAAAGTTAGTAGCAATTCATTGGTGATACTTGCTGTTTCAGCTGTTAAAAGTGTATGGCCATCTTTCGCCACAGGTTGCGCCTTTTCAGACAAACAAGCATGCACCGCATGACCCATTTCATGCGCTATGGTAGAAACATCGTCAAACCTTCCATTAAAATTTAAAAGTATAAATGGGTGCACATCGCGCACGCTTAAACAATACCCACCACTATGTTTTGCCTTTTTAGGAAATACATCTATCCAAGATGCATCAAAAGCTTGTTGCACATAAGACATATAGGTTGGCCCTAAAATAGATAAAGCCTGTTTTACAAGCGCCTTAGCTTGTTCATACGTAAATTCGTCTTTCCCCCAGCGAGAAAGTGTATTTGCATACACATCATGAGCATATAACACGCTTCCCTTTACTTTTTTTTGAAATAATGTAAAAAAGTTTTGAAGCACTTGCTTGTTTTCTTGCACCGATTGCTTTAAAGAAGTATATACGCTTTCTGGCAACTCACTGTAAAAAAGTTTCGCTTGTAGAGTTGTTTTAAAATGTTCAATACGCGCACTAGCCACATCGTTTTTTACAGAAGCAATGTAACTGGCGCCTAAAGTTCTTTCAAACTGTTTAATGCTTTTTTTGTATAAATCATTAGCACGCATACGTACACGTCGGCTTTTATCTAATAATAATTTTGAAATATTGCCAGACGTAATTGTTGTTTTCTTACCGCGAATCCACATAGAAGGGTAAGAAATTTCCACATCGGTTAATAACGATTGCACGTCTTCAGAAACCATAGTCCCCGCAAAATGAGATAAAGTTTGCGCTTGTTCTTGAGAAAGTGTATGCGGTTTTAACGCAATATAATCTTTAATAACCTTATCATAGTTTGCAAAACGTGCATCTTTTAATAACGAACGAAAAAACGATACTGAATTTTTTAAAATTTCTGGTTCAACAAAAGACAATTGCACGTTTACCTTTTCAAATAAGGCATCTACTTGACTTTGCAAAACATAAGCATGCTTGTTCTCTCCATTTGTGTTTAAAAAACAGCTCGCATAGGCATATACCTTTTGAGAAAGCACCTGAAAAATGTCATTTTTTTGCAAATACACAAGTAAAGCCTCTGGCGTATGTAACGTATGTTGCAACCCAGCAATTTCTTCCGACAAATTTTCTAGCGCTTGTATAGCTTCTGTAAATTTTTCTTCCGTAGCAAAAATATCTGTTATATTCCATTTATAAGAAACATTTTGTATTGTCTGCATAAAACCTCACTATTGTAAGTATATACAAAAGCGCAACATTTAGCAAACACTTTATAAAAAAAGCGGGCATCCGCCCGCGCACTACATTTTGCTTAATTTCCCACGACCTAAAATAAGCATAATAATTAACCAAATTCCGGCTAAACCTACAAGACTAAATATAATGCGAGCAACAACGCCAACGCCAAAAATCCAGGTAACAAGGTTAAAACTAAAAATACCCACTAAAAGCCAATTTAAGGCGCCAATAATGGTTAAAATAAGTGCAATAAGTGTTGCTATAGCCATACATATTTCTCCTTTCTTATTTTATACTTAGTATGGCCAAATTTTATTAGATTATACAAAAAAAATTGGCAAACGCCAATTTTTAAATTCCAGGATATACGCTGTTGATAATTAAAAATGTAATACAAAAAACCAAAAGTAATACTGCAACAGCAACCGTTAGTTTTTTCATTTTACCTTGTAAAGATTGCCCTTTATTACGGTTGTAAAATGTATCTGCTTCACCAGTTACACCCTGAATACCATTCGTATCACCTTTTTGCGCAATCACAGCAACAACCATTAAAATAGCCAAAATAGCAATAATACAACTTAAAACTATTTTTACAATAGGAACGGTTGTTGTAATCCATTCAGCTACGGGCGTATCTGTGTCTGTTGCCAAAAGAATGTTTTGAAATAATTGCATACCTTTATCTCCTTTAAAATCGTTACAAGTTTAGCATAGATTTTTATATTTAGCAAATAGTTTTATAAAACAAATGCAAGTTTTATCTATCATTTTGTCGTAAGAATAATAATTAAAAACGCAACGGCCAAAACAAAAAAGATAACACAAATAACTTTTGCCCAAGTACTTGTAACAATGCTAGAACTCTTTGTTTTTGAATGAATAATAACACTTAATAAAAAAATGAAAAATACAAACGCCAAAATAGCAATATTTAAAATAGTTAACTGTTTTTCTTTTACCGTTTGCGCTAATATAGAAACCATTGTAGATAAAACCATAACACACCTCTTTTGCTTAGTATAACAAACAAACTCGTTCTTGTCAATGTACAATAAGCGAAGCGCCCGTCATTTCTTTCGGTTTTTCTTCGTTTAAGCAATCTAATAATGTTGGCGCAACATCTGCCAAAGTCCCCTTTCGCAATACGCAACTTTTACAATCTTCATCTACCAAAATAAAAGGGACAAGTGCTGTTGTGTGTGCTGTGTTAGGGCTACCATTTTCGTATACCATTTCATCGCTATTTCCATGGTCAGCCGTAATAAGAACACGCGCGTGTTTATGTAACATATACTCCGTTAATGTATGCACACATTCATCTACCACTTTTACCGCTTCCCAAGCTGCCTGTTTATTACCCGAATGTCCCACCATATCACAGTTTGCAAAATTGATAACAATAACATCGTATTCTTTTTCTTTCAATGCTTGCAACACTTGCTTAGTAATTTCATACGCACCCATTTGTGGTAAAACATCGTACTTAGGAAGTTTTTTCGAGCGTACAAGTATTCTTTCTTCATTTAAAAATGCTTCCTTTCTTCCTGCATTCATTGCAAAGGTAACATAAGCATATTTTTCTGTTTCGGCAACTTTTAATTGTGTATACCCACGGTTACTTAAAACTTCTGCCAGCGTATTTTTAGTATTTAAAGGTTCAAACGCCACATGCACATCGGTTTGTTCTATATCGTAATTCATCATTGTGGTTACCACACACCCAATATCTTGCTGTAATACATGCAATTCTTTTGCATGCATAAGCGCCTTAGAAAGCTGACGCTCTCTATCGGAACGGTAATTGTATATAATAACTTCATCATTTGCATGAATAAAGTCTTTTTCGTTGTGCGTACAAATAATAGGTTTTAAAAATTCATCTGTAATATTTTGTGCATATTGCTCCATAATTGCTTTGTCAATATCATCGCACCGTACGCCTTTACCTTGCACCATTGCTTCGATGGCTATTTGTAATCTGTCCCAGTTATTATCTCTATCAAGCGCGTAAAACCTGCCCATAACCGTGGCAATGGTTCCCACCCCAACCTGAGTTATTTTGTCTTGTATCGCATGAATATACGTTTGCATGCTTTTGGGTGGCACATCTCTACCATCGGCAAATATATGTAAAACCACATGCGGTACGTTTTGCTGTTTTGCCATATCTAATAAAGCAAACAAATGCCGTATATGCCCATGTACACCGCCATCGGTTGGCAAACCCAATAAGTGCAATGTTGTATTTTTTTGTTTCGCACGCTTCATCGCCTGTAACAAAACCTTATTTTGAAAAAAGTCGCCCGTAGAAATAGCTTTATCTACTCGCACCAAAGGCTGGTCGTTTACACGGCCTGTTCCTATGGTTAAGTGCCCTACATCGCTTGTTCCAGCCTGCCCTTCTGGCAATCCAACCGCTGGTCCGCTTGCTGCTAGTGTTGTATGCGGAAACTTTTGACATAATGCTTGTAAATACTTGGTATTCTGCTCCGTAATTGCACTTCTTTCCGGATGTGTAGGTATACCAAACCCATCCATAATAAGTAACATTGTTTGTTTATTTGCTTTCATATGCCCTCACAATAGAAACAAGTTCTTCTACTTTTGTTCCTGCTCTACCCAACAAAAGACCGTCAACCCCTTGTATTTGCAAAATTTCATGCGCCGTAGAAGCAGATACACTTCCCCCATATAGTATTTTATAAGATTTATTTTTATATTTCGCCATGCAACGTTGTATATAACGCACCGCCAAAGCAATATCTTCTTGTTTAGGGCTGGTTTTTGCACCTATAGCATAAATAGGCTCGTATGCCCAAATAATTTCACAGCTTTCTTGCAACCCCTTGCAAATGGCGGAAATTTGACGCCTTAAAAACGCTTGCGTACGCCCTGCAAGTTTACAAGACAAACCCTCACCAATGCACACAACAGGCTGTAATTTTTGTTGCAGTGCAACTTCTACTTTTTTTCTTACAACCGCATTGGTTTCTTTGCAGCGCAAACGGCGCTCTGCGTGCCCTAACAATACATACTTTACCCCTTGCTCTTTTAATAACTCTGCAGTAATTTCACCCGTGTAATTAGGTACTACATCGTCTGCCATATTTTGCGCCCCTAAAGCCCAGTTTGTATCTGCCAAATGATGTTGCACATACGGCAAATGCGTAAAGGAAGGGAAAAACACAACATGGCTATTCTCATTGTTTAATTGTTTTTTTAATTCTGAAAAATAGAATGCAACATCTTCTATACGCATCATAGTTTTAAAATTTGCAAATATCATATTTTTTCTCCTATAAAAAAGATGGCTATGATAGCCACCTATTATTCTTTATCTTCCAACATTTCTACCCCAGGAAGACTTTTCCCTTCTAAAAATTCCAGCGTTGCTCCGCCGCCCGTAGAAATGTGATGTATTTTGTGACTATACCCCGATTCCACAATAGCAGCCACACTATCACCGCCACCAACAATGGAAACGGCAGAACTGTTAGCTACATATTTTGCAATTTTACGTGTACCTTTACGGAACTTAGGAAATTCATAAACACCCATAGGGCCGTTCCAAACAATCGTTTTTGCACGTTTGATTTCTTTTTTAAATGCCTTGCGCGTTTTAGGTCCTATATCCATACCCTGATAATTCGCTGGCACATTATAAGCATCTACAACCTTACTTTTTGCCGTTGGCGAAAATTCTGTAGCAACAACTTCATCTATTGGTAATACAACTTTTACGTTTTTCTGTTCAGCCTTTTCTAAGATTTTTTTCGCAACTTCCACTTTTTCTTGCTCGTAACGGCTTAGTCCAACATTACCACCTTTAGCAACAATAAAAGTGTTTGCCATGGCTCCGCCAATTAAAACAACATTTGCTTTATCTAATAAGTGCACCACAACACCAATTTTATCCGAAACTTTGGCACCACCTAAAATAACAACAAACGGCTGTTCTGGCGCCTGCAATACTTTTTGCATAGCCGTAATTTCTTTACTCATTAAAAACCCTGCAACGGCTGGAAGATATCTTGCAACCCCCGCGGTTGAGGCATGCGCCCTGTGCGCCGAACCAAAGGCATCGTTTACAAAAACATCTGCAAGCGAAGCTAGTTTTTTACAAAAAGCCTCGTCGTTTTCCTCTTCTTCTTTATGAAAACGCACATTTTCTAACATAACAATATCTCCGTCTTGCATATTGCTTGTTAAAGCTTGTGCACTATCTCCTACAACATCGGTAGCCAATTTTACGTCATGGCTAAGAATTTCACTTAATCGTTTTGCCACAGGTGCTAAACTATATTTTGGATTAAACATGCCATTAGGCCTGCCCAAATGCGAAACTATAATAATTTTTGCATTTTGACGCAACAAATAACTAATGGTTGGCAATTCTGCACGAATACGTGCATCGTTAATAATTTTGCCTTGTTCATCTAAGGGCACATTAAAATCGACTCTTAATAAAACGCGTTTACCAGTAACGCTTATATCTTTAAAGGTTTTTTTCATATAATCACCTACAACATTCTTTTTTACATAATATAAAATTTGAAATTTTGTGTCAACTTAACCAAAGCCTTTTATGCTTTTTCGACATTTTTTCGCAAACAAACCCTTATATACTTCACTATATGAAACAAAAAAAGGTTGTATACGTATCTTATTTGTCTTTAAAAAAAGCAACAAGTGCATCGTGAATATTTTGCCAAGAAGTCTCTTGCATAAGCGCTGCCCTTAATTTACTTGAACCATCATACCCTTTTAAATAGGAAGCTAAGTGCACGCGCATGGCTGGAACCACAACACGTTCTGGCAAACGATGTAACAAAAAAGAATAATGCTTTTCAATTAACTGCAATTTTGTGTAAGGACATACGTTATGCGTTACCTCACTAAATATTTCTGGGTTACCTATAGCGCCACGCGCAATCATAACCCCATATGCTCCTGTTTTTTCTTGCAACAAATACGCATCTTGCGCTGTAAAAACATCGCCGTTTGCAAATACAGGAATATGCACTGCTTGCACACATGCTTTAATGATTTCCGGATTACTTTTTCCGCTATAAAATTGTTCACGCGTTCTTCCATGTACGGTAATAGCCGACGCCCCCGCACGCTCGCACATTTTTGCAAACTCTACAGCGCTGCAAGTTTCCTCGCTCCAACCCGCGCGAAATTTTACAGTAATTGGTTTATTCGTTGCCTGCACGCACGCCTTGATAATTTTTTCAGCCAAATCTATTTGTTTCATAAGCGCACTACCTTCTCCGTTCTGCACAATTTTAGGAGCAGGACACCCCATGTTAATATCGATAATATCAAACTTTTGCAATTCTGGTAATTGGCAAGCCTTCGCCATAATTTCAGGCTCATGCCCAAATATTTGTACGGCACACGGAACCTCATTACTTGCCGTTTCTAATAATTGTTTGGTTTTTTCGCTACCAAAAACAAGCGCCTTAGCACTGACCATTTCTGTATAAGTTAAACCAGCTCCCAATTCACGCGCTATGCTTCTAAAAGCCACATCCGTAATTCCCGCCATGGGCGCTAAAAGAAAAGGAGAAGAAAGCTTTACATGTTTTATAAAATAATTCGCCATACACCTATTGTAAACAATTTATATAAAAAACGCAAATTTCTGCATAAAAAAAGCACCCATAGGTGCTAACTAGTTAATTCTTCTGCACGTAAAGTAAACGATATTTCAGCGCCAGCCATGCTTTCAGGCGCATCTGGACTTAACCATATAAGTAAACTATACTTTTGCGCTTCTTCATGCGTGGTTGGGTCGCCAGAAGCAAGAATGGAATTTTTATCTGCAAGCGTTTTCACGCCCTCATCTTCCCCTTTAATAGCAATACAAACATGCGAAGCATATTCTGTACCACAACTTAAATGCACACTTGCCAAACGTAAAACATAAGCTTTTTCGGCACGAATAGAAAAAGTAGTGTACGCACCATCACTGCCATGCGCATCGGTAACCCCATACGGAATGTGTGTATTGGCATCCGCATGTGCATCACTAGGTTTTAAACCCAAAGCCGGAACTTGTAAAGAAAATGTATCTATAACTTCTCCCGTTTCCGATAAAACATCAATACCCTCTACCGTTGTAATATATACATTTTTAATTTGAATGCGTTTTTGTGGTAATAAAAATGTTGACACACAAATTCCCACCACCGCAAACGTAGCAATAACTAAAATCGCCACGGTTACAGCGCCTGCTGTTTTACTTTTTTTCATATTCATGTTATAAGTATGCGCAACCAAAACAAAAATAAACACGAAAAAATAAAAACAAAAACAAAAAAACAGAAGTCATTTACGACTTCTGCCTGTTACTAACCCATTAGAATAATAATGGTTTACAATTACCCCCACAATAGTCAACACAACCACTGCAATTAAAATAGAAAATCCATACACTGTTCTACTAAACGAAATTAAAGAACCAAACCATTCTAACTGCGGAGCACGCTTACCTATAATATCTGAAAACTCTATTGCTTCGGCATCGGCAACAATTTGACCATTTGAATCAATATTGTTTATACCATATGTTGTGTAAGTAATTACAGAATAATTATCTTCACCCATATCTATTTTCAAAATACGGTGCGTTACAATGGTTCCGTCTGAAGGTTTTACAAACGTAATATCGTCACCCACATGTAAATCGCTTGGAGAACTTACGTTTTTAACTACAATACACTGCCCCACTGGAAGTTCCGGCAACATACTTTCGGAAGACACAATAAAAAACCTGTATCCAAAAAAGTTTGGTTGCTTTTCAGGAGATATGAGCAACATGCTAACGAAAATAAGCATAGGTACAACACACAACATAACTAAAGTAAGCAATAAGTAAATGATTAAATGACGAATATGAAATTTTTGTTTTTCATGTAATTTTCGAAGAGTTTCTTGCTTAAAAAGTTGTTGTTTTTTTAGTTCATCTACTGAGCTTTGTACCTGATGAAAAGTTAAAGGTAAAAGTAAGGAACGATCGTTTTCCCCTATAATTTCTTTTGCTAAAACCTCTTTCTTTTCCACACGTATAGTATGCCATGTATTTTTTATTTTGTCTATTCAATTATTTCTATTTATCATAAAAAAAGAGCGACCCGCGTCACCCCTTTTTATTGCATAATTGATGTTATTCTTCGACAGAATTGTCTTCTGTTGACTGTGGTTGTTCTTGCATTTCTTCTGCTTGATCTTCTGCAGGTTCTTCATTTTTCTTTTTTACAGCAATTTTCCATAGTAAAACGCTAATAACAATAGCAAATACTAAAATAACTGCAAACATTACCATAGATACTAAATCAAACTTACGAATAATGGCACACGCCAAACTTGCAAATACACAAACAAGCACAACAACAGCACTGATAATTAAAGATTTTTTATTCATATCCATATGCAACATCTCCTTTTTCCTTGCTATAAGTATACTACATAAATTTTAAAAAAGGAATACTTTTTTCATATTTTATTGTATTTTTCTATAATTTTTACGAT
The DNA here is from genome assembly GCA_944362705.1 of uncultured Clostridia bacterium. Classification (GTDB taxonomy): domain Bacteria; phylum Bacillota; class Clostridia; order Christensenellales; family UBA1242; genus CALVTO01. The sequence continues at coordinate 32,430 of CALVTO010000001.1, read as the reverse complement.
ATTGATTCATTTTTTATCAATTTATTTACTACGTTTTGTATGCTACTTGATATTTTTAAGAAAGTTTTATCTTCTAACATGTTTAAGTTAATGGCTTGTTTTTGATAATGAATCATTATTTTTTGTATGTTCTCTAATTTCATAGCCTGAGGTTTTGTAATAATAGCAAAAAACACAAGTGTAAAATTATATACATCTTCTTTGGTTAAAGACTTATTTAAAAATTGAATCGCCGAGCGCGTAAACGTTGTTGGCTTAAGCGGTAATGCATCGCATTTTAAAATTAAGTCGACAAGTCGGTACCGAATGTTCTCATCGAGCGAGTCTAAAAGTTCTAACATTTCTATCATACGACACACATAACCAACTTCCATTTGTGTTAATTGAACTTTAGGCAAAAGTTTTTCATGCAAGGCTTGCAATAAAAGCGTATACTTTTGCGACATTTGCATAACGTTGCTTTCATCAATAGCAAAATTTTGTAAAGCCTGTATGTTTTCTTTGTACGTTTTACCTAACAAAGCATCGACTTCTATATCGGTAAAAGTTACACTTTGCACTTTGGCACGCAACGCATGTTGCATACGCGTTTTTTTGCGTAAATTTGCTTCTTCTTGCAATAGTTGCCTTTCTTCCGTAGAAAAAGAGTATTTCGCCCGTCGCGCGTACAAATAACCGACATAAGCAAGAATACAAATGGAAAAAAAGATGATACCAAAGTAGCTGTTTATAAAAGCCGTAAAAGCACCTAAAACCGGAATACATTGCGCAGCCTTGCCCACAATGTGTGTTTCAGAAATGTTTAATGTAACATCGGTATAAATCATTTTTACAAGAACAGAATCTGTTTGCTTTGTGGTTGCCGTAGCAACTAAGCCCGCACAAATATAGTTATTGTAATTAAAATATATTTTGTCCCCTGGTTGCAATGTAGAGACATCTTCAATTTTTGAAAAAATGAGTAAATCTCCAACATGAGCATCGAGTTGCTTAGCTTCGGTGGCACCCACACCTAAATAATTAAGATTGCCAATCGTTGAATAATGCTTCCATGAAAATTTATGATAATAACCTACACATAAAAAAGCAATAAGAACACATAAAACAAGTGTTCTTATTACCATTCCCCCAATTTGCTTTTTTGTGAAGTTACGCTTCAAAACCACATTTCCTTTTTAATAAGTAATAAAGTATTTCCCGCATCTATTTTTATTTTTTTATATACTCTTGGATGTTCAAAAGTGTGTAAAATAAAATTTCTTAATACCTGCCCCTTATGGTACCCATGGACAACAATGAGCCCATCTATATCGACATCGACGCTATATATTTCGTGCAATAACACTGCACGCGCATCTTCATAAGAAAGACCGTGTAAATCTATTTCTTTCAACTTTCCGTATTTTATAAGATCAATTCGCGTGAGCATATATATTCCTTACCATGATTCTGGTTCTTCTTGTTCTGGCTGTTTGTAAGATATAATGTTGCCTTCTACATCGGCAACTTCGTATGGGGAACGGAAACGGGTATCCCAATATACAAAATTATATTTTGCCGGCTCAGAAGTTTCGTTGCTATATAATTGCTGATATTGTTCTTCTGTTCCTTCAAATTTTGTAAGCTGAATGACTAAGTCGGCTACGCCTTCTACTTTGTAAGTTAAGTTGGTACTGGAAGCTTCAGAATTATCTAATGTAACGAATATATAGTTTTTTGTATTGTATGGTATATATTCATACGCTCCATTGGTATACACTTTTTGCAAACGAATATATATAAACGATGGAAACTTTGACTCCGCTGCACCTAAATAAATGGTTGGAGTTTGCGTTCTGCCATCGTAATATACTTTACTTTCTTCTGAAAAGTCGTTATCGGTGTATAATTCCGCACGAATGTATTCCACTTTATTTTTTACAATTTGTACCAAAATGGTTTCTTGTGCTGTTCTTTGCTGTTGCCCATTTTGCTCAACATAGGTATAAACAGTTACTGGAACAAACCCTTCTTCACTATTTGTATTACAAATAAAATCGAACTTTTGTTCTTTAGCATTCCATTCCACTTTTTCAATTAAACCACTTGGGTCATTCATTTCATAACCTACAAGGTCTAGATTGACATTTTCGCCCTGTAATTGATAATAAAGTGAATATGCATTGTAATTATCGTCACAATAAGCAACAAAATAACTTTCTTGCGTGGTTAAAGAAATATCTGTTGCAAAATTTTCTTTGACCGTTATGGTACAATAATCGTAAATTTCTGTATTAGAGACACTATACGCGGTTAACTTGGCGGTGCCTGCACCTACATAATATATGTAATAATTACCAGATTCTTCTTGAATATACGCAACTTTTTCGTTAGAAGTTTGGAAAACCAAACGCGGATTACTTACATTAGAAGAAATATTGATTTTTACTTTATTTTCCGCTTGGGTAGTAAGATATACCTCTCTATATACAGCAGAATCGGTAGATTGTTTTTCGCCCTCGGCGTAAACATAAGAAATTTTTAAGTTAGAAATAATGTTTTCATCTGTTTTTGAAAACAGCGCCAAAGCAAGTACTGCCCCCACAGACAATACAATAAACAAAACACCCACAATAATAATTATTTTTATTTTTTTATTCATACACTACTCTTTTTTAGTTTACTCAAAAAAACATGTTTTATGAAATTGCTTTGGGAACCCTGTTCCCACTGCAAGATTTCTTATTTGTATTGTAAAATTTTTTGGTAAAAGTGTCAAACAAAAAGAGGCGCCACACGCACCTCTTTTTATTTGAAAAGAAATCGTTTATAGTTTTACAACTACGCAACATTTTTTTCTACAATAACTACGCTTTCATCATTGCGTTTATCTGCAATGGTATCTGCAGTAATTGCTTGAATGTTTTCACTATATGTAACCACGATGTTTGCTTCTACAGAAGCGCCTGCTATGTTAAGTGTACCTGATTGAATACCTGTGAAAGCAATCATTTTACCAACACATACATAAGCGTTGGTTTCTACGGTAGTTTCCGCATCTTCTTTTCTTACAGTTTTGTTAAGATCGGTTTTAATAGTTCCGGTATAAGAAACATTTTCAAAAACCAAATCAGAAGTTAAGTTAACACGAGTTTCTGAATATGTAATGTTAGCTGCACCTTCAACTCCTTCTGTAACTTCTGCATTTAAGCCAACAATAGCGCCTACAATACCGCCAATATATTGTTTATAAACTTCTTCGCCTTCAGTTTCTACTTTTGCAAGAACGACAGAAGTGTTAACATACATATTCATAGCAACTGCACAATCTTTAACGATGGCATTGATTTCATTAGATTCATTTGCTGAAGTTAAACCAATGTTACCAATTAAACCTCCAACATAGGTACCTGCAACAATATCGGTTTCTGTTTTGCCTTCGTTTAAAGAAGCGTTTACTTGAACATCGTTAAGTGTACCTTTATCTAACAAACGAGCAACGGCACCACCTACAATGTAGGTATCTCTACCGGTTATCATATGGATATTTACATTTACATGTTCAAGTGTACCATTATTTAATACAGCAACGGCACCGCCTACAGAACAAGTTGATGTAATTGTACCTTGTACGTCGATATTAGAAATGGTTGAACCTGCAACAACATTTACAGACAAACCTGCGGAAGATAAATCGAATAAACGAAGATATCTTGCATATGTTGTTGCGTAATTAGGGCGCAACATAGTTAAGTTAGCATTTACAACTGCATGTGTTGTAGCGGTTGAAGTATATACACCAGCATGGTCTCCGGTAGTATCGGTATACCCTACTTGATAACTTAAACCAGCCACTGCGTTGTATGCAGATAAAGTTGCATTTACCATGTATGGTTTTGCAAATGCATCTGTAATTGTAACAGTACCGCCATTGTACCCAATGTAACCAAACGCATACCAAGCACCTGTTACCGTACCAGCAAAAGAGCAGTTTTCTACGCTAGAGCCAGCATTGGATTGCATGATACCTGAAAAATTAACAATACCTTGTACGTTAACATTTTCTACGTGACAGTTACTAATGTTTGCATTTTTAGAAACGCCAACAACACCAGAGATATCACGAGCAAATTCCGAAGAAACATCTTTATCAGACACAACAAGTTGTATGTTTGTAACCACACAATCTTTAATGCTTGTATTTACTTCTGCTACACCAGCAATACCGCTTACAGCGTATGCTTTTGCATCTGCATTATTTACACGGATAGTGGTTGTTGCACCAATAACTTCACTTTCTGCTGACATTTGAGAAATACCAAAGATACCGCCATAAACAACATAAGCTGTATCTGAAGAAGAACTTGTGTTAAGTGCACCACCTTTTACAATATTGAACGTTACATCTGCTTGAACATTTGTAAACGTGCAACCATTTACAGCACCTACAAAGCCACCTACACCGGCTAAATTATCGTTTAAAGCAGCTGCGCCATTTCTTGGAGTGGCATGTGCCGCTATGTTCGATGAAATAGACACGTTTTCAATATTGGCACCATTTGCATACCCTGCTAAAGCACCAACACTTAAAATGTTTGTGGTTGTATTTGCTTCTATATCAGTTGCAACTTCAATTGTAACATTTTCAAAATTTACATTTTTAACGACAGCACCTGTAGAAAGTGTACCAAAGAAACCAACATTTACACGGGATTCATTTTTCATGGATTCTGCTTTTGCAGCATCTACGTAAATACGTACCCCGGAAATTGTGTAAACTTCGTCACCCACACTTGTAAGTGTTCCGTTAAAGTTTTGAATTGGTTCCCATACGCCATTTACTTCAATATCATTATATAAAGCGTATACAATGTTATTATCTTCATCGGTAGCCATTTCTTTTAAATGTTCTTCCGATACAAGAACGCGTGGATCTTCAACAGTTCCCGCACCTTTTGCAACAACCGTAATGTGGTAGTTGTATGTATCGTTACCTTTGGTTGTGGTAGCTACAACTTCACCTGGAAGATTTGCAACGAGTTCACCGTTTTCATTAACCTTAATAATAGAATTTTCTTCATTGGTAGGTTTAGAATAAGATGCATTTGTATAAACACAAACATCACCTACTCTAAGAACAACGTATTGGTTAAATGTTTCGCTTTTATCTACACCGACAAAGGCAGCACAAATCGTATAGATAATAAAAGAAACGGCCAAAACGCATGTAATTGAAAGTAATGTAAGTAAACTTTTTTTAGACATTTTGTTTATCTCCTTCTTTTTCATTACGTAAATTATATACCAGGAAAAGCAATATGTCAACACTCACCCCAAAATTTGTACAAGAAAAAAGCGGTTTTTGACCGCTTTTTGCAAATATTCAAATAAAACACATGGTTTTTATGCCATTTTTAACCAAAATAAACAAAAAATGCGCAAATGGACCTTTTAAACACTCTCTTGAAAGTTAATTACAAATGTGTATTCTTGCAAAATTGGCCCTTTTTCTCCATCAACACCAACGTACAAAGTAAAAGCAAGAGATTCACCAGATTCACCCGTAACACCTTGAAATGTTAATGTAAGCGTCGCTCCGTTTTCTGTTGGTAAAGCCGTTATAGAAATATTTTTGTTAGACGCGTTACCCGCCACAACAGCATACGCCTTTACATTAAGATAAGGAACTTGTTGCGTGCCGCCAGCCACACGATTGGCAGCATATACATTAAGTGCTAGCGTTTCCCCCACGCTTAAAGCGCAAGATGTTTCTTTTTCTGTTGAAAGTGTGCCTAGTGTTGGATGAACCAAGGTTACTTCTTGTGGCTTTTGCGGTAAAACATTGATTTCAAACTCGAAAACAACGTCGTCACGCCCATTATACTTTATGGTTGCCGTAATAGTAGCTGTGCTAGAAGGATAATTTTCTGCACAAAACAATACACCATTTTCATTGATGGAAATACCATTAGGCGTTGTAAATGTAAAATGGTACATTTCAAAAGGAGAAGTGTTTGTGCCATAATCATTTGTTACCATAAGAGGAAGTTGTATGCTTTGGCCACGCAAAACAGACAACGTTTGCTCTTCTGGTATGTTTAAAGAAAGATTGCTTGGATACGGTTTTAATTGCACCGTGCAATCATCGGTTTTACCATCGACATTGATGGTAATTTTTATTTTACCTGAGTTCTCAACATTTTGAGGTTTATTGATGTACACAATGCCTTGACTTAAAAGCGATTCGTTAAGTGTAATATTGCCAACTTCTGTTTGATAAGAAAAATTAACATTGGTAGGTGTTGCATTGCTTGGATATACTTTATAATGCAATTCTACTCTTTCTTGGTACTCAGCATATACAAAAGGTTTTTCAAACACAACCGATGTAACCGCCACCGATTCTGCCGAAGTATTAGAATTACATGCAGAAAAAGTTAGCCCGACGCTAACGAATAACAAACACAGACAAATGCCGACAACCCACTTTTTCATTTATATATATGATACCTACTTTTTTTATTTTCGTCAAACAATGCACACGTTTATTGTTTGCATTTATAATAATTTTATGAAATTATATCTACTTTTAACAAATTCGTTTCTGCACTTTCGCCCACAGGAACGCCTGCCGTTTGTACAACGATATCTTTTTCTTTAACAAGCTTAGCTTGCTTTGCAAGCGTGCGTGCAGATTCTAATAGTTGATCGGTGTTTTCACAAATTTTATTAAGCATTGGCTTTACACCCCATAAAAGTGCCATTTGATGATAGGTTTTATATTTAGGTGTGCTGGCAAGAATAGGCGCTTTAGGTTTAAATTGTGCCACAAAACCTGCTGTTTTACCTGAAAACGTAACAACTAAAATAGCCTTAGCTTGAGTTGTATAACTTAAAGACACAGCCGCATAGCCCATGCTTTTTGAAAGATTTTCTTGTTGAAACAGTGCGTTGTTTGCCATTTGTTTGGTTGTGTCGATATCTTTTTCACACTCTTGCACAATTTTCGCCATAGTTTTGCACGCCAAGAATGGGTATTTGCCTTTGGCTGTTTCACCCGAAAGCATGACAGCGGAAGTGCCATCGAGCACAGCGTTGGCAACATCTGAAATTTCCGCACGCGTTGGGCGTGAAGATTGTGTCATGGATTCTAGCATTTGCGTAGCCGTAATAACCGCTTTGCCTGCTTGATTGCATTTTGCAATAATTTGTTTTTGTATGGCAGGAATTTTGGTAAACTCTACTTCTACGCCTAAATCACCACGAGCAACCATAACACCATCGGAAGAAGCAATGATTTCGTCCATATTTTTTACGCCTTCGGCGCTTTCTATTTTTGAAATTAGTTTTACTTGGTTCATATTAAGTTTTTCAAGAAAACTTTTTATTTTTTCGACATCTTGTTTACAATTGACAAAACTTAGCGCAAGGTAATCGATATCTTGCGTTGCACAAAATTCTAAATCTTTTTTATCGGCTTCTGTTAAAAATTCCATATCAAATGGAATACCTGGAATGTTTAAACTTTTATGGTTAGACAGTTCGCCACCATGTACAATTTTGCAAACAATTTCTGTGCCTTCAATTTTTAATACTTTTAACTCAACAAGCCCATCGTTTAACAATATTTTATCCTTAGGTTTCAAAATTTTAAGCAGTTTTTTATTGGTTAAAGAAACATATTTAGCATTGCCTACCACCGGTTTTGTTGTTAACACAAAAAGTTCGCCATCTTTTAACGTTACTGTATTTTTTTCAAACACGCCAATACGAATTTCTGGACCTTTGGTATCTAGCAAAATAGCCACAGGAACATCTAATTCTGCACGGGCGTCTTTTACCATATCAATCCAATGTGCGTAGGACGCATAATCGCCATGGCTCATGTTAATACGTGCAACATCCATGCCACTACGAATTAAGTCTTTAACATCTTCGTATGTTTGAATGGATGGACCTAATGTACAAACAATTTTTGTTTTACGCATACCTCTCACCTCTTTTGTATTAGTATAGCAAAAGGATATGTTTTTACAAAGAAAAAATGTATGTTTCCATACATTTTCCTTTATTTTTTACCGTCGGTTAAATAATTGGTTGGATCGACAAGCGCATCTTTTAACCATACTTCAAAGTGCACATGTGGACCTTCTTCAACTTCATTCATGGCCGTTGTTCCTACTTTGCCTATCACTTGGCCTTTGGTAACTTTATCTCCTTTTTTTACCGCTGTTGTTTCATCTAAAGACGCATATTTTGTAACAAGGTTTTGCTCGTGTTGAATGGTTATAATGACGCCTTCTAGCATAGTATTTTCTACACTTAAAACTTCACCATCGTACGCCGCTACTACCTCAGTTCCAGCAGGCGCTAAATAATCTATTGCTTGATGCGTTTGCCATTGTTGTAACGTTTTATGATAAATAAGTTCATCTTCTGCGTAACCCATACCTATAGTTCCATTTTGTACAGGTGCTGTAAAAACAATAACTGCCGGCGATACAACTTCATCGCTTGGTTCATCAAGCGTTGGCGTTTTTGCTAGCGATGATATGGCTGTTATGGTGAGAACAAAAACCAGCGTAACCACACAAAAACTTACCAAAATACCATACATATGTTGCTTTACAAAATCTTTAACCTTTGCATAAAATGATTGTTTCATATATTTCCTCCATTACCCTAACTATTGCCATATTTGCCTGTGTTTATACATGGTTTTAATAACTTCCGTACAAAACAGGAACACCTACCCATATGCCTTCTTGGGTGACCGCAATTTGGACGTTACTTTGCAAAGCAACAGGCGCATAAGGAACACGTTTAGAATATGCCATGATCATTTCCCCGTAGGCCGTTATTTCTTTCGATACAATTTGCGCGCCTAACATATCACACACCTTTTGCACCGCATAAGTAGAAGGAATGAGAACGGACTCGCCAAGTATAGTTCCGTTTTTTACATAGGTTTGGTATGTTTGTAAATCGGCCCCGTTCGTTTCCATGCAAAACCCTAAAAAATGACCCTCTACATTTTCGTCTGTAACATACCATTTGGTTTCGTTACTTTTAAACACCTCTTGCAAGGGTTGCCAAGCACACATAGAAGCAAAACCAACAGCCAAAAGAATACAAAGACAACTTAGTTTTTTCATAAAAAAATCACCTAAGGTAAGTATACCCACACCTAAGTGATTTAAACATGCTGTATTAACGTTTGCAATACGCCCCAATTTCTTAAACAATTCCATACCGATTGCCGTTTACTAAGTTCAGCACTTAAAGCAAGCGCTATGCGTATATGTTTTGCTTTTACGGCTTTGTGCAAGATTTGTTGGTTTGTTACAGAAATTTCTTTCCATACAAAAAATGCTTTTTTGAGCCAAGCGGTTAAAGATTTTAAATCTTGCCACACACCCCGTTTTTTATATGTAAACAGTTGTTTTTGTTGCGCGCAAGTTTTTTCTTGTAATATGGGTGTATGTGTATGCAAAAATACTAAAAACGGCATGCGCCAATACTTTTTTGCCCATGCAATAAGTTGAGAAGTGCATACAACGCTTGCATGCGGTTGCGTACAAAAACTATATTTTACACACGCCACATACAAAGACGTGGCAAGATAATGCATTTCCCCCGCTGTTTCGTAAACGCCACTTAGCAACGATAATGTTTCTACAAGCGCCCGATTGGGTAAAAATGGTAGTGCAGATGAAAACCATAGTTCTACACAAAAGTTGAGTTTTGTAACGCCTTGTATAATAAAAGAATGGTAGGGCTTTCGTTGTAAATATGCGTGATGCACTTGTTGCACCATTTGTTTTATTATGTGTTGCACATTTTGTATATACTCGGCAACAACCGGTTTAGCGAACATTCTATTTTGAAAACGCATTTCAAACCAAGCACACATTAAACTAATACTATGCGAGAGCATATTGGGCAAGCCTTTTTTGTTATGTAAAAGTTCTTCACATATACAAACGGCATACGGCGTGCTTGCCACATATACTTGCGGAACAACACGTTCTAATAAAAAGCTGTACTTTGTAAATGTATAAGCATAAAAAGAATGCATAGGCACGCTGATAAACGGAACATGACAAACACCAGCGATGTACTTGCTGGTTTCCTGCAATGATGCGTCACCTATACACACAATACATGTCGTTTGGGGTAAAGTTTTTAAAAGATGTTCTGCTTCTTGTACGGTAGGCTTTTGCGCGCATGATAGCAACGTATAGTGCACTTGATATTTTTTCTCTAAGGCTTTACACAAGGTGCATGCAAAGGCATTGTAGGTTGTTTTAGTTGCGCATATAGTAAGAGAAGAAAAAGGCAAATGCAACAAACATTGTGTAAGTTGTTGTATGGTTTGTACCACTTTGACAAATTTATACTGCAAAAAAGAATGCGCACCCTGCGCGCCTTTCCACGATTGTTGCAAACATGCGTCTATACTAGCATTACCTAGTAGCATATTCTCCTCATAAAAAAAGACATATCTGTACATGATATGTCTTTCGATATAAAATTATGCTTTTTTCTTCCGTTTTGTTGTTGGCTTAGTAAGCGACTGCGTTGTATGTGCTGTAATTTTTGGCACTTCTAAAGACGTATTTTCTTGCTTTTGAATTTTGCGCTTATGACTAGCACCCACAATGGCATCTACAATAATAAGAATAATACCCTGCGCAATGAGCAAATAATATGTAAGTATGCGCCATGCCAAGAAGCCCCAAACAATATTTGTAGTGCCCATGAGCAAATCGGAACCAAACATGGCAACAAATGCAACTTCTGTCATACCTGTACCACCCGGCAAAGGTATGTAGCTAGCTGCTAAAAACACAATATAAAAACGCATAACCGTATCTAGCCAATAGCGAAAACCTTCGGCAGTAGAAGCGAATTCGACACTAGAAAACGCCATAGTAACAAAAAATGGCACACTTGCCGTAGCAAGTAGTTGTATGGCACATGCCACAATTAACCCAATAAGCAAACCAATGTTTTTTCGCAAGTAAGCAATGGAGTTTTGAAATTCAATAACCTGTGTCATGAGTTTATCGTACGATTGGCGATAATTTTTTACCAAACGAAGTTTGTACCCCATGCGAATGCACCAACGAGCAAGTGACCTACCCCAAACCCTGCTAGAACCTACAACTATAATAAGTATGGTTGTAACAGATGAAATAACAAGACCAATGCCCGCTAAAATTTTAAAAATAATTAAAAACAAATTATTAAGCGTGGAGGTTGCCTGCAATGTTGGACCTACGAAAATAAAAAAGGTTAAAGCAATAAACACGTAGCACGCATTGTATATCATCATTTTGATAATAGGAATACTAGTGGCAATGCCTGGAGAAATTCCCCTTTTTGCCATATACACAATTTGCGAAGGTTGTGCACCTGCAGAAAGTGGTGTAATAGATTCGTAGTACCTACCCGTAATGGCAGTTGTATAACTTAAAACTGGCCTTGCTTTTTTTGTGGTTTTATGAATAATCATGAAAAGCGAGCAAGCATCGGCAAGCATAACAACAAACATGACGCCTAACCCACCAGCAAGCCACCATAACCGTTTGCCTTGTGAAGCAATAACCGTTTCCAATGGTTGGCCATTTAAAGACTTTAACAAACCTACAATAAGCACAACCACCAATACAATATTGGCTAACAAAAATAATAAGTTGATAATTTTTGATTTTTTACTTTTCTTTTGTTTTTCGTACTTTTGTACTTCTTCTAAGTGTTCTTCTACAATTTCAGCATCGATAATGCTGGAATCGTCTTTTTGTATTTGCGCTTTTAAATCTAAATTTTCTTCAAGAGCAACCTGCTTTTTAAGTTTTGCATATTTTTCATTTTTCTGTTGTTGCTTTTTCATATCTTGGTCGAACATGGATGCTTGCGAAAAAGGAGTAACCTCTGCTTGAGATTGCTCTACGGACAAGTCTATTGGCTTTTCTACAGAATGTTTCTTCTGTTTTTGGGCTGTTTTTGTGTTTTTTTGTTCCATCTTTTTCTATATTTAGTATACACATACCCTTGGGTATGTCAAACCTAAACAAAATAAAAAGCGTATATACGTACGCTTTTTATTTTGTTTGTTAACCCATGATTTCATCGTATGATTTATAGTAGTACACAATGGTTCCATTTTTTTCTAACTCTTCTACCTTTTTACCCATGTAGGTGTTGAAGAAGGTTTCTTGTTGGTCGGCTAGCACAAGTTCATACAAGTAATCGTATACACTTTTATCTTCTCGCAAGGAAATAAATGTGTTTTGTAAAGCTTGAATTTTTGCAGAATTATCATTTTCAATACCAGAAAAATCGACCAAATTACCTTTTTGCACTTCGCCGGTTATCATAATAATATGCACACCGTTAGAAGTAGCTACCATGGTATAATATCTTCCATCTGCAAAACCGTTTTCATACGAATTGGTATATAAATCTCTACTTGCGTCGGCAAATTCTTTAATCCATGCGCCGTTTTCTTCAGAATCTAGTGGAACATAGTACCCTGTGAACTGGCTTAATGAATCTTCGGTGATTAAACCCGGGTCAGCGCTATATTTATACATAAGTTCATTAAAGCCTTGGGCGTAATCTACATACGAACCACCTGTTTTTAATGCGTTTACAAGGGCATCGAGTTCTGCTTGCAAGTTGGCAAATGTAACGGTGCTATCTTGTGCAGAAATTTCTTTATAAGTTTCTTCATCGTCGTAGTTTTCGCGGTACATAATGCCATTTTCACTAGAAATAAGATCGTTCATAAACTCTTCTAGTTTTTGTAAATACTCTTCACGGTAAATGGCATCTTTATCTTCATCGTAACCATCCATGCTTTCAAGCACTTTCTTTTGCTCAGCGGTAAAACTAACTAAAATGTGTTGCACTTGGAAATAACCTTGACTGTTTGGATTGTGATATAACACCAAGTTATCATTATCGGTGCCGTTCATAGTCGTTTCGTAATTGCCAAGTAAGCCATAGGTTTGCTGGTCGGCCGTTAAAAGCATTTCGTATTTTTCTAGTACAAGCTTGGCAGCTTCGGTTTCGTTTCCAATAGAAAGATTTTGACCTTCTATATATTCTTGGTATTTTTCAATATATTTGCTTTCTTCAAACACTTTATATTGCCTATCTAACTCGGCTTGCAATACGTCGGTAACGTTTGTGCTTTTACCAGCTAAACGTGCAGACTGAATGAGTTCGGTTACCCATTCTTTATATGCTTTTAACATATAGTCTTTGGTGTAATCTTCTTCTTTTGGCAAAACATTATTGCTTGCGCTTAATTCTACGTCGTTAGGATTAAAGTTTGTATAATCTGGCTTTGGCAAAGTTTCAAGCTCGTATAGTTTGTAAATGTATTTTGTACTGCTTTCTTCTTCTGGAAAATATTCTTTATAAAGATCGCTTTCTTCATCGTACCCATCGTTTTCTAACATGGTTTTTACTTTACTATCGAGCGTATCTTGCATATTTTCGTAAACTTGTTCCCAAAGTTCGTTCACTTCAGAATTTTTTAATTGAATGATTTGCTTTGCTTCTTCTAAAATAACTTTACGCGTAACTAAAGAATCGTACACTAAACTCATAAGCTCATCTTCTGAATAGCCGTAAATGTAATAATAGTAGTTGTAATAGTATGTGTAGTACATATTTACAACTTCTTCACGCGTTATGGTTTGATTGCCTACCTTTGCTACAACCTGGTTATTATAACGAAGTGTATCTTTTTGAAACAACGTACAACCTGTAAATATACTTAAACTTAAACAAAAGCATATAACAAGTGCTAAAATTTTTTTCTTCATGCCTAATTTCTCCATTTTCATAACGATATTATACCTAAAAGTATAGCTCATTGCAATTACTTTTTATTCTTTTCTTGTTGTTTTCTATATATTATTGCAAAAAATTCTTCCAACATTTGTAAAACGTCTGCCACATTTGCACTTAGGTTTTTAAACAAGATGCTTGCTTTTTGCGTAAAATCGAGTGCGCAATATTGCCGATACGCATATATGGCTTCGGCAATATATTCATTTTCTAATACCTGCTCTTTGCTTGCAAACACGATGCTTGCTGTGGTTGGTTTACATACAATTTGTACAACACCTAGTTTATTTGCCATGTTTTTTACAAGCGCTATATGCATTAAGTTTTGCGTTTGTATAGGCACTTTACCAAACATATCTTCAAGTTCTTGCATGGCGTCGGTTAATTCTTTACGCGTAGCAATACGTGATATATTTTTGTATGCCGTCATGCGGTTTTCGGCATCGGTGATATACGTTTCGGCAATAAAGGCATCGAGTGCCACTTTCATTTCTGTATCTTCTACCGTTTGTTCTTGCGCGCCTTGCAAAATACGCATTTCTTGCGCAAGCATACGCGTATAAAGCTCGTACCCTACTTTTTCCATGTGCCCATGTTGCTCTGCGCCGAGCACGCTTCCGCTACCGCGAATTTCTAAATCGCGCATGGCAAGCTTAAACCCGCTACCTAATTCGGTAAATTCCGAAATGGCGGATAAGCGCTTGGTTGCCTCTTCGGTAAGCACCTTTTGTTCGTTGTAGGTAAAGTATGCAAACCCTACTTTATCGCTTCTACCTACGCGCCCTTTAATTTGATATAATTGAGAAATACCAAATCGCTCACTATCGATAACAATAAGGGTGTTGGCATTAGGAAAATTTACCCCGTTTTCAATAATGGTAGTGCATAGCAAAATATCGGCTTCGCCTTTCATGAATTGATACATAACATCTTCTAATTCTTTGCCTTTTAATTTGCCATGCCCCACCACAATACGTGCCGATGGCACAATACGCTGTAACGCTTCTTTAAAAGTATACATATGTTCCACACGATTATACAGCACAAACACTTGCCCACCACGTGACATTTCGCGCAAAATAGCATCACGCACCAAATCTTCGGTGTACTCTGTAACAAAGGTTTGCACCGGCAAACGATTGGTAGGCGCTGTTCGAATAACGGAACAATCGCGCATGCCAGACAGGCTCATGTGCAATGTTCTTGGAATGGGTGTTGCCGAAAGTGTAAGAACATCGACGTTTGGATATTTCACTTTTAATTTTTCTTTGTCTTCTACCCCAAACTTTTGTTCTTCGTCGAGTATAATAAGCCCTAAATCTTGAAAGACGACATCGTTGGAAAGAATGCGATGTGTGCCTATGACAATATCTATTTTGCCAAGCGCAATATCTTCAATGGCCCTTTTTTGTATATGCGCTTGCTTAAACCTATTTAAACAAGCAATGCGCACACCATAGTTTTCCATACGCGCTTTACACGTTTGGTAATGCTGTTCGGAAAGTATGGTGGTTGGCGCTAAAAAAGCAACTTGTTTGCCACTAAGCACTGCCTTAAACGCCGCGCGCAGGGCAACTTCTGTTTTGCCAAAGCCTACGTCGCCACATAAAAGCCTATCCATTACTTTGGTGCTTTCCATATCTTTTTTAATTTCTGCAATACTTAACAGTTGGTCTTCTGTTTCGGTATACATGAAGGCATCTTCAAATTCTTTTTGCATACAATCGTCTTTACAAAAAGCAAAGCCAATTTTGCGCTCGCGCTCGGCGTACAAACGTAGTAAATCGATGGCCATTTTTTTAATAGAAGCACGCACACGCTCTTTGACATGCGCAAACTCAACACCACCTATTTTACTTAAACGTTTTGGGGTTTCGGCGCCACTAAACCGATCGAGCAGGTTCATTTGGTCGATAGGCACATAAAGTTTATCGTTATCGCGGTAACGCACCACAATAAAATCTTTGGTACCAAAGGAACCTGTAAGGGTAATGGTACCTTCACACACACCAACACCGTGCACTTCGTGCACCACGTAATCCCCTATTTTAGGAATGTTAAATACGTCTTGGCGCCCAGCTTTTAAGTGCTTGCTTTCTACTTTTTTCTTGAAAATATCGTATGTACCAATCACCACGCACTGCACATCGGGCAACGCAAAACCCTTAGGCAGAACTTGCGGAACAAAAGCACTTTCCGGCTCTGCAAGCGATGAATTTTTGACATCTAGAAAAATAGAATACTCTTCAAAATCTTTTTGTAATCTTTGCGCGTTTGATAGGTCTTTTGCATAAATTTTCACACGCCAGCCAAGTTGCAACCAATTTTGCACGTCTTGCACAAGTAATGAAAAATTATGTGTATAACGCACCATAGGCGTATGGCTAAACGTAAACACTTGTTGGGGCGAGCAAAATGGGTTTGCCTGACTAATATTTTGATGCACAAGTAGTGTATGCTGTTGCATTTGTGCAAGTATATTTGTTATATTTTCATAACCACTATTG
Source organism: uncultured Clostridia bacterium (assembly GCA_944362705.1). Classification (GTDB taxonomy): domain Bacteria; phylum Bacillota; class Clostridia; order Christensenellales; family UBA1242; genus CALVTO01. The sequence continues at coordinate 16,078 of CALVTO010000001.1, read as the reverse complement.
TTGTTTACTAAATACGCGCCACTTTCTTGCAGTGCTTGAAAACGGTTCTCTATTTCTTTTTGTTTGGTTTGCATGGCGGTATACACCATTTTCGCGTCGTCGACGACAACGACCAAATTGCCAAAAGCCTCAAAAATAGATGTATACGCCTGTGGCAAAAATGGAGCTAGATAATCGAGTGCGTAGGTATATTGTTGCGATTCGATATCTTTTAAAACATCTTCTACCATACGATGCATGGTTTGTTCGGTTTGTGTATCTTGATAGGTTCTGCAAGCAACCTCTTGCAATTTTGTTTGTAATAAAGTCACTTCTTCTGGCGTATACACAACACTTGTGCTTGGCAAAATTTCTATGCTTTGCAAAGCCTCACCTACCGATGTTTGCGTTTCTAATTCTAAGGCATGAATGTTTTCTACCGTATCGCCAAAAAGTTCTATGCGGTATGCTTGCAAGCTACTTGACACAAGAGCAATATCTAAAATATCGCCACGAAGTGCATACTGCCCCATAGCAGACACTAAGCCTTCACGGTGGTAACCCTGACGCAACAATGTTTGTTGCAACGCATCAAGCGAAAGTTCTTGCCCTACTTCTATACGCACTACGTTTTCTAACAAGCGCTTTATAACTGGCACTTTACAAAACAGTGCTTCGGCACATGTTACCACCACTTCGGTTTTGTTTTGTGCCATACGAACTAAGGTTTCGGTACGCATAGCGTTGTCTTCGTTGCTTTGTAAACGTTTATAGGTAAGCGTATCTACCGCAGGTGGTAAAAAATAGGCTTGATACCCTACCGTTTGCAAATCTTGTACCGTTTGCTTTGCCGAAACATAGTCTGCCATAACAAGCAACGTGTTGGGTTTTATTTGCGCAGAAAACAATGCGCGCTCTACTTTGCCCATGCCAAAAGCCGAGGAGGAAACTCCCCCTCGGGTTGCTTGTAAACACGTTGTATATACGCCACCGCATGCTTCAAAATTAAGTAATTTATTCATTTGTTTTTACAACCATATTGTATGTTTGGCCAATACTTGAAACACTTGCCCCCTCCAGCCAATGTTGGGCTGCTTGCGCAGCTTTGGTAATGGCTGGCCAAATGGCTTCATTTTTAATGGGTGCTAACACATAATCTGCCAAAGTCATATACTCGGGCTTACCACCTACTGCAATACGAATACGCAAAAACGTTGTGGTTTTAAGTTCTTGCACAATGTCGCGTAACCCGTTATGCGTTCCGGCACTGCCTTTTTCTCGAATACGCAAACTACCCGCTGGTAAGTCGACGTCATCTAATATGACGCACAGGTCTGTTGCGGGGTTAATATGATACATTTGCACCACTTCTCGCACAGATTCACCGCTTAAATTCATATACGTTTCAGGCTTTACAAGAAGTACTTTTTCACCTGATACCATACATTCGGCAACCATAGCGCGAAATTTATGTTTCCAGATAGTAACCTGTAAGGCTTTTGCTAATGCATCGACAGCTAAAAACCCCACGTTATGATGTGTGTTTTCGTATGCTTTTCCTATATTGCCTAATCCTACAACAACTTTCATTTGTTTGTTTCCTTTTTAGTTTTTTCTATGTGTTACGCATAGTTCTGCATACGCGTGCAAACCCACAATTTTTAGGTTTAGGTTAATTTTCTTGCTGATTTTGCGCGCTTACATTTTTTGTAACGCAAGCACATGGCGACACAATGGCTTGCTCGCCTACCACAACAGGTGCAACAAGTGTAGCACCGCTTAGCACTTTTGCCCCTGGCATAACGCGTACTTTATTTAGTTTATTTAGCGAAACAACCTTTACACCATTATCGATAAAACATTCTGCAAAGTAGCCATTTTTTAACAGGCAAGCATACCCTATTTGTACCTTATTTTGCACATGGCAATGTTCGATAACACTTTGTGCTTTTACCGTAATTTCATCGCCCATAATGGTACCTTGCCCAATGATGCAACCTTCTAGTTTGTTTGCGTCTCCCACGACACAGTTTTCTAACTGCGCACGAGTTATATTGTTATGACTGCCCACTTTTGCGTCTTTTATATAAGATTGCGCAATGGTGGTGTTTTGTCCAATTTCTACCGTTCCTTGTAAAGTAACGTTACCCGATACTATGCTACCTTTACCAATTTGCACGTTAGGCCCAATGTATGTGGTAGATGGGTCTTGAATATATACGCCATGGTGCATATGAAAATGTAAAATTCTATTTTTTAATGTTTCGGTAATTAAACTTAGTTGCTTAAAGTTAGAAGCTATCATAAAGTCTTCTTCTTCGAAATAATACACTTGCGGTGAATAAATTTCATCGGTTTGACGAATATACTCGGTAAGGAAAATATAACTACGCGTGCCTTTGCATACACTTAAATTTCTACGCATGGTAAATTCCAACATTTCTTGCACGGTTTTTTTGGTAATAAGCGGAGTATCGGAAAATAAAACAACCGTATATTTCCCTTGTTTTAAATAAGGTTTGATAAACGGCACAATACCCATAGACTTATTTTCATTTACCACGGTAACTTGGCTACTTGTAACATCGGTTACCCAAGAAAGCATAGGTTTTTCAAGCACTGGTAATTCCCATGTAGGGGTATATACTTGAAAATCTTCGTGTTGTACTTTAATCACAATATAATCTACACTGTTCTCATCAGGTACGGAAAGCGTTTGCGTTTGATACGAAGACTCTTCCTCAGCGCCCGATGATAAAATTTGTATATTATGAATTTCTTCTTCTACCGTTGTATAATTTGTTGTAAAATCGAATGTATTCATACGTTTACCCTTCCTTTGAAATTTCCTTTGTTATGTTGGTTGTGTGTGTATGAATGGTTGGCACAACATCTTGACGTTTTTCTGCAAAATAAGAAGACAAAATATGTGCGCAAGGTTCGCTTAACACGCCACCTACAAACGTAGTATTATCGTTTAGTGCATTTTGCGTAGCAAGCGTGGTTGCAGAAACACTTTGCATAGATTTTTTCTCGTAAGCACCAAAATACACTGTGCGTAATCTTGCATTTTTACATGCGCCTACACACATAAAACAAGGTTCTAGCGTAACATACATATCACAACCATCTAAACGCCAATCCCCTAGTTTTTTGCAAGCGCGTTCTATAGCAATGATTTCCGCATGTGCGGTAGGTAGTTTTTTATGTTCTTTACAATTATACCCTGTTGCAAGCAAGGTATCCTCTTTTACAATAATTGCGCCAATGGGTACTTCATCTTTTTTTTGCGCTTTTTTTGCTTCTGCAAGTGCGCGCTTCATCCATTTTTCTTCTTTTGTCATGTGTGTTTCCTTCTAAAAACTGCACCGCTTGCTTTAAACATAAAAAAATATGTTTATGCCTGCGCTTGATTTGTGGCAAATACCCTTCGCTTAAAGGGTGTTGCCATTGGTCACTGCCTACTTCTATGGTTAAAGACGGAATATGAAGCGTTTGTACGCACCAATCTTTGTATCCGCCAGAACTTACGTTTTGTGTAGGCACAATGCGATATTGCAAAGACGCCGCAAACATGCGTGCAATGTGTTTATCTCTATTGTAATACATTCCGTTAAAAAAATCAAAGTAAATTTCTTCACCTTTTGCATGATAACTTAATGTAAGTACAGGTTGCACCTTTTTTGTAAACCGAACCAGCGCCTGTGTTTCGGGCTCACTTTCTGCACAAGTACCAATATACCCTTGTGTGCAAGGAACATGCTGGTAGCCACCCCGCTTGCCCCAATGGGCGTTGAAATTATTATTAAGGTCGACACCCTTTATGTTGGCTTTATACAAAGGCAATGTTTTTGTTAAGCAAACGCCATCGGGGTTAGATTGCAGAACCACCCAAAGTGTAACATAAGGCTTTACGTGTAAAGACAATAAAAGAGATACCCAAAGACTTGTGGTAATATGCTCGCGCGCATGAATTGCCGCTTGCACCACAACCGCCTTGGAGCATCTCCCCTGCACTTTGACTACATAGATAGGTTGCCCTGCATGAGAAAACCCAATACAATACACTTCATATGTTCTTTGCAATTGTTTTATATATGTTTCTAATTTTTCTGCCGTCATTTATTTATGATATGCGATATGGTGCCAAATGGTACACGCACGGTACATTTGTTCTGCAAAAATGACGCGCATAAGTTGATGCGGATAGGTTATTCTGCCAAAAGATATACGTTTATGCGCACGTTGTTTGACTTCAGCACTCACGCCGTGAGAGCCCCCAATAACAAACGTTACAGCACTCACACCATTACCCGCGTAAGTTTGCAACAACTGAGAAACATCTTCACTTGAAACCATAGTACCTTGAATATCTAGCAACACAACTGTGCCTTGTAATTCTTTCAAAATGGCTTCACTTTCTGCCTTAATCACATTTTCTGCCGAGCCAAGCGATTGCACGGAATATTCTTTCACTTCCACCACGGAAAGTTCAACAAACTTTTGCAGACGTTTGGCATATTCTTCAAAAGCGCTTTTCCAATACGCTTCTTTTAAAGAACCTACGGCTACCAATTTCATTTTCATCATACGCCAAACCCCGTAATAAGAGATATGACCCAAGCTAAAACAAGTACAAATAAAGAAAGACTTAAACAAATAATACTTGCCACATCTAATGTACGTTTGCCTGCAGAAACTTTCGTAGGCGTTGAAACTTCGTTGGGTTCCGCCTGCTGTACAATAGAAGCTTTTTGTTTACGATATAAATGTTGTAATACAAAATAAATAATAACGCCACCCAATACGGCAAGCAATACACCTTGTAAAATAGTAAATAGCAAAGACGCGCTTGTAGTAAAAGCTTCTTCTCCCACAGCGCTCATGGCGCCCGAAGCGTACGCCATATAATTGATAACGAGTACAATAAAATTATTTAAAAAGTGAATAAACATAGGTATATAAATACTGCCCGTAACCATAAATGTATACCCTAAAACCACACCCAAAATAAGTTGGTGCACCGTTTGATCGGGTGAACCATGCATAAGCATAAAGAACACCGCACTTAACCATACACCCGCATGCTTACCTAAGGTAGAAAAGCCTTTATACAACAAGCCACGGAATAAAAGTTCTTCAGTAAATGCTGGAACAAGCGCAATGGTAAATGTATATAAAACAAGTTGGCCAAAGGTAGTAACGGTAAGCGCGCTGTCTGGGTTTTGCATATCACTTGTTGCATACCCCAAGCGTACAAGAATGTCTAAAAACGCATTGGTAAGTGCTGTAAAGCAGAATAAACAAACCAACGCCAGTAGCACTGCCCAAGCAAAATGTATGCCTTGTGGTTTTTTGTTTAGTGTGGTTGCATGCACCCAAGAAACCCGCTGTGCACGCGCAACCACCCAAACGGTAACCACAAACATTCCTTCTAACAATACCGACGCAATGGTGCTAACCACATCTGTATACAAAAGCCCTGCGGATATAAGCATAGAAAATAAAATTAAAAAGCCATATTGTAACAACACAAACACAATAGAACCAATGCTTGCATCACGCTCGTTAAATTCTAAACGCTTGATGGGTTTTATGTTTGCTTCATTCTTCAAATTGGTCATAACCTTCCCCTTTTTTTATTTCAAATAGTTTACCTACCGAATGTTGTTTTGCCACTTCTAAATAGATTTGTTGCACTGGTACACCTGCTCTATACAAAGCCGATGCGGTAACATATAAAGCAATTTCTTCTGTGTTATTATTTTCACTCATGTGGGCAAGCAAAAACGTTTTTGTTCCACCCTGACAAAGTTGTGCTATGGCATCGGCGCAATCTTCGTTCGATAAATGCCCTTTATTGGAACGAATACGCACTTTGGTTGCATAAGGGTACGGCCCCGACATAAGTTTTGATGTATCGTAATTGCTTTCTAGTACCACAATATCGGCATGTGCCATGTTTTGTAAAATACGCGAATTTACATAACCAAGGTCGGTTGCTATGCTTATTTTTTGCCCTTCGGCATATAAACTAAACCCTACACAACAAAGTGCATCGTGCGAGACTTCAAACGGCGAAACTGTTACACTTTCTATATAAAAATCATTTTGATAAAACGGTGTAAACTGTTGTTTAGGTATACCTGCACATTTTTCAAGCAAATACATAACCACTTCGGCGCGTGCATAAATTTGCACGTGATAGCGCGAGGCAAACTGCAACAGCCCCTTTATATGGTCGATATGCTCATGCGTAATTAAAATGCCACGAATTTGCTCTGGTTCTACACCTATAGCGTGCAATCTTGCAACGGTTTCTTTGCAAGAAAGACCTACATCTACCAACAGATGTACGTCTTGTGATGCAACATATATACAATTACCTTTGCTACCACTTGCAAGCACACACAATTTCATAAGAAAAAGTATAGCATAAGTTTTATGTACTGACAATTCTTTTTTTGTTTAACCCGCAACAACCGCACTACCCGAAAGCCATGACGTTACAAGCGATTCGAGTTGCATTCCACTTGCCTTTTCAAACGCTGCAATAAAGTTGCCTTTTTGCGCAATAGCAAATGTGTTTTGTTTATAGTACGTTTGTATACTTTTTAAAAACTTCTTTTGCCCTATGGTGGTGCGAAGTGTATCTAACATAATAGCACCCCGTACGTAAACCATGTACGTGTACTCGTAATCGGTCGTATATTCTTTTAACGATAATTCCATATTGGTATTTACCTTACCCGTAATGGAATCGGCTACATCGACAAACAATATATAACTAGATATGTATTCTGCCATACTATCGGCATGTGTTACACCATATTCGGAATGTGCTTCTAAAAACATAATGGTGCTATATTCAGCCATGGCTTCATCTAACCATGCCTCATCTAACTGGTTGTTACCCACCACGCCATACCACCACTGGTGCGCAATTTCGTGCGCGATAACCTTAACAATATCAGTATCATTTACAATGCTATCGGCTATGGTTACCATGTTAGGGTATTCCATACCCCCATGCATAAATGGCGTTTTTACGACAGATAATTGCTCGTATGGATATTCTCCAAAGTTTTTATGGTAGTACGTAAACGCCTTTACCGCGGTTTGTAAGTTTGCTTTCATATCTTCATCGCCTTTATACCCATAATAGGAAATGGTAACACCATCAACTTCCCCAGATACTTTTTCAAATTGCTGTGAAAGCGTAAGCGCAAAATCGCGTACAACGCTAGCTTTAAACGTTTGCGTAACCATGTTTGCATTTTGAGAAGAAGACACAACATTGCCCGTATAGGCAACTTCATACGTGGAAGGCATGGTAAATGTAACGTTATAATTAGCTACCGACGTGTAAAACGGATCACCCGTGGAATAATATGCCGTTTTTAAAAAATCACCTTGCTCGTACATGCAAGCCACAGGGTACCAGTTACCTAAGTTAATGTTTCCGTTATAGTAGCCCAGCCTGTGTGTGTTTTCGGAAAGGGTTAATGTAAAAGAAATATCAATATCTACATAACTTTCTGGATATAATTCTTCCTGCAAAGGCACAATTAAAATAGTTTCATCTTCTCCACCAATGGTAAACGAAACTTCTTTACCTTGAACACAAACTTTTTCAATGGTAACATCACCAAAACTTTCTCCATGAGGAAAACATTTGTCTTTGTTGTACGCCGCATAAGGTTTTATAGTAGCCCCTTCTCGAAAAGCGCGTCCGTATAAATGAAAACAAACTTCGTTTAATAATACGCTAGTTTCGTTTTTATAATGTACATTTTGCGTTGCTTCTACGGTCTTTGTTTCGTCGTTTAAGGTTGCAGCAATGGTATAGGTGCTAATCGTTTTTGCTTTTTTACGCAAAGCACTTTGCACACCACAAGCAGAAAACACCGTAACACAACAAACAACTAATAAAATAGCAACCCATTTTTTCTTGTTCATACATTTTCTCCTTTGGTTTCAATGTATGCCTTAAGTGTTTGCTTCATGCGTAAAAAAAGGAAGCAAACGCTTCCCTTTGTATAAATATAATTATTTACAAGCCTTGTTCTAAGCAAACCACACTGCCCATAGCCTCGCTTGGTTTAGACACAAGTAGTTTGGTTTGCATTTGTTCTTGCAGTTCTGGCACGTGACTTATAAACCCAATGGTAAAGTTTTTATCAGCAAGGCGTTTTAAAGACTGCATAACCACTTCGCGCAGGTCTTTATCTAAGCTGCCAAACCCTTCATCTAAAAAGAAGAAATCTATACTGCGGTCGCTAGCGTAAGCAATGGCTTCAGATATAGCCAAAGCCAAACTTAAGCTAACCACAAACATTTCACCGCCCGAAAGCGTAGACGCACTTCGAACAGCACCATTGTCGAAATTATCGACAACAAAAAATTCTTTTTCTTTCACAATAAGTTGGTACTGGCCATCAAACAACACTTGCAATTTTTGATTGGCTAAGCTGGTTATTTTTTCCATAATTTCTTCTGCTACAAACTGCATAAGTGCTTTGCCACGTAAACAATCTAAAAGTTCTTTTGCTGTATCCCATTGCTGTTTGGCTTGTGCATACGATTGCAATAATGTTTGTTTTTGTTCTTGCTTTTCGTTTAGTTGTTGTAGTTGCATTTGTATGGTAGCTAGCGTGGCGTGCGTTTGTGTGATTTGTTGTTGCAATGCCTGATATGCCAACTCTTTTTCACGCATAGCGTTTAACGAAAAATCTTGACCTAGCACTTCTAATAGTTGTGCCATTTCGGCTTTTAACGCGCGAATACTTGCCTTTTTTTCTTGAAATTTTATTTTTTTCAATTCCATTTTAGCTTCGTCTTGCAAGTAGGTTTGCACTTGCTCTACGCAACGAAACCCTTTTTGTTGTATAGAAGCATCTAGCGTTTGTTTTAATTTATCCGCTCTACGTTGTTTTGACTCTACTTCAATGCGCAAAATTTCCATACTTTTGGTAATGCCTGTTATTTGGTTTTCTAACTCTATTTCTTTTTCACGCGCACCTTCTTCAAAGTGTTCTAATTGTTCTTTGCGTTTTGCATGCAATTTTAACTGTTCAAGCACAGAAACATCACCTGGCGCAACTTGTTGTTTTTGCGTGTTCCATTCTATAATTTTTTCTTCTAGCATAGCACTTTTTGTTGTTTGTGCAATATATTCTTGTTGCAACGCCGACAACTCAGTTGCTATGCGCGTAATTTTTTCCATAGCACGCATTTTTTCACGTATAACTTCATCTAATTGCGCAGTAATTTCATTATATTGCTTTTCTATTGTTTCGTAATTGTCTTGTACGTTTGTAGATGCATTTTTTTCTAAAGATTGTATGCCAAATTGTTTTTCTGCCTTGACACTTGTTATATAATCAAACAACTTCTGTAATTGCTGTACAGAACTTTTTTGCGATACATTTTGCCCCGCAAGCTCTAACAAACAATTTTTATAGTTTTGTATTTGCTCTGCAATGGTTTGGTACACACGTAATGCATTTTGTATGGTTTTTATTTGTTCTTCGCATTGTTTTTGCGCCGTGCTAGGTTCAACCTGCACCCCAAACGCCAACCCTGTTTCTTGCGTGCGCCTTGTGTACATATCTATTTTTGCATCACAATTTTTTATAGCCGTGTAAGCCGATTGCATTTGCACTTCTACAGAAGCTATTTTTTCAATTGTATCGGCGTATTCTTTTTCCCATACATAAAGTTCGTTTTCAAAGTACTTAATGGCTTTATCAAAACTTGCTATATCCACTTTTTCAAACAAAGGTCTACGCATAACCGTTTGCTCACATATTGGGCAAACATCGCCAATGGAAAGCTTGCTTTTAACCAAATTTTCACAATGGTATTCCATGGCAGCGTCGCGGTCTTTTACCGTTTTTTGTTGCTCTTTACGTAGTTCTTCTTTCTTTTGTTCTAGGGCTTGTTTTTGCGTAGTAAGTGCAGAAAGTTTTTGTTTAAGTTGGTTAAGTTCTTCTACTTTTTGCATCTTTAATTGTTGCTGAGCATCTTTCTCTTTTTCAAAAACACGCAACAACTGTTGCAAGTCTTTTATGGCTTGCAAGTTTTTTTGCAAGCGTATGCATTCTTCATACACAATATCCATTGTAGCGTGCTTTGAAAGCCCCAATTTTTCTAGTAAAATTTCTTGTTGCTTTACTTCTTTTTGCAAATTTTGCGTAATTTTTTTGTTCTCTTTGCACACATTATCGGTTTGCGTTGCAAGCACATCTATTTCTTCGCTTAATTTTCTTTCTAGTGTTTCTAAAAAAGCATGCTCTTCTTGCAGTTGTTTTAACCCAAGTACGTGCTCACGTTGTTGTAATTTCTTTTGAACAACAACTTGTTGCTCTGTTAACGTTTTTTGCTTGCAGGCGCTAGCGTTAATGCCTGCATTTAAAGCTTCTTTTTCTTCGGTTAAACGACGAATTTCTTTGTTTAGCTGTTCAGATGATTGACCCAGTGCACATTTATCTCGCTCTTTTTCTTGAATAGAAGGCTCTTCTTGCAATAACGCACGCAATTTTTCCATTTGAACATCAAGCATTTGTTTTTCAGCAACTACTTTTTCCTTATTTTGCTGACCGCTTGTTCGAAGCACTTCTTTTTTCTGTTCTAAAATTTCTTTCGTTTTACACTGCTCTTCATATTCGCCTTGCGCTTCATTTAAAGCATACACTACCGTTTCCCATTCTTTTAGCAAAGGCTTTACTTCTACGGCGCGCATATATTCCTGCACTTCTTTTTCCATATTGCCCAAAGCTGGGGTATCTTCTCCAAGTTTTTGCAAAGCTTTGGTAACTTGGGCATACCTTTCCGTTTGCGCGGCTTGCGCTTGCATTTGTTGCACTTCTTTTTGTTGTTTTTCAAACTGTATACGTAAATTTTTTAATATGTTGTTTTGTTCGTTTTTCTGTTTTTCAAGAACCAACGTTTCGGCATCTATATCTACCGGCAACATTTCTAATTTACTCTCAATACCCACGAGTTCCGTTTTACATTGTTGTTCTTTTTCTTTTGCCTTTTCCCAAAGTTTTGTGCCGTATTTTTGCAAATCAAAAATATTGCCAATCATTTCCACACGTTTGTTGGGTTCACTTTTTAAAAAGTCAGAAAATTCGTTTTGGGGCAAGGCAATACATTTATGAAATTCTGCAATACCAAACCCTATAATATCTTGAATTTTGGCATCTACTTTACTCATACCCTCGGCAAGCATTTGCTTATTTTTGCCAACAACCAAGCATACTTGCGCCTCTTGTTTTACAGATGCATCTTCTTTTATGGTAAAAGTTCTTTCCACTTCGTATACTTGCGTTTTCCCCGCATATTGAATAGAAAAAGTAAAGCGTACCTGCGCTTTTTTCGTTTGTGTGTTAATAAAATCTGCCTTATTTTTGCTACGCGTAATTTTACCGTACAACGCTAGCGTCATAGCGTCTAGAATGGTAGATTTCCCGCTGCCTGTTTTTCCGAAAATACCAAAAATATGCCCCGCAGAAAGCATAGCAAAATTTATATTTGCTTCTTTTTTAAAACTATGTATTCCAGAAAATTGTAAACTAATTGGCTTCATCAGTTCCCTCCATAAGCGCAGCAAACATTTCAACAAGCTCTGGTTTGGGTTCTACCCCACGTATTTTTGTGTAAAACGCTTGAAACAATTCTTCGCTAGTCATTTGTTTTCGGTAGGATATTTCTTCACTGTTTTCTCTTTGCAAACGTAACAATTCTAAGCGAATGGTTACAATTTGTTGAAACGTGTTTTTTAATTCTTTAATCATGCTGCTAGAAAGAGGTTTATCTTGCACAAATGTAAGCTCAATCAGCGTTTGCGCGGGTTCGTTTTGCAAAATCTGCACAGCTTCTTCGTAAGAGCGCACAACCAGCGTTTTTAACGGGTAAACGCTTTGAAGCGGTAAAAATTGCACATTTTTTACGCCCGTTTTAGCTGTTCCTTCAAATAAAACAACACCCTTTTTACTGTCGTTATACTGCATTTCAATACAACTACCGCTATAATACGCATGGCTACGCCTATGCACGCATTGGTATGTATGAATATGCCCTAGGGCAATATAATCTGCGCGTGGCAAGTCTTGCACATCTACGCTTAGCAACTCGCCAATGCGATTGTCTTGTTCGTTTGCATTTTCACCAAACGTGCGGGCATTACGCGCATATAAATGTGCAAGCAAACAAGAAAAGGCATCTTTTTTAAAGTGCGCGCCCACCATTTGCGCATATGCAACCACTTTTTCATCGTATGGCAAACCTTGTACCGGTAACGCATGCATGCGCGTATCGGATACGTATGGTAAAAAACCAATCACCGCAACATCGTCATCTTTTTTTATAGTAATATATCCTTTGCCTGCATCAGTTACCTGCACCCGCCCTGTTTGTGGCGTCACTTGAAATACTTCTTCTAGGTTGGTGCAAATAAAAATATTGTGTTTCATGGCAAGTGGCAAAATGGCACGTAATCTTTCAGGATCATCGTGGTTACCCGCAATCACACACACCACACGTTCTTGCTTGCCTGCTAAACGCTCAATGGTAGTAACAAACAAATCTTCGGCCTCGGCGCTTGGTACACTATTTTGAAATATGTCGCCCGCTAAAAGCACAACATCTACCGCTTGTGTTTGACAAATAGTTACAAGTTCTGCCATAATAGCGCGTTGTTCTTCTAGCCTATCACGGCCATCTGTTTTTAACCCTAGGTGTAAATCTGACACATGTAAATACTTCAACGTTGTTTCCTCTTTTTATACAATTTTTGTTTTTTTGCTGTTTTGGTTGAAATTGTAAACCTTTCGTGGTAATATTAAGTATAAATATTCTTGCCCGTTCTGGCAAATAAAAGGAAACAGTTGTATGGCACTATGCAGTTTTTCAAGTGAACTTGTTATGGATAATTACACCATTATTGATAATATTTTTATCAATGATTATTTGCCAAGCGCTCCTGAATACTGTGTAAAAGTATATTTATACGGGCTTAGCTTGTGTTCTAATCCGAAAAGCGCCGACAACGCGCTAGATTCTATGGCCAAAGTACTACACTTAACCGAACAAGAATTACAAGACGCATTTTTGTATTGGCAAAACGCAGGTCTTGTGCAAATGATTGAAAAAAATCCGTTAGAAGTAAAATATTTGCCTATAAAAGCACATAGCGCAAGCAAAAAATACCAGGTGGGCAAATATGCAGATTTTAACAAGCAAGTTCAATCTATTTTAAGTGGACGTATGATTCAACCACGTGAATTTGAAGCGTACTATGATATGATTGAAACCTACCACTTTGAACCTGAGGCATTGGTTATGCTTATTCGCTATTGCGTAGAATTAAAAGGCGAAAGTGTAAATTACCCATATATTATTGCAACGGCAAAAAACTACGTAAGTGAAGGCATTACCACCACCCGCGCCATAGATGAACGTTTTATGGAAATGGAACTTGCGAGCAAAGAATTAAAAATGGTACTTAAAGCACTTGGCATATCGCGCACAGCCGACCCAAGTGAACGCAATTTATATATAAAGTGGACCAAACAAATGCAGTTTCCACAAGGTGTTATTATAGAAACAGCAAAAAGTTTAAACCGCAAAGGTGGCATGTATAAACTTGATGAAAAACTTTCAAAATATTACGAATTAAAATTATTTACTGTACAAGATATTGAAGCGTATACCGCACAAAGAGATAGTTTATATGCAACCGCACGTGAAATTTGCAGTAACCTTGGTTTGTTTTATCAATCGTTAGATGCGGTTGTAGATACATATGTATTAGATTGGTTTAACAAGGGTTATGAAAAAGATGCGTTACTTTCCATTAGTAAATATTGCTTTAAACATAGTTTACGCACGCTAGAAGCCATGGATAAAGTGATTCAAAAATGGTATGAGCTTGGCATTGTATCTACGCAAGCTATTATTGAACACTTGCAAGAAAATTTACAAACCGATAAAGCCATTCAAAAGGTACTAGATACATGCGGTATACTTCGCAATGTAAACTCGTGGGACCGCTCATTTTACCGCACCTGGACCTATTCTTGGAAAATGGAAGAGCCTATTATTTTATATTGCGCCGAACTAGCTAGGGGTAAAACGCAACCCATGCAATACGTAAATAAACTTTTAACCACCGTTCATGAACATAACTGGACGACCCTACCACAAGTACAAAAAGGGCTAAAATCGTTTAGCGATACCGCAAAACCTTCGGCAAGCACCATGGAAACCCGCGCAACCTACAACGCCGAAGATTTAGACAAATTATTAGATTCTTTTGGAGATGATATTACCACATGACAAAACAAGATATTGTAACACAAGTGAATCAAGCTTACGCAAAAAAACGCGCCGACGCACAAGCGCGTGCTTTGGCTGTTTTACAAAATGTTTTGCGTGATAAAACGTTTGAAACACTTTATTACAAAAAAAAGCAATTGGAGTTTGATATTGCCAAACACGAATTTTTTAAAGAGGATTGTTCTTCTTTAAAAAATACATACTTACAAACACAAAAAGAAATACAAACCTATTTGCAAAAGCATCACCTATCAGAAAAAGATTTTGAACCCACCTACGCTTGCCCTATTTGCCAGGATACAGGGCGTGTAAACGGCAACATTTGTGCTTGTTATAAAGAAGCCGTTCGCAATGCGTTAAAACAAGCATGCATAGGCAACCGAAATCTTGCAGTGTTTGATGATTGGCGAGAAGATGTTGCAACTAACCAAGAACAACGTGCCGAATTACAAAAAGCAAAAGTATATTTACAAAAACTTGTACATGCTTACCCAAAACTACTACACAAAACGTGGGTGTTTGCTGGATGTACGGGTGTAGGAAAAAGCTTTGCGTTAGAATGTGTAACATCTGCCTTTTTAAACCGTGGCGTAGATGCATGCATATATACATCATTTCAAATAAATGAATTATTTTTAAAATACCACACTACATTCACCGAAGAAAAAGAGCAATACATGAACCAGCTTTTAGAACCATCGGTTTTACTCATTGATGACTTAGGCACAGAACCTATGTTAAACAATGTAACCATAAACTACTTATATTTGTTGCTTACAGAAAGAATGTCTGCAGGGAAAACCACATTTTTTACAACAAACCTAAGCCCTAATAATATTTTAGAACGCTACGGCGAACGTGTTTTTAGCCGTTTATGTAGCACAAAAGATGCTAAATGGTTTAAGTTTATCGGCGATGATTTACGCTTATCTTTAACAAAAAAATCTTTAAAAAAAGAATAAGTAGCCCCAATAATTCTATGAAAATTGTATTGACAAAATAATTCTACTTTTTTATAATATTTTTGCATGTTTGCGCTAGACAGTTATTTTGGCATAAAACATAAACATTTTATGGAGGAAAACCAATGAGAATTAGTGCTAGAGCAATTATTATAGAAAACGGTAACGTTTTAACCATGTTTCGCCGTAAAATAAAAGAAGGCAATACAAGAAAATATTACGTTATTCCTGGTGGTGGTCAAGACCAAGGTGAAACCTTAGAAGAAACCGTTATTCGCGAATTAAAAGAAGAACTAAACGTAGATATTCAAATTTTAGGCTATGTAGGCAGTCAGGAATATCAAGATACAAGGTCACACTTTTTCCACTGCAAAATTGTAAAAGGCAGGCCTACCCTTGGCGGTGAAGAATTAGAACGTATGACGCAGGAGAACTATTACGAACCACGCTTTGTTTCTGCAAAAGATGCAGAAGCGTTGCAAGTGGCTGGTTATGAGTTTGTAGCCCTTGCGCAAAATAAACAGTACACTTCTTTACCAACCGAAAGTAAAGAAAAATAGTTGTTGGAAGATATTCTTCCTTCCCTATGCTGATGTGGCACAGTCGGTAGCGCACCGCCTTGGTAAGGAAATTTTAGCGCCTAAAAAAGACTAAAAAATTTAATCAAATTTGCCCATTTTGGGCTTATGCTTATGTGGCGCAGCAGGTAGCGCACAGCCTTGGTAAGGCTGAGGTCATGGGTTCGAGTCCCATCATAAGCTCCATAAACAAAAATCGCTAAAAGCCTTATAAAT